>NZ_JBEYUK010000003.1:0-514432 GCF_040643475.1 Streptomyces sp. NPDC047130 | reverse complement strand
TCGAGGATCGACAGGATGGCGACGACGCCGAAGCCCGTCCAGCCCCCGTAGAAGAATGCGACGACCAGGCAAGGCGGACGAGGCGCCGACGAGCCGTGCCCGCACGGCGCCTCGTCCGCTGTCAGGCGGCGGTCCAGCCGCCGTCGACCGGCATCGCGGCGCCCGTGACGAAGGAGGCGTGGTCGCTGCAGAGCCAGGCGGCGCTGTGCGCGATCTCCTCGGGTGCGGCCATCCGCTTCTGGACGGAGCGCCCGACGAACGCCTCCTCGAGGGACGGGGTGTCCTTCAGGACCTGGTCCATCATCTCGGTGCGGGTGCTGCCGACCACCAGGGCGTTCACGCGGACCCCCTGCTGCCCGTACTCGGCCGCGGCGGCCCGTGTGAGGCCCAGGACCGCGTGCTTGGCGGCCACATAGGCGGAGGATGCCCCGGCGGCCAGTATCCCTGCCACACTGGAGGTGTTCACGATGGCCGTCGGGCGCCCCGAGCCGAGCATCGCGGGGATCTGGTGGCGCATGCAGTTCCACACGCCTCTGACGTTCACGTCCATGACCTGCTCGAAGATCGTGGGGTCCGTCTCGTGCAACAAGCCCCCGGCCACCGTGTGCCCGGCGTTGTTGAAAGCCCCGTCCAGCCTCCCGAACAGAGCCACCGTCTCGGCGACGGCCTTCTCGACCTCGATCTCCCGGGTCACGTCCCCGGCCATCACCATGGCGCGGCCCCCGGCTGCCACGATCTCGTGGGCCAGCTCGCGCAGCCGCTCCTCGCGTCGCGCCACGAGCACCACGGTCGCGCCCTCCGCGGCGAACACGCGCCCGGCCGCCGCGCCGATCCCGCTGGACGCTCCCGTGATCATGACGACCTTGTCCCGCAACATGCCTGTACCTCTGGTCATGCCGGCCTTCCCCCTGGACTGCTACTCAGGATCCTCCGGGGCGGCCTGGCTCACCTCCCCCGCTGACAGACAAAAGAATAATCCTTCTTATTTGATTTAGCTAGAAGGCGCCTGCGGCAAGGGGGTTGGGGCCGGGGGGGCTACTCCTGTCCGGGCGGGCGGACGGCCGAAACGCCGTACAGGAGCAGGTCGCGGAGCGCGGTGAAGTGCGCCCGGGCGGTGTCGGCGTTCTCGGGTGCCGAGGTAGTGCCGCGGGCGCACACCTCGGCACCCGCCACCAGGTACTGGATCATCTCCGTCACCGCATCCGGTGTGACGCCCTCCCTCAACTGGCCCGTCTCCCCGGCTTCCCGGAGCATCTCCCGGCTCAACGGCAGATAGGCCTCCGACGCATCGGCCACCTCCGGGAGTTCCCTGGCCAGTCGTACGGCCGCGCGTACCACGACGTCGCGGTGCAGCAGTTCGAGCAGGGCGAGGACGAGCAGGGAGATCCTGCGCAGCGGGGACGCCGGCAACCGGGCGACATCCTCGGCCCGCTCCCGCGTCCGCGCGAGACCGAGTTCGGTCAGCTCCGCGAACAGGTCACCTTTCGTGGGGAAGTGGAAAGTGAGTGCGCCCGTGGTGACCTCGGCCGCCCTCGCGATGTGGTGCATGGCCACGGCGCCGTAGCCGTGCGCGTCGACCTCCCGCGCGGCGGCGTCCAGCAGGGCGTCCCGGGTCAGCAGTGATCTCTTCTGCTGGCGCCCGCCTCTCCTTCCTTCTGTGTCCGGTGTCAACCGTGACCTCCCGCTTCGTATTCATGGTCCGTGCATCGATCGGTCCTACGTTCCATCGCCCACCTGCCGTCCACAACGGCGAGTTGACGAACTTGTACGCGCAGGGCACTCTCGTGCTTCCAAAGAAGAAGAATCATGATTATGTTTTGCGGGACGGTGGATCCCGCCGGCAAGGACCGACCGACCACGACCGACACAAGGAGACAGCCATGCCCGCACAGGCCGCTGCCGGCCTCGACGCACCGCGGGGTGTGCAGGAAGGTGGACCGGAAGGCCTCGCCGCCTACGAGGAGCGGGTCTTCGGATATCTGCCCCGTAGCGACCAGCGCCGCTGGGCGGCTGCCTACCTGCGTGGGCTGCTGTGCACGCCGGGACGTAAGACGGTGCGCCGGATGGCCCAGAACCTGGACCTGCCCGACACCGCGCCGCAGGCGCTGCAGCAGTTCATCACCTCCAGCCCCTGGGACTGGGCACCCGCTCGGGTGGAACTGGCCCGGATCGCCCTGGAATCGATGCCCGACGCCGTGTGGACGGCCAAGCCCGTGCTGCTGCGCAAGCGGGGCAGCCACTCGGTGGGGCTGAGGCCCGGCGTCCTGCCCGGGACCGGCCGGCGGGTGAGCTGTCAGATCGGCATCGGCCTGTTCCTGTCCGGCCGCGCGGGCAGCGTCCCGGTCTCCTGGCGCCTCCTCCTCGACGAAGCCTGGTGCGGTGACCCCGAACGGCGTCGGCGGGCGCGCATCCCGGACGAGGTGACGTCCAGGCCCGCCTGGGCCCTCGTACTGGAGATGGTGGAGCAGTTCGCCGCCGCCGGTGTGGCCGAGTCCGTTCCGCTGGTCCTCGGCCGCGACTTCGCCCCGTTCGCCGACCAGGTGGTCGCCCGTCTCACGCACAGGGGCCGGGACTTCGTCGTCGAGGTGCCGCCGGGTCAGCCGCTCGCCGAGGTGCCGCCCCGTCAGCTGCGTCCGTCCTTCGTCTCCGTCAGCGACGCGGAGTCGCTCGTCAAGGCGCGGTGCCGCAGGGCCGTCGCCGCGGTGCCCGGCCGAGCGGAGACCGTGTCGACCGTGGTGCGCCTCCTGCCGCCCCGCCGACAGGCGCCGGCCGTTCCGCAGACCCATCGGCTCGTGGCGGAGGTCTCCGCCGCACAGAGACGGTCCTCCTGCTACTGGGTCACCTCGCTCCGCGACGCGCAGCCGGTCTCCGTCCGGGTCCTCGCGCGGCGCACCGCGGTGACCGAAGCGGCCGCCTGGGACGTCCACAACGAACTCGGGCTCCTCGACTTCGAGGGCCGCTCCTTCCCCGGCTGGCACCACCACATGACGCTGGCCTCCGCCGCCTACCTCCACCGCCGCCTGGCGGCCGGTAGGTCCGCCCCCGGGCCACAGTGAGGAAGCCATGATCGATGTACACCCGCACGACGTACGCGCCGGCCGCGGCAGAGCGGCTCCGCCCGTCCCGGCCGCCCCCGGCACGGTGCTCGCCGAGCTGACCTCCCACGTCTTCGCCTCGCTGCCGCGCAGCGACCAGCGCCGCAAGGGCACCCAGTACCTCCACGGCCTGCTGACGATCCAGGGGCGCAAGTCGATACGCAACATCGCGCACCTGCTCGGCGACGAGGTGTCCGAGCAGAATCTCCACCACTTCATCAGCGACTCCACCTGGGACTGGATGCCCATCCGCCGCGCGCTCGCCGACGCCGTGGAGACGGCCCTGCCGACCCGGGCGTGGGTGGTGACCCCCATGACCATCCCGAAGGCGGGGCGGAACTCGGTCGGTGTGGGACGGCACTACTCGCCGGCGCTGGGACAGACCCTGAACGCGCAACGCGCCGTCGGGGTCTGGGCGGCCTCGGAGGCCGCGAGCGTGCCCGTCAACTGGCGCCTGCACCTGCCCTCCTCGTGGCTCATGGACACCCTCCGGCGCAGCCAGGCGGCGATACCGGAAGGGGTCAGCGCGGAGAGCCTGGCCGAATGCGCGGCCGAGGCATGCCGGGAGACCGCTACGGGCTGGGGTCTCCGGACGCGGCCCACCGTCCTGGACCTGGGCGAGGCGCCCGAACCGCTTCTGCGGGAGGCCGCACTCGGCCCCGCCCCGCTCCTGGTGCGCGTGGGACCGGACACCCCGCTCGCCGTGACGGACCTCGCCATGACCGGAAGGGAGCAGACCACGCTCACCGCGCACCGGATCATGGGCCTGGCTCGCACCCTGCGGCGGCCGGTGAGGGGAGGGTTCCCCTTCCCTCCGGGTGCGGGGGAGGACGTTCCCCTCGCCGCCGCCGTCCGCGTGGCTCTTCCCCGGCTCACGGGTCCGGGGGCGAGACCACTGGTGCTCCTGGGGATGGGCGCGTACGGCACCCGGTGGCCCGGCGAGTTGTGGCTGTCCAATCTCGCCACGGCGCCCCTGGAGCACCTGGTCCGCCTGAGACAGCTCACCCACCGGGTGACCCAGGACTCCGCGGTCGTCGCGGACCGGGTGGGCCTCCGCGACTTCACGGGGCGCTCCTTCAACGGGTGGCACCGGCACGTCACCCTCGCCTCGGTCGCCCACGCCGCCGCCGTCCTGGCCGACCGGACCCGGCGACTGCCCCGCGGAGCGGGTTAGCGGGTCAGGGGCTGTCCGCCGGACGGGCCCTCGTTATCGAAGTCCGGCTTGGGCCACGACGGCCCGACCCCTAGTTTTGAACGGCGGCCGAGGAAACGGCCCGACACCGTCGTCGGCCTCCTCGCCGCCGGACCCCCTCGCCGCCGGACCCCCTCGGGCGGCACTCCGCCGTCTCCCTCGCCGGGAGGCCGGCCCCGGGCAGGGACTCCCCCCGGACGCGTTTCCCCGCACGTCTCGACCGTGCTGTTCCGCACCGCTTCCTGATCACTCCGCGGTTCTCCCGGACCGCCGAACCCTGTAGGGACGAGACCCATGCAATCACCACCGCAGACCGCACCGGAGCAGCCGACCCTCGGTGCCGGGGAACCCCTCCGCCCGTCCGGAGGGTGGAGCTCGCTCGACCAGCGGGCCGTCGACACCGCCCGCGCCCTGGCCATGGACGCGGTGCAGCACGCCGGGCACGGGCATCCCGGGACCGCGATGAGCCTCGCGCCGGCCGCGTACGTCCTCTTCCAGAAGGTCATGCGCCACGACCCCGCCGACCCCACCTGGGCAGGACGGGACCGCTTCGTCCTCTCGGCGGGCCACGCCAGCGTGCTCCTGTACGTCCAGCTGATGCTGGCCGGCTACCCGCTGACCCTGGACGACCTGCGGGAGTTCCGCCGGTGGGGCAGCCGCACCCCCGGGCACCCGGAGTACGGTCACACGCCCGGAGTGGAGACCACCACGGGGCCGCTGGGACAGGGCGTCGCCAACGCGGTGGGCATGGCCATGGCCGCACGCTACGAGCGCGGCCTGTACGACCCCGAGGCCCCGGACGGCGCGTCCGTCTTCGACCACACCGTCTGGGTCGTCGCGGGCGACGGCGACCTGCAGGAAGGCGTCTGCGCCGAGGCGTCCTCCCTGGCCGGACACCAGAAGCTGGGCAACCTCGTCGTGCTCTGGGACGACAACCACATCTCCATCGAGGGGGACACCAGCACCGCCTTCTCCGAGGACGTCGAGCAGCGGTACGCCTCCTACGGCTGGCACGTCCAGCGCGTCGAGCCGAAGCCCGACGGCGACCTGGACCCCCGGGCCCTGCAGGAGGCCTTCCTCGCGGCACAGCGGGAACGGGACAGGCCCTCCCTGATCGCCGCGCGCTCCGTCATCGCCTGGCCGGCCCCCCGGGCCCGCGGCACCGCCGCCGCCCACGGCGCCGCGCTCGGCACCGAGGAGGTCGCCGCCACCAAGGAGGTGCTCGGCCTGGACCCGAGCCGCTCCTTCCACGTGCCGGAGGAGGTGCTCACCCACACCCGCGCGGCCCTCGACCGCGGCCGGGCCCAACACGCCGCCTGGAACGCCCGCTTCGCCCGCTGGCGGGAGACCCACGCCGACCGGGCCGCGGAGTACGGGCGGATCACCCGGGTCGAGCTGCCCACCGGGTGGGAGAACAAGCTGCCCTCCTTCGAACCCGGCACGGCCGTGGCCACCCGCGCGGCGTCCGGCGCCGTACTGGCGGCACTGGGACCGCTGCTCCCGGAGCTGTGGGGCGGCTCGGCCGACCTCGCGGGAAGCAACAACACCACGATCGACAGCACGTCCTCCTTCCTGCCGGCCGGCAACCCCCTGCCGCAGGCGGACCCGTACGGCCGCACGGTGCACTTCGGGATCAGGGAGCACGCCATGGGCGCCGTGATGAACGGCGTGGCGCTGCACGGCTCGACCCACGTCTACGGCGGCACCTTCCTTGTCTTCTCCGACTACATGCGCCCCGCCGTGCGGCTCGCCGCGCTGATGCGGCTGCCGGTCACCTACGTGTGGACCCACGACTCCGTCGGACTCGGCGAGGACGGCCCCACCCACCAGCCGGTCGAACAGCTCGCCTCCCTGCGCGCCATCCCCGGCCTCAACGTCGTGCGCCCCGCCGACGCCAACGAGACCGCGGTGGCCTGGGCGGAGATCCTGCGCAGACGCCGCACCGCCCCGGCCCCGCACGGCATCGTGCTCTCACGGCAGAAACTCCCCGTCCACGCCCCCGACGCGCGGGCCGCACGCGGCGGCTACGTCTTCCACGAGGCCGAGGGCGGAGCGCCGCGAGCCCTGCTCGTGGCCACCGGCTCCGAGGTCTCCCTGGCGGTCGCCGCGCGGGAGTTGCTGCAGGAGCGCGGCATCCCGACCCGCGTCGTGTCGATGCCCTGCCTGGAGTGGTTCATGGAACAGGACCGCGCCTACCGCGACCAGGTCCTCCCCCCCGACGTGCGCGCGCGGGTGACGGTCGAGGCCGGCGTCGGCCTGGGCTGGGACCGCCTGGCGGGCGACGCGGGACGCGTCGTCTCCCTGGAACGGTTCGGTGCCTCGGCCGACGGCGCGCTGCTCTTCCGCGAGTTCGGCTTCACCCCCGAGGCGATCGCCGCCGAGGCGGAGAGCGCCGTGGAGAGGGCGGCACGCCGATGACCACGCGACCCCCCGCGCTCCGCCCGCTGACCGCCCGCATCCCCGGCTCCAAGAGCATCACCACCCGGGCTCTGCTGCTGGCCGCCGCGGCGGACGGCACCAGCAAGCTCTGGGCCCCGCTGGTCAGCCACGACACCCTCGCCTTCAGGACGGCCGTCGCCGGCCTCGGGGCACGCATCGAGAGCAGCGACGACGACCAGTGCTGGAACGTGACCGGCACCGGCCGCGGCCCCGTCGGCACCGCACAGGTGTGGTGCGCGGACGCGGGCACCGCGGCCCGGTTCCTGCCCCCGTACAGCGCGACGGGTGAGGGCGCCTTCACCTTCGACGGCTCCGGACAACTGCGGGCCCGCCCGCTGGGTCCCCTGATGGAGACCCTGACCGCGCTCGGCGCCCACCTGGAGACCCCCGTGCAGGGGCGCCTCCCGCTGACCGTCCACGCCGGTGGTCTGGAAGGCGGCGAGCTGCGGGTCGACTCCTCCATGAGCAGTCAGTTCCTCAGCGGTCTGCTGATGGCCGCCCCGCTGATGCGGCGCCCGGTCCGGGCCGACCTGCGACAGGCGGTCAGCCGTCCCTACCTCGACATGACGCTGGCCCTGATGCTGCGCTTCGGCGCGGACGTGGAGGAACACGGCGACGGCGTCATCGAGGTGCGGCCGGGCGGCTACCGTCCCACCGCCCTCGTCGTCGAACCCGACGCCTCCACCGCCTCGTACGTCTTCGCCGCGGCCGCGGCGACCGGGCACCGGGTGACGGTGCCCGGGCTCTGCGAACGAAGCCTCCAGGGCGACCTGGGCTTCGTGGAAGCGCTCGGCGAGATGGGCGCCCAGGTGGAGATCACGGACCGCGTCGTCTCCGTGACCGGCACCGGCGGGCTGCGCGGTGGTCTGGACCTCGACATGGGTGACATCTCCGACACCTTCATGACCCTCGCCGCCATCGCTCCGCTCGCCGACGGGCCGGTGACCATCCGGGGCGTGCGGCACGCGCGGTTCAAGGAGTCGGACCGCATCGCCGCGACGGCGCAGAACCTGCGCGCCTGCGGCATCAGGGTGGACGAGACGGAGGACTCGGTCACCGTCCACCCCGGCACCCCGCGCCCCGCCCGGATCGCCTGCCACCGGGACCACCGGATCGCCATGGCCTTCTCCGTCCTGGGTCTCGCCGCGCGCGTCCCGCTGACCCTCGACGACCCGTACTGCGTGACGAAGACCTTCCCCGGGTTCCACGAGGAGTTGGCACGGCTCTTCCCCGACCACACCGTCCCGGAGCGCTCCTGATGGAGTCGACGACGACAACGCACGCACGGCGCAGGGCGGCGGTGCTGGGCTCACCCATCGGGCACTCCCTCTCCCCGGACCTGCATCGCGCGGCCCATGCGGCGCTCGGCCTCACCGGCTGGACGTACGGGCGCTTCGAGGTCGCGCCGGAAGGACTCGGAACGTTCCTCGACGGCCTCGGGCCCGAATGGGCCGGCCTGTCGGTCACGATGCCGCTGAAGCGTGCCGTGATCCCGCTGCTCGACGAGGTGAGCCGTCTCGCCGCCACCGTGCGGGCCGTGAACACCGTCGTCCTCCACCCGGACGGACGGCGCACCGGGGACAACACCGACGTCCCCGGCATGGTCGCGGCCCTGGGCGAGCTGGGTGTGCGGAGGGTGCGATCCGCCACCCTGCTCGGCGCGGGAGCCACCGCTTCCTCGGCGCTCGCGGCGCTGCGGACGCTCGGCGCGGACGAGGTGACGGCCTACGTGCGCGGTGCGGACCGCGCGGCCGAGATGCGCGAGTGCGGGGAACGCCTGGGACTGGAGGTGCGCACCGTTCCCTGGACGAGGGCGGCGCGAGGACTGACAGCCCCCCTGGTCGTCTCCACCACCCCCTACGGCGCCACCGACGCCTTGGCCCAGGCCGTGCCGTCCACCCCGGGCGTCCTCCTGGACGTGCTGTACGACCCGTGGCCGACCGAGCTGGCCGGGGCCTGGCGCAGGGCCGGCGGCGTGGCCGCGGGAGGCCTCGGCCTGCTGACGCACCAGGCCGCGCGCCAGGTGGAGCTGTTCACGGGATGCCCCGTGGCACCACTGGACGCGATGCGCGGTGCCGCCGAACGCGCCCTCGCCGCGGCCGCGAACACACGACCCGCCACTCACGGCGGCCGACCACCCACCGGTCACGGCCCCCAGGGCGCCCACGGTGACCAGGACCCGAGGAAAGCAGGGAAGAGATGAGCAGGTTGCGCTGGCTCACAGCGGGGGAGTCCCACGGACCCGCGCTCGTCGCCACGTTGGAGGGCCTGCCCGCCGGCGTGCCGATCACCACGCAGACGGTGGCGGACGAGCTGGCACGGCGGCGGCTGGGCCACGGACGCGGCGCACGCATGACGTTCGAGCGGGACGAGGTGACCTTCCTCGGCGGGGTACGCCACGGGCGCACCCTGGGCTCGCCGGTCGTGGTCATGGTGAAGAACACCGAGTGGCCGAAGTGGGAGCGGGTGATGGCGGCCGACCCGGTCGACCCCGCCCTCCTGGCGAGCACGGCCCGCAACGCCCCGCTGACGCGCCCGCGCCCGGGCCACGCGGATCTCGCGGGGATGCAGAAGTACGGCTTCCCCGAGGCGCGCCCCGTGCTCGAGCGGGCCAGCGCACGGGAGACGGCGGCGCGCGTGGCACTCGGCACGGTGGCCCGCTCCTACCTGAGGGAGACGGCGGGCATCGAGATCGTCAGTCACGTCGTGGAACTGGGCGCCGCGAAGGCCCCGTGCGGAGTGGTGCCGGGGCCCGGCGACGTGGCCCGCCTCGATGCCGACCCGGTGCGTTGCCTGGACGCGGACGCCTCCGAGGCGATGGTCGCCGAGGTCGATCAGGCCCACAAGGACGGCGACACCCTGGGCGGTGTCGTCGAGGTCGTCGCCCACGGCGTGCCGGTCGGTCTCGGCTCGCACGTGCACTGGGACCGCCGCCTCGACGCCCGGCTCGCGGCCGCCCTGATGAGCATCCAGGCGATCAAGGGCGTGGAACTGGGTGACGGCTTCGGTCTGGCGCGAGTGCCGGGCTCGCGGGCGCACGACGAGATCGTGCCCACGGCTGACGGCATCCGCCGCTCCTCGGGCCGCTCCGGCGGTACCGAGGGCGGCCTGAGCACCGGGGAGCCCCTCCGTCTGCGGGCCGCGATGAAGCCGATCGCGACCGTGCCGCGCGCCCTGGCCACCGTGGACGTCACCACCGGTGAGGCGGCCGCCGCCCATCATCAGCGCTCGGACGTCTGCGCGGTGCCGGCCGCCGGGATCGTGGCGGAGGCGATGGTGGCGCTCGTCCTGGCCGACGCGGTGGCGGAGAAGTTCGGCGGCGACAGCACCACCGAGACCCGCCGCAACGTCACCGGCTTCCTCGAGCACCTGGAGATCGCGTGACCTCCCCGCTCGCCGTACTGGTCGGCCCTCCCGGCGCGGGCAAGACCTCGGTCGCGAGGATCCTCGCGGAACGCACCGGGACGACGGTACGGGACACCGACGAGGACATCGTCCGGATCACGGGCCGTTCCGTCCCCCAGATCTTCGCCGAGCAGGGCGAGACGCACTTCCGTGCCCTGGAGCACGAGGCGGTCGTCGCGGCACTGCGCGAGCACTCCGGAGCGCTCGCCCTGGGAGGCGGTGCCGTCGTCCGCCCGGACACGCGCGCCGCGCTGCGCGGACATCCTGTCGTCTTCCTGGACGCCACGCTCCGCGACGTGCAGGAGCGGCTGCGGGGGAACGACTCCCGGCCGCTGCTGCGGGAGGACCCGTGGTACCAGTGGCTGACGCTGATGTCCCGCAGGCGCCCCCTGTACCTGTCCGTGGCGCGGGCCGTGGTGGCCACCCACGGCCGCACCCCCGGGCAGGTCGCCGACGCCGTGCAGTCCGCGCTGACGGGCGTGTCCGTCAGGACTCCGTCATGAGGGGCACGGAGGCGCCCGCGGTCCGCGTCGGCGTCGGCGGGAGCGCCGGGACGGACCCGTACGAGGTGGTGATCGGGCGTCGGCTGCGGGACCGGCTCTTCTCCCTGGTCGGACCTGCGCGGCGGGTGGCCGTCGTCCGTCCCGCCGCGATGGCCGCTGCCGGCCGGGAGATGAGCGCCGACCTCACCGCGCAGGGCTTCGAGGTGACCACCGTCCAGGTCCCGGACGCCGAGGGGGCCAAGAGGGCTGAGGTGGCCGCCTACTGCTGGCAGGTGCTGGGGCAGTCCCGGTTCACCCGCAGCGACGTGATCGTCGGGCTCGGCGGCGGGGCGACCACGGATCTGGCGGGCTTCGTGGCGGCGACCTGGCTGCGCGGTGTCCGCTGGATCGCCGTTCCGACCACCGTGCTCGCCATGGTGGACGCCGCGGTGGGAGGCAAGACGGGGATCAACACCGCCGAGGGCAAGAACCTGGTCGGCGCCTTCCACCCGCCGGCCGGGGTGCTGTGCGACCTGGCGGTGCTGGACTCGCTGCCGGTCGACGACTACGCCTCCGGACTCGCCGAAGTGATCAAGGCCGGATTCATCGCGGACCCCGCGATCCTGGACCTGATCGAGGCCGACCCGCGGGCGGCCCGCACGCCGTCCGGACAGCACACCGCGGAACTGATCGAGCGCGCCGTCCGGGTCAAGGCCGCCGCCGTCTCGGAGGACCTCCGCGAGTCGGGCCGCCGCGAGATCCTCAACTACGGGCACACCCTGGGCCACGCGATCGAGCGGAACGAGCGGTACACGTGGCGCCACGGCGCGGCAGTGGGCGTCGGCATGGTGTTCGCGGCCGAACTGGCCCGGCTGGCAGGCCGGTTGGACGACGTCACGGCCGCCCGCCACCGCGCGGTCCTGGAGTCCGTGGGCCTGCCGGTGACCTACCGCGGTGACCAGTGGCCCCGGCTCCTGGACGCCATGAGGGTCGACAAGAAGACCCGTGGCGACCTCCTGCGCCTCGTCGTCCTCGACGGACTCGGCAAGCCGTCCGTCCTCGAGGGCCCCGACCCGGACCTGCTCCACGCCGCCTACGTCGAGGGCGTCGCCGTCGCACCGGCCGAAGAGCCCGCCGCCCCCTCGGCCTCCTTCGGGCCGAAGGAGGAGGCATGACGCCGCGCCCAGGCCCGAAACGTACCGGGGTCCCGGCCGGTCGCTTCCCGCACTCCACCGTGCACGGTGCTCTTGCCCCCGCGGGCCTGCCGGTCCGCGCTCTCCAGCAGAGCCCGGGCGAGCTCGGCGGGGAAGCGGGCGCGCCACGCCCCCAGGGCCTCCTCCTCGGTCAGCTCCTCGTGCCGCACGGGCCGGCCGAGAACCTCCGACAACTGCGCGACCTGCTGACGGGCCGAGAGGGGCTCCGGGCCCGTCAGCGCGTAGGCCTGACCCGCGCACCGCGCGGAGGTGAGGGCCCGGGCCGCCGCGGCGGCCACGTCCCACGGGTCGACGCAGGAGTTCGGGGAACCGCCGTGCAGCGTGCGCACGAGGCCGCTGTCGCGCACGGTTCCCGCCCAGCCCAGGCAGTTGGACATGAACGCGCGGGGACGCAGCAGCGTCCAGGACATCCCGGACGCCCGTACACGCTCCTCGCACACGCGCTGCCAGCGCGTGATCGCGTCCTGTGCGCGCGGGTCGGTCACCGCGAGGGCCGAGAGCTTCACGACGTGCCGGACCCCGGACCGGCGGGCGGCAGCGAGGAGGTGCGCGTCATGGGCGTCCCGTAGAGGGTCGAACGTCACCACCAGGAGCGCGTCCGCCCCGGTCAAGGCCCGCGTCAGCGAGTCCGGCTCGTCCAGGTCCGCCTCGACGGCCAGGCCGGGCACCCCCAGGCGGATCGCCCGTTCGGGGGAACGGGTCAGGCAGCGCAGGTGGTGGTGGGGGGCCAGGAGGCGGGCCACCCGACTCCCGACCGTGCCCGTCGCGCCCGTCAGTGCGATCCGCAAGGTCTCCGCTGCCATGTCCCGCTCCCTGTCCGTCCCTGGTTCCCGCGTGTCCATGGTCCCCGCGTGGCGGATCGTCTCGCCACGCCGTGTCCTGGAGTGCATACTCACTTCAGAAGAAAATAATCATTCCTATGTTTTCCCGTGGAGGAAGCACATGACTGCGCGTAGCGCGACACCACGCCGGGCCTGGCTCGGCTTCACCCTCGTCCTGAGCCTGGTGGCCCTCGTGGCCATGGACAACTCGGTGCTCTACCTTGCGATGCCGAGCATCACGGAGGCCATCTCCCCGACCGCCGGTCAGGCGCTGTGGATCGTCGACATCTACGGCTTCGTGGTGGCCTCGCTCCTGATCGCCTTCGGCAACCTCGGTGACCGGCACGGCCGGCTGAAGTTCCTGCTCGGCGGCGCCACCCTGTTCGGCATCGGATCGGCCGGTGCCGCCGTGGCCGGCACACCCGAGATCCTCATCGCCTCCCGGGCGCTGATGGGGCTCGGCGGTGCGACGCTGCTGCCCTCGGGCCTGGCGATCGTCAGCAACCTCTTCCCCGACGCCAGGCAGCGTGCCCGCGCCATCGGCATCTTCGCGGCCACCTTCGCGGCGGGCTTCGCGGTCGGACCCGTCGTCGGCGGGCTGCTCCTCGACGGCTTCTGGTGGGGCTCGGTGTTCCTGATCAACCTGCCGATCGTCGCGGTCTTCCTGGCGTTCGCCCCCACGTTCCTCAAGGACGTCCGCGAGGCCCGGCCGGGCCGGGTGGACGCGCTGAGCGTGGCGCAGTCGGCGATCGGCATCCTGCTCGCCGTCTATTCGGTCAAGGCCGCCGCCGCGGAAGGCTTCTCGGCCGGGCAGTCGGCCGTCGGCGTGCTGGGCGTCGCCATCCTGGTCTGGTTCGTGCGTCGGCAGCTCACACTCGAGGAGCCGCTGCTCGACCTGAAGCTCTTCCGCGACCGGGTCTTCACGGTCGCCGTGCTGACGGGGCTCCTGTCCCTGGTGGCGTGGGCCGCGGCCGGCTACCTCAGCGGCGTGTACCTGCAGTCGGTGCTCGGGTTCAGCGTGCTGGCCGCGGCGTTCTTCGCGCTGCCGGGGGCGGCGGTGCTCACCGCCGCCTGCGTCGGCACGGCCGGTGTGGTGGAGCGGATCGGCAAGCGGGCCGCGCTGATCGCCTCGCACTTCTTCATGGCCGTGGGGCTCGCGCTGCTGCTCTTCACCGGTTCCGACGGGGGTGCGGCGTTCTACATCGCCTCGACCGTCATCGCCGGTGTCGGCTACGGACTCTCCTTCAGCCTGGTCGCGGAGACCGCGGTGGCGGCGGTGCCCCCGGAGCGCGCCGGCTCGGCCGGTGCGATCGCGGAGATGAGCAACGAGTTGGGCAACGCCCTGGGCATCTCCCTGCTCGGTTCGCTCGCGGCGTACCTCTTCCGGCTCCTGGGCCCGGGCGTCTCGGGCACCCTGGACACGACCCTCGGGTCCCCGGGCCTGTCGGCCGAGGACGCGGAGCAGGCGAAGGACGCCTTCGTGACGGGGCTGCACGCGGCGATCGGCGTCGCCGCCGCGCTCACCTTCGCGCTCGGTCTCCTCGCGGTGCGGTGGCTGCCGCGCGAGGACCGGGGCGCGACGGCCGGAGAGCTCTCGGGCGAGGAGGTGCGGGTGGTGTCCTGAGACGAGACGTGATGCGCCGGGACGCTTCCCGGTGCATCGTCTCCGAACGGCGTCCGCCTCGGTGCGGGCGCCGTTCCGTGACGTCAATCGGCCTGCGGATCCCAGTAGTTGAGCGGCGCCACGGCGGCGCTCCGGCCCCGGTGGTCGAGGACGCGGCCGACGTGCTTGACGGTGCGCAGGACGACGGCACGCTCCACGACGCGCAGTTCCTGACGGGCCAGGCGGTTCTCCAGGTGCGCCTCCAGCATGTGCACGTCCGACAGCGCGCGCACCCAGAGGTCGAGGACCAGGTTCGCGGGGCCCGAGGTGATGCTGCACATGCGCAGCTCGGGCAGGGTACGGAGCGCGGCCACCGTGTCGTCGAGGTGGCGGGCGGGAACGGAGACGAAGAAGACGACCGACACGGGGTAGCCGGTGAGCGGCCGGGCGAGGGCGCAGCGCAGCGACAGGCGCCGGTTGCCGGTGAGGACGCGGAGCCTGCGGCGTGCGGTGGAGACACTGGTGTCCGCCGCGCGCGCGAGGGCTTCCAGCGGCATCCGGCCGTCGGTGCCCAGGGCGAGCGCGATGCGTCGGTCCAGCGGGCCCAGGGGAGCGTCCGGGGCCTCGTCGGGCGGGACCGCCAGGGCGTCACGCTGGGCGCGGTCCAGGACGTCGAGCCGCCACGCGGCGCCCTCGAACGGCGCCGCCGTGATGACGTGGACGCGGGTGGCCCGGATCCCGGGCAGGCGGGCGATGCGTTCCCCCGCGAGCTGCGACAGGGCGTGCAGGTCGCTCGCGCCGACGATGGCGAGCAGGTCACGCCCGCCGGTGGTCTGCTTGAGGCTGAGGATGTGCCGGTCGTGGGCGAGCAGACGCAGCGTGTCCTCGCGCGGCGTGCCGCCCATGTCGATCTCCAGATGGGCGTAGACGCCGTCGTCGTGACCGGGGGAGAGGTAGCCGTCGACCCAGGCGACTCCCGCGTCCACCAGCCGGGCCCAGCGGCGGGCGGCCGTGACCGGATCGACGTCGAGGACCTCGCCGAGCCTCGTCCAGGGCACCCTCGGGCGGATCTGCAGCGCGTGCACGATGGCGAGGTCGAGGTCGTCGGGGCGGACCGTTTGCTGCGTTCCCATGGGCGCTCCGAATCCTGCGCAGACGCATGCGGCCTGAATGATTCCGGCGATTTTACCGGTTCGTAACCCAGGATCTTGAGGGTGTCCGGCTATGACCGCACCTTGCCTCTCTCCCGCACCGTTGCCCACGGCCTCCTCCCTCCGCATCACCGGAGCGCGCCTGATCGACGGCACCGGCGCCGCCCCCGTCGAGAACGCCGTCCTCGACGTCGACGACGACGGCCTGATCGTCTACGCCGGGCCGGCCGCCGGAGCGCCCGAGGGCCCCGCCCGGGCCAGGGTGATCGACGCGGCCGGGCGCACACTGCTCCCGGGGTTCGTCGACGCCCACGTCCACCTCGGGGTGGAGTCCGCGCGGCAGATGGTGCGCCGCTACGCGGACGACCCGACCGTGGCGGTGTTCGACACGGCGGCCCGGATGCGGGCCACGCTGAACGCCGGCGTGACGACCGCCCGCGATCTCGGCGGACTCGCGGCGGGGTACCGCGACGCGGTGGCCCGCGGGCTCACCGCCGGGCCGCGCCTGCACACCGCCGTCCGGATCCTCAGCCACACCGGCGGCCACGCCGACTTCCACACCGACTGCGGCTTCGACCCCAGCTCCGGCGTGGGCGAACTCGCGGACTCGCCGCAGGAGGTGCGGGTGGCGGTACGCCGGCTGCTGCGGGCGGGCGCCGACGTGATCAAGCTCTGTGCGACCGGAGGCATGTCCAGCCCCTACGACCAGCCCGACGACGAGGGCCTCACCGTGGAGGAGATCAGGGCCGTCGTGGAGGAGGCGGACCGTCACGGCGGCCGTCCCGTCGCCGCGCACGCACAGGGCACCGCCGGCATCCTCAACGCCGTCCGCGGCGGCGTGACCAGTGTGGAACACGGCTACGGCATGACCGCCGAGGCCCGCGACCTCGCCGGCGCGCACGGCGTCTTCCTGGTCCCCACGCTGTCCACGGTGTTCGACGGAATCGACAAGTCGACGATGGAGCCGTTCCACTACGAGAAGAAGCTCCGCTGGTCCGAGATCACCCGCGAGAACATCTCCGCGGCGATCGCGGAGGGCGTGCGCATCGCGATGGGCACCGACGCGGCGATGGTCCCGCACGGACGCAACCTGCGGGAACTGTCCCACCTGGTGTCGCTCGGCATGACGCCGATGGACGCGATCGTCGCCGGCACCCGCACCGCGGCGGAGCTGCTGGGTCTGGAGGACGAGATCGGCACGCTGAGGCAGGGCCTCCACGCCGACCTCGTCCTGTGCGACGGCGATCCGCTCGCCGACATCGGCGTCCTCGCCGACCCCGGGCACGTGGTGCTCGTCGCCCAGCGCGGCGCCGTCCGCAAGGACACCCTCGACCGGTCGGGAGGCGGCCGATGACCGGCAGAGACCTGCTCACGAAGGAACGGCGGACGGCCGACGGCACGGCCGGATCACTCCTCGACCGCGTCCTCGGCGGCATCGAACGGGCGGGCAACAAGCTCCCGCACCCGGTGCTGCTCTTCGTCTTCCTCTTCCTCCTGCTCGGCGTCGTCTCCACCCTCCTCCACTGGGCGGGCGCCACCGTCACCGTGCCCGGAACCTCCGACACCCTGCAGGTGCGGGGGCTGTTCACCGGTGAGGGGGTGCGGTGGCTGCTGGAGAACTTCATCCCCAACTTCACCGGCTTCCCGTCCCTGGGCACCGTCCTGCTGATGATGGCCGCGGTGGGCGTGGCGGAGCAGACCGGCCTGCTGGAGTCCACGGTCCGGATCTCGATCGGCAGGGCGCCCCGCGCCCTGGTCCCGTACCTGGTCGCCTTCGTTGCGGCCCAGGGCCACATGATGAGCGACGTCGCCATCCTCATCATCCCGCCGCTCGCGGCGCTGGTCTTCAAGGGCTGCGGACGCAACCCCATCGCCGGCCTGATCGGCGGCTTCGCCTGCGTCTGCGCGGGCTACGCGGCGGGATTCACGGTGGGCGCCCTGGACGCCCTGTACGTGGGCATCACCGAGAAGGCCGCGCAGGTGCTGCCGGGCGGCGAGGACGCGCCCACGCACATCCTCGTGAACTACTTCTTCACGGCCTCCGCGAGCGTGGTGCTGGCCCTGATCGGCGGCTTCCTGATCTCCCGCGTCCTGGAGCCGCGCATGCCCGCGCCGGTGGAGAGCACGACGCCCGAGGCCACGGACGAGGACGGCACGAAGCCGTCGCAGGGCACCGGGACGACGGCGGACGGCGGCTACCGCGCCACGCTCGAGGTCACCGCCACCGAGCGGCGCGGTCTGCGGTGGGCCGGCGCCGTCGTGCTGGCGTACGCGGCCGCGGTGGTCGCCTTCTGGCTGCTGCCCGGCTCACCGCTGCGCGGTGAGGGCGGCGCCCTGGTGCCGTCGCCCGTGCTGGACGGCGTCGTGCCCCTGCTGTTCGTCGCCTTCCTGCTGGCCGGAGTGGTGTACGGACGCGTCGTGGGCGCCGTGCGACGGGCGGACGACGTCCCGCGCATGATGGCCGAGTCGATCACCGGCATGTCGGCCTACATCGTCCTCATCCTGGTGATCGCCCAGGTCATCGGAGTCTTCACCTGGTCGAACGTGGGCACCCTGCTCGCGGTCGAGGGCGCCTCCCTGCTGGAGTCGGCCGGGCTGACCGGCTTCTGGGGACTGGTGGTGTTCGTGCTGCTGGTCTGCGTGCTGAACCTGTTCGTCACCTCCGGATCCGCCCTGTGGTCCCTGGTGGCACCCGTGTTCGTGCCGGCCTTCCTCCTGCTCGGGATGGAACCGGCGGTGACGCAGGCCGCCTTCCGCATCGGCGACTCGGCGACCCAGATGATCACGCCGCTCAATCCGTACGTGTTCCTGATGCTGACGATCCTGCGGCGCTACGAGCCGGACGCCGAACTCGGCACCGTCCTGTCCCGGCTGGCCGTCTTCGTGGTGCCCTTCCTGCTGGCCTGGCTGGCCGTCCTGGCCCTCTTCTACGGCCTGGACCTGCCGCTCGGGCCCGGGGCACCGATCACCACGGCAGGGTGAGACCCCCGTGGCGCGCCCGTCGGCCCGGCATCGGTGGATGCCGGGCCGGCCGTTCCGGCTCCTCGGCGCCGCCGGAGGCCGCCGTCTCAGCGCTGCGAGGTGAGCACGGCGGTGCCGGCCTCCGGCTTGTCGGAGGTGGCGATCAGGTTGGTCAGGAAGCGCCCCTCGCCATCGGGAGCCCAGCTGTAGGTGCGGGTCCCGAGGTCGTGCCGGATGATCTTCGTGCGGAGGAACCCCTGGTAGAGGTAGGCGCTCTTGCGGGCGGGAACCTCGAAGTTGATGGTCTCGGTGGTGGACTTGTTGTGCTGGGAGGTGAAGGTGAGGGCCACACCGACGGTCAGCGAGCCCTTCGCGACGAAGAAGTTGCACTCGGCGGTGTGCTGGGCGGAGATCTCCACCGAGTAGGTGGTGTCGAAGCCCTCGGTGACGGACTTGCTGTACGAGGAGGAGGCGTCCGAGGACTTGTTGTCGACGACGCCGATGAACTGCAGGTCGGGAGCGTAGAGGACAGCCGCAAGGCGTTCCTCGCCGTTCTCGCTGATCAGGAGGGACTTCGCGAAGGTGTCCCTGGACGCCTGCGGGAGCTTCTTGAAGACCTCCGGATCGAAGATCTCGGGAGGCTCGAAGGGACCCGGTGCGACGTCGTCGCGGGACGGGGATGCGGTCGTGTCGGCCATGGAGTGTCTCACCTCTGGTGGCTCTCGTGACTCTCGTGGATCTCGTGACTCTTGTGCTCAGGCTGTCTTGCAGTCAGTTGACAAGGCGCAGGTCTTCGCTCGTCTGGTTGGACAGAAGAGTCCTCCTGCTGCGCGGGTCGCTGTCGTCGTACACGCTGGGATACAGAGCGGTGCGGACCCAGAACTCCATCTTCGTGGGGTGGGCCTCCTGCTTCTTGTCCCTGAACTTCTCGACCCGCAAGCGCCACTGCACGCTGACCACCCCGACACCCTGGACGTCTTCGGGCGCGGGTTCGTGGACGAGGAACACCAGAACTTCTCGGGGGTTCCTCTTGTCGGACCAGGAATCGAAGTCCTGGTCGCTGAACGAGGAATCCTGCAGGAAGGCGAGGGCGTTGGAGAGGGCGGCTTCCACGCACTCCGTGTCCACGCCTTCGGCGACCGCGGACGTCAGGTTGCCGCCCATGGTCCGGTAGAGCTTCTTGATGGCGGTCGCGTCTGCCAGGTCCTTCCGGTACTCGTGGCTGCTGTATGTGGTCACCGCCCAGCGTCGCTCCGGCTGGTCGCCCTTGCGGCAGCGCGAGCGGTGCTGCTTCTCGCCCTTGGCGTGGAGGCGGTCCCACCGTTCGGGGAAGGCGAGTTCGGCCAGGTCGCTGCGGGTGACGCGTCCGGTCTCGTCGTCCCTGTGCCACTTCCAGGTCGTCGCGGCGACGAGCTTCACCCCTGCCCGGGCGAGTTCCGCCAGGTGGACGATGCCTCGTGGATCGTTCCGCGCGAAGGACTTGACGAAGCCAGGGGTTCCCCACTCGGCGTCGGCCATCGCGTTGACCATGGCCTGCCCGCCCGGATTGCCCTGCAGGATCTCCTCGAAGAACGCGTCCACGCCCTCGTGTTCGGCCACCACGTCCGCCATGTCGGCGTACCCGCCGGCGGACAGGCTCAGCACGGTGTCGACGAACGAGGTGCCCGCGGGGCCGCTGTCCAGCAGCGACGGGTCCCGAAGACCGATGCCCACCGCCTGAACCCGGCCGGAGGACGGCAGTTCCTGGCGGACTTCGTTGATGAACCGTTGCAGGTAAGGCTTTTCGGTGAGCTCGCAGCCGAGTCCCATGCGGCGCAGATCCCGCTGCAACGTGTCCGGCTCCACCTTGGCCGGGGTGTCCCGCTCCATCCTGACCGGGTCCGCATAGATCTCCGGCGGTTCGTTCGGTTCCGACATGGGCGCCTTGAAACTGGCGATCGTCACGCTGCTCCCTCTTCGGCGCGGAGTGAGTTCACGACGGTCGGCCCGCGCCTGGGACACGTTCGCGAGGCATGGGCACGGCCGTCCTTCCGAAGTCCCAACCACGAGGGCGCGCGCGAGTTACGGGAGGTGAGGGCATTGCCTCACTTCGGGTCGGCGGCCTCCCGCGGTGACGACAGACCCCTCCCCCTCCGTGAGGCGTTCAGGCTCGTGCGGCACATCGTCGGCACGGGCTCCTGGCCTGCGGACGCGTGCTGGGCGGCGGGCGGTGACCGAGCGCTGTCACGCCGGGGCGTCCCCGAAGTCCCGGACCTCCAGCTGCGCGCCACCCGCCAGGGCGGATCGGTGGGCGACCAGGCCGGGCAAGGTGTAGCGGGCTGCCGTCCAGGCGTTGACCGGCGGCGTCCTCCCGGTCAGGCACGCCGTCACGAAGTCGTCCGCGAGGAATTGGCGCGAGCCCTGGTGACCGTTGGGTCGCCCGGCGAACTCGGCGGGCAGCCGGCCGGTGTCATGGACAGGCGCGAACTTGCTCACGAAATCGTCGCGCAGGGATGGATCGATCTCGGCGAGCGCGGCGTCGTCGAGGCGGGTTGTCGGCACCGTGCGCATCAGTTCCTCGATGTCCTGAGCCTTCTCGCGGTCCTGCCACAGGGTGACGGTGGCCAGCTGCTCGAAACTGCCCTGGGTGCCGAAGAAGCGGAAACGGGATTCACGCAGCAGTGAGGGGTAGCCCACCCGCCGCATCTCGTTGGTGCGCACGACGCCGCCGTCCGCGGTGCGGAAGAGTGCGGTCGCGTTGGAGAAGTCGTTGTCCCAGCGGCTGATCTCCCGGTCGAAGACTCCGTCGCCCCTGGTGTCGGAGACGCCGAGGCAGGACACGGAGGTGACGTGCGAGCCCGTGACCGCGAGGACGCCGCCCAGAGCGTGGGTCGGGTAGTACATGGGCGGGAAGCTCGCGGTCTCCTTCCAGCGCTCACCGCCGCTGTAGCGGTACGCGTCGTAGAAGCCGAGATCCATGTCGTGGACGTAGTCGCCCTCGGAGTAGAAGATGTCGCCGAACGCGCCCTCGGCGTGGCGTCCCCGGCAGTAGACGACGGCGGGGTTGTAGTAGCTGGTCTCACCCATCATGTAGGTGAGGCCGCTACGGCGCACGGCGTCGAGGATCGCCTCGATCTCGCCCTCGGAAACGGCCATCGGCACACACGAGTAGACGTGCTTTCCGGCCTCCAGGGCCTGCACGACCAGCGGGCCGTGGGTCCAGCGCTGGGTGAAGATCGCGACAGCGTCGACGTCCGAGGAGAGCATGTCCTCGAACGACGTGTAGGTGGTGGTGATGGCGTGCCGGGCGGACTCGCGCCGGAGCCGTTCGGGGACGGCCTCGGTCAGGCGGACGTCATGGACGCCCGGATGGGCCTGGAAGAGCGGAATGAACGCGCGGGCGAACTGCCCCGCGCCGACGACACCCACGCTGATGGTCACGGTGACGGCTCCTCGATGCGGATGCTGGGGGGCCCTCGGGGGCATTTCCTTCGCCGTGGGCTTCTCGTGCTCGTCGCGCACCTGGTTCGCCGCACGGCTGGTGACCAGGACTACCGCTGCTCATCGCGGCTGTGCACCTTGACGCGCATGACGTGGCGACCGACGCCTTCGGGTCCGACATCGGTGCGGCCGTGCAGCAGGCGCCTGTTGTCCAGCAGCAGGAGCTCGCCCGCCCGAAGGGGAAAGACCACGGGCAGGTGCTGTTCCTCCAGCACGCGTTCGAACGCACGGAGCGCGCTCACGTGCTCGTCGTCCAGAGCGCGGCCGGCCCGCCGCACACCTGCGGGAACCCGCACCGGGCAGTACCGCACGGTGGCATCCCCGCCGGTCGTCGTGAGGATCGGATGGGTCGTGACCGATGGTTCGTCGCTTCCGGAGCCGCTCGGAACGGCGAACGGGTAGCAGGGGTCCTGGAGCGCTCGCAGATGGCCGCGGTCGGCGATCTTGGCGGCGACCTCCGCAGCGGTCACCAGCACGGTCCGCCCGTCACCTGCGGGACTGGGGCGGACGCACAGCAGTCCGAGGTAGGCATGGGGGAGGGGAAGCAACGGGGAGTCGGTGTGCAACGGGTCCGGGTCCCGGTAGGGCCGGGCTTCGCTGTCGACCACGTGGTGCACGAGCGAGTCCGGTTTCGGGCCGTTGTAGCTCGGATCGACCTCGCCGAGAGCCGCGGCGGAGATGACCAGCGCACCGGCGTCGAGCGGGAAACCCTCGACGACCACGGCCAGCGACGCCCGCAGGAGGGTGACCGCCTCGTCCAGCAGCGGGCCCAGACCGGGAATCGCTTCGCGGGCACGGCCAAGAGCCGCCTGCTGGGACCGGTCGGTCCTGAGTTCTTCGACCGGCCAGGTCGCACTGAAATCGGCCAGTGCGGCAGCGGTCGCATCCGTCATGACGAGTCGAGGTGGCCATGCCATGGCTGGTATTGAAGCAGACTTATCCATCACCGATCGTAGCCAATCGCGTCGTCCGTCATTTATTTTCCCGGGGTCACTGACACAGAGTGAGCCGCGCGTGGACGTGTGATCACTGCATTATCTGCCGACAGGCCGGAACGCCGGAAGAGCACCTCGGGCAGATCCACGTCACTCCGCATGAATCGCGCCACGTTGGGTCCGTCACGTGCCGTATTGACGGTGCGAGGGAAGGTGCCTAGCCTGATCAGGCGGTACCCCAATCACCGACGATCATCGACGTAGTGGATACGGAGTGACGCCAGCATGGGGACTAGCACGGCACCGTTATACGAGCGCGGGCAGGCGCTTCGCAGCCTCTCGGAAATCGATCCGGAATATCCGGTACCCCGTGTTTCCTCGTTGCTCTCCGACGAGCGCAACTACGAGCTCCTCGGATATGTCCAAGCCGAAGCATTCACCCATGTCTTCACGGGAGATGCGAAGGGCAATTCACAGCAGTTCTTCGGTGATCTGGAACGCCGACTTCGCGAAGCGCCGTCCTTTCACCTGTGGGCGGACATCCCACTCTGCCGCTACCGCTGCCACTTCTGTCAGTTCCCGATACTCGTGACGAGCAGCCGGCCCGAGACGGCCGACGCGACCGCACGTCGGTGGGTGGACGCGAACATCAGGGAAGCCCAACTCTGGGTGGAGGCCGTCCCGGCGCTGCGCACCACTCCGGTCGGCGAGTTCTGCCTGTTCGGCGGTACGCCGAGCGTCCTGCCGCCGCACGAGATCGAGCGTCTGATGGACTTCTACCGGGAGACGTTCGTCTTCGACGAGCACACCTCGATGAGGGCGGAAGGCAGTCCGGACTCCCTCACCGAGGAGGTCCTTCGAACCCTGCGCGATGCGCGGTTCACCGCCCTCACCTACGGCATCCAGTCCCTGGACGACCGGCTGCTGCAGGTCGCCAACCGCCGGCACACCGGTGAACAGGCGCTGGAAGTCCGAGACGCGGCACGACGGCTGGGCTTCACCAGGGTCGACGGCGACCTCGTCTGGGGCCTGCCCGGCCAGAGCGTCGCCGGTTTCCTCCACGACATCGACGGCCTGATCGAGGCCGAGTTCAGCACCATCGTCGCGATCAAGCTCCATCTGCAGTCCTTCCACGACGTGGAGTCGGCCATCGGGCACGTCTCCCCGGCCGTGTGGGAGAACCCGCGGGTACGCGAGCAGCTGGCCGAACGCGGCTTCGCATGGCCGTCGTTGGGGCAGCAGCTGCAGATGCGGGAGGGGGCCGTCGACCGGCTCGCCGCTGCCGGCTACTACGAGCACCCCACCACCTACTTCCCCCGGCGTGAGGTGGGACCGGAAGTGTGGCGCTCGCTGAACCTCGACCAGGACAAGCAGGTCCCACAGGTGGGTATCGGCCTGGGCGCCTACAGCTGGTGCGAGGACGCGGAGGCGAACGCGGTGGTCGCTCCGGCCAAGTACCTCGGCCTGGTCGAGAAGGGCGAGATCCCGCTGGAGAACGTCACGACGGTGAGCGCGGAGCACCGCGAGGTGCGAGCGGTACAGATGGCGCTGTCCACCTGTCAGCCGCTGCACGAGGAGGTGCACCGCTCCCGTTTCCCCGACAGCTCCCTGCTGTCCGGCAGATGGGGTACGACGTTCGACTCGCTCAGCGACCGCGGACTGGTACGGATCGACCGGAGGGCCGGCAGCGTCACCCTCACCGAAGCGGGAGCCACGTTGGTGGAGGCCATCATCAACACCCAGCTGGGCCGGTGATTCCGGGGTGCGCCTGGGACTGATCTGCGGCGACGGCGTGCCGGCCAGCGGACTGCTGACCATCTTCCGCAACGTGGTCGGCCTCGGCACCGACCTCCGACTGCTCGAACTGCCCGTATCCGCCGACCTGGGCTACTCGTGGCGGCCCGACAAGGCCGCCTACTTCCCGTACGGGCCGGCGGAGCGGGAGACGTCCGCGTGGTGGGAGCGGGCCCGGCCGGCCCCTCCCGTCCTCGGGGACCCTGAACAGGCGGCGACCGAGTGGAGCTCCATACGGATGGCGGTCGCGGAGGGCGCGGCCCTGGGACCGGTCGACCGCGCCCGGCTGCACGAGCGCATCGACCGCCTGGCCGACCGTTACCGCGAGTACTTCTCGGAATGGATGCGCCGCAACCGGATCGACTGGACCATCGCCGTCAACATGACGCTGTCGGACGCCGTACCCGTCACCAAGGCACTGCTCGCCGCGGCACGCGAACGCCACCACGAGAACCGTTCCGGCGGCGTGCTCTTCTGGGACCACGACCTCTTCGGCAGTTGTGCGGACCACGAAGGAGGGGTCCGCAGGTATCCCGACCGTCCCAACGAGTTCACCCCGCTTCCCGAGGCCGGACCGGGCGTGCGGTGGGCGGTGGTGTCCGAGGCACTCGCGGAGGAGGGGGCGGGTTATCCGGTACCGGAGCCGCCGCGGGTGGTGCCCAACATCCTGCCCCGCGTGCCGACCGGACCGCTGGAGCCCCGCCACACCCAGTTCCTCGACGGACTCGGGCTCGACCCCCGGAGACCGATCCTGCTCAACCCGGTACGGGTCTACCGGGTCAAGGGGGTGGAACTCGCCCTCGAGGTGTTGGCGGCGGCCCGGTCGGCCAGCCTCGAACGAGGCCTTCCCGTCCCGTACCTGCTCGTCTTCGGCAGCCTGGTGGAGGATCCCTCCTACGCCGCCGACGTGCTGAGCACCGCACGGCGCCTCGACCTCCTGCCGGACGTGAGGTTCCTCGACGGTGTCCCGTTGTGCAGCGTCAGGGACGGCACCGGCTCCTGGCGGTTGGACGAGATCGACCTGCTGCGGACAGCCGCAGCGAGTGGTGGCGGCGTCGTCTTCACTCCGAACACCGAGGACGTCGAGACGGTCGGCCTGGGCCCCGCGCTGGCCGCCGTCGCCGGACTGCCCTGCGCGAGCACGAGCTACACGGCTTTCGCACCGACGTACGGAAGCGACTTCCACGTCGTCCCCGTGGATCCCCGTGCCGCCGCGACAGGCCGGTCGGGCGTCGAACTGGTGACGGCGATGCAGGCGAACCGCGGCGGAGATCCCCGCACGACCGGTCTGCTGCGCCGCAACCGGCGGATCGTCGACCGTCGGTTCCCGACCGACCCGTGGGCCGAGCTCCTCACGGAGATGGCGGAGGGCACCGGATAGCTCGACCCCGCGGCACCGCAGCCTTCGCCGGACCGACCGAGACAGCAGGAGGGTACCCAGATGCGCAGCTCCGCCCCCGTGCCCGACATCCAGGAGATCGCGCTCACCGCGCAGGAGACACGTCCTGCGGACGACGTCGTCCGCAGGCTCATGGGCGAGTACGACACCACGGACGACCTCGGCCTGCTGGCGAAGCTCGCCGAACACGGCGACCGTCTCCCCCCACGGCTGACGGACGTCCTGGCCGGCGTCCGGTCCCGGCTGGGCAGCGCGGTCACGGTGGTCCGCAGACCCCGCCTGGACGAGAACGTCGGCGCGACGCCGTCGCACTGGAAACCGCGCGGACGCGCCGCCACGGCCGCCCACGACCTCTGGCTGGCGATGGTGTCGACGCAGGTGGGTGACCCGGTCTGCTGGCAGACGCTGCAGGACGGCAGGCTGTTCAACGACGTTCTGCCGATCCAGGGCCAGGAACACGCGCAGACCGGCCACGGCAGCGTCGACAACCTCGACTTCCACGTCGAGGACGCCTTCGACGACGCCCGCTGTGACGTGCTGGCACTCCTGTGTCTCCGCAACGAGGACCTGACCGCGACGACCGTCGCCACCGCGAGCGGGCTTCTCGGGGTCGATGCGGAGGATCAGGAGGTGCTCCGCCGGCCTCGTTTCGCCATCCGCCCCGATCCCGAACACCTCAAGGAGACCGGATCCGATCCGTCCCCCGTGTGGCGGCCCGTGCTCTTCGGCGGCTCGCAGCCGTACCTACGGGTCGACCCGGCCTACACCACCACCGCGCCGGAGGACGACGAGGCCGCGCGCGCGTTCTCCCGGCTGTGCCGCCGGCTCGAGGGAGCACTCGTGCCGGTCCGGCTGAGGCCCGGCGACCTGGTCCTCATCGACAACTACCGGGCCGTGCACGGCCGTGAGCCGTTCACGCCCCGTTACGACGGGACCGACCGCTGGCTGCGCAAGCTCACCCTCACCTTCGACCTTCAGCACTCCAGTGGCCGCCGCCGGGCCGGAAGCCGGGCCCTCGCCCTCCCCTGAGGACCGTGGTGCGAACCGTCGCGCAGCCGGCCTCGGCCCCGGTTCCGGTCCGCCGGCCGCGACCGGCGGGGTGGCAAACGGATGGTGCCGTCCGGGCGATCGCCGCAGTGCTGCCAGACCGGCGCCTCCCTGGTCATAGTGGAGGCCACCGAGGTCCCCTCGCCCGCCGCCGGAGGACTTCGGACCGAGAAGCGGCGAGGCCGTACAGCCGGCCCCGGCGGTGATGCAGTCGACGAGACAGGGGCCGTTGCCATGTTCGAAGAGACGACCGCACTCGACCTGTCCTTCCTGCCCGCGTTGGTGGAGAGCCGCCTCGGCAGCCCTCCGCGGACCGAGCTGTGGCGCTGCTCGCATCTGTCCACGGTTCTCGCCGTGGAACTGGCGGACCGACGCCGGGTGGTGGTGAAGATCCGGCCGTTCGCCGACCGGCTGGCCGGCTGCTGCCGAACGCACCGGCTCATGTGGCAGGCGGGGCTGCCGTGTTCCGAACCGCTGGGCGAACCGGTCCGGCACGGCAGCCGGATCGTGACGATGGAGACACTGGTGGACGACGGCGTCGCGCTCGACGTCGCGCCCCGCTCCTCGGCCCGGTCGGCCGCCGAGCTGGCCCGGTTCGTGTCGGTCGCACCGTCGGTGGACGAGATCGGCACGCTTGACCCGCCTCCGCCGTGGGTCTGGTGGAACCACGACCAGGGCGCTGTCTGGCCGCTTCCCGACGATCAGCCGGAGGACCTCAACCAGCACCCGGGGCCGGACTGGCTGGACGACGCGGCGACCCGGGTGCGCAAGCGGCTGAGCGAGCACGACCTCGGCGTCCCCGTCGTCGGACACTGCGACTGGGAGGCGCAGAACGTGACGTGGAAGGGCGGCGCGCTGCACGCGGTGCACGACTGGGACAGCATCGTGACGCTGCCGGAGATCGTCATCGCCGGTGCGGCTGCCGCGGTGCACGCGGTCCTGGGCGGCCGTCCCGGTGAGGCGACGATCGCGCACACGGCTCGGTTCATCGATGCCTACCAGGCGGCCAGGGGACTGTCCTGGACAGCCGCCGACCGTGAGGCCGCATGGGCCGCCGGTGCCTGGGTGCACTGCTTCAACGCGAAGAAGGCGTCGCTGCGTTCCGACGGCGCTCCCGTCGTCGCACGGCTGGCCGGCGGGATCCGGCAGCGGTTGCGTCTCGCAGGTGCCTGAGACCGTGCCCTGAGGGGTGAGGCGTTCGCGTCGCTCGCCGCAGCAATGACGCTGCGCATGCGTGCCCGTATGAAGGTGACTGCAGAGAGGAACGAGGAATGCGTTTAGGGGTTGTCTGCGGCGATGGTCTGCCCGTCTCCGGTCTGCTGACCAGCCTGCGGTACGCGCTCGATCTCGGCGTACGGTCAGGTGTGGTCGAGTTCCCGGTGATCACCGACCTGGGGTACTCGTGGCGTTTCGACAAGGGTTTCGCGCCGGACGGCCGGGGGGAGCCGTATCCGGACTGGATGACCCCCGCGTGCATGGAGCTGCCGGGCGACCCTGGGGCGTGGGGGCGGGACCTGCTCGCTGTGCGTGACCGGGTCGCCGCCCTCGACGAACTCGACGCCGGGGAACGCGCGACGCTCCGGGAGGAGATCGACCGGCTGGCCGCTCCGTACGAGGAGCACTTCCGCGTCATGCTCGCGGATGTCGATGTGGTGATTGCGATGAACATGACGCTCACCGACGCGGTGCCGGTCACGCTGGCGTTGCTGCGGGTGCTGGACGAGATGTTCGCGGACGGGCACCGACGAGGACGGGTCGTGTGGTGGGACCACGACCTGCTCGAGAACTACGCGCGGACCGCCGACGGGAAGCGCGTCTACCCGGTCTTCCCCAACGAACTGACGCCACTTCCCAGGGCGAACGGCTACACCTACTGGGCGACGCTCACACCCGCCCAGGTCACCGAGGCAGCCGGCTATCCGACCGACGCGGTGCCGATGCTTCTGCCCCCCATGGTGCCCCTGTCGGTACCGGACGGGGACCTGGACGCGCATCAGCGCGAATTCCTGGCGCAGCACGGTGTCGAGGAGGATCAGCCGGTGCTGGTCGTCCCGAAGCGCGTCGTCCCGGAGAAGGGCGTCGCGCTGACCCTGCGGCTGCATGCCGCGACGACCGCGGAGGCGCGGAGACGCGGGGAGCCCGTCCCGGTCCTGGTCGTGTTCGGCAGCCTCGCCGAGGAGCGGGAGCACGCGCGGGACATGCTCGACCTCGCGGACAGCCTGGGACTCGGCGGGACGGTCGTCTGGGCCGACGGCGTGCCGCTGAGTTCCTACCGCGACGAGCAGGGTCTGCACCTGGACGAGATCGACCTGCTGCACATCGCCCGGAACAGGTCGGGTGCGGTCGTCTACACGCCGAACGTCCCCGGTGTCGAGGCCGCCAGCATGCCCCCGGCCTTCGCCGCCGTGGCGGAACTGCCCTGTGCGGTCAGCCCGTTCAAGATCTTCGCGTCCGTCTACCCCGGATACTCGGCCGTGATGGTCGGCCCGTCGGCCGGCGAACTGGAGCGGGCGGCCGGTGAACTGCTCGACATGATGGCGGCTGTGCGGAAGGCTGATCCTGTCGTGCGGCGGAAACTCGCGAACAACCGGGACATCTCCTTGCGGACCTTCGGGGAAGTCCACTGGCGCGCGTTCTGGCAGGAACTGGCCGAGGTGTTCCGGTAACCACGCCACAGCCGCACGGTGGTCCCTCACGGGGACCGGCGGGAGGCGGAGGGGGCAGGTGAGTACCGCTCCGCCGGTCCGCGTCGGGGACGGACCCCGCCCGAGCCGAGGGGGCGACCACGCCGGCCGCTCCCGCCCTTCCTCCCTCTCACGCACCGGGTCACCCCGGCCCGGTCACCGTGACGTCCGCTGCCCCGAGGAGCGCAGAGTGGCCTCCAGGGAATCGGTGTAGAGGGTGGCGCCGTGGATGTTCGGATGGAAGGACTTGCTCGAGTTGACGCCCAGGTCCGCCTGCGAATGGCCGGTGAGGATGATGCCGTGGATTCCTTCCGGATCGCCGCAGATCCCCCTGCCCTCGAATTCGTCGCGTGGGTCGGAGAAGACGGCACGGGTCCCGTGGAGTGCATTGGCGTCCGCGACGGCACCGGCCATCTCGGCCGCCAGCATGTCCGCCAGCCCGTTCAGCCAGGTCTTGTTCTGCTCGTTGATGTTGGCGCAGGTCGCCCCGGTCAGGAGCCGGGGATGGCCCATCATGACGATCCGCGAGTTGGGAGCGCGTTCCTGGATCCTCTTCAAGGTGGTGGCCAGGCGGGGACGCACCGTCTCGTGCATCCAGGAAGGCGCCCATGCCTCCAGGGGACCCGTCTCTTCGCCCGGGATGGGCCTCGGCCCCACCCGGAGCGGCGTACACGAATCCGCCGGCGAACCAACGGGCGGACCCGCACATCTTCGAGCACACCGATGGTCATCCGGCATGCGTGCGGGTCCCCGGCGGGCTGCGCGTGCTGCCGCTTGCCGGGACGGGACCGGACCAATCCTCGGTCGGGTCCCGACGGCGGCCGGTACTGGTCCGCACGATGAGTTCGGGGGCGACCGTCAGGTGCGCGGCCTCCGTCGCGGTGCCTTCGATGTGGTCGAGCAGCAGCCCTATGTTGCTGCGGCCGAGCGAGCCGAAGTCCTGGCGAACCGTGGTCAGCGGGGGAGGGAAGAACTCCGCCTCCGGAATGTCGTCGAAGCCGGCGACCGCCACGTCCGCCGGGGTGCGCAGTCCCGCCTCCCGGAACGCCCGCAGCACGCCGAGCGCCATCTGGTCGTTCGCCACGAATACCGCGGTGAGCCCGCCGCTCCCGGGGGAGGCGAGGGCCCTGCCCGCGAGTTGCTGCCCGGCGTGGTATCCGGACAGGGGACTCCAGTCGCCTCGCAGCAGGGGCGGTACCTCGGCGCCGGCCTCCCGCAACGCGCACTCCCAGCCGGCGGTGCGGGCCTCGCTCTCGAGCCAGTCGGCGGGGCCGGCGACATGCCACACGGTGGAGTGCCCTGCGGCGAGGAGGTGTTCCGTGACCATGCGCGCCCCGAGGTGCTGGTCGACGGAGACGCCGGGCAGGTCCAGGGTGTGGCCGCCCTCGACGGTGACCACCGGGCACGGGGCGTCCAGCGCGGCGAGAGCTCGTACGGCGTCGCGCTGCGGAGTTATGGCAATCACCCCTTCCACTCCCCAGACGGAAAGGTGCCGCATCGCCTCGTCGAGTGATGCGTCCGTCACGGTGCGCAAGGTCACGGCCGAGGTGAGGTAGCCGCGCTCCTGCGCCGCCTGCTGCACGCCGGCCAGTGTGCTGGCGGGCCCGTGCAGCGTGGTGTTCACGGCGATGACGCCCAGGGTGTGGGTCCGGCGGGTGGCGAGGGCGCGAGCTGCCGAGTTGCGGCGGTAGCCCAGCTGCTCGACGACCTCCGTCACCGCGGAGCGCGTCCTGGCGCTGACGTTCGGGTGACCGCTGAGCACGCGCGAGACGGTCTGGTGGGACACGCCCGCAAGGCGGGCGACATCCGCCATCGTGGGTGCTCTGGAGACGTCCGGGAGCTGGGTCAATCCCCTCCCCTCCCCTTCCCTGTTCGCTGGTGGCCCCTGCTCAAGGTACCGCCCCGTCCTCCGCCGTCCGTACGCGCCCAACGGACCTGCTCGAAGGAGATCCACGCCGGGTCGAAGAGGTGCCCGGGGCGCTCGTCTCGCGCCATGGTCCGTTCACCTGGGGCGCCACCGCGACGGCCTCGCTCGAGCACGCCGTCGTCTGCGAGGCGATAGCAGAGATGGCCCTGCACACCCTTGCGCTGCGATCGTCCCTCGAGCGCTCCGAGCCTCCGCGGCATCTGCTCGACCGGCACGTCACCCGCGAACACGGACCGGACGCGTACTACGGCAACGCCTCTCCGGCCACCGTCCGCCGAGAACGGCCGGCGCACGTACACCGCCACCCTCACCCCACGCGCACCAGCAACCGCGGCGTTCGTGCGCTTCCCCGGCGGTGGCAGGCCGTGCGCAGACACCGGCGACGGCCCCGCGCGGGAGGACAGGAGCCCTGGCCCCGCTCCGGGGGGAGCGGGGCCAGGACGGCTCAGGACCCGACCCTGCGCTTGTTCCACACGTCGAAGCCGACCGCGGCCAGCAGGGCGAGGCCCTTGATGACCTGCTGCCAGTCGGTCCCGACGTCGAGGAGGTTCATGCCGTTGTTCAGCACGCCGAGGACGAGGCCGCCGATGATCGCGCCGAGGACGGTTCCCACTCCACCGCTCATGGACGCGCCGCCGATGAACGCCGAGGCGATGGCCTCGAGTTCGTAGTTCAGGCCCGCCTTGGGCGAGGCAGCGTTGAGACGGGCAGCGATCGCCATGCCCGCCAGGGCGGCGAGCATTCCCATGTTCACGAAGACCAGGAAGGTGACCTTCTTGTCCTTCACGCCGGAGAGCTTGGCCGCCGGCAGGTTGCCGCCGATGGCGTAGATGTGACGGCCGAAGATCGTGTTGCGCATGACGTAGCCGTAGCCGACCACCAGCGCCCCGAGGATCAGCAGCACGATCGGCGCGCCCTTGTAGCTGGCGAGCAGCAGGGTGACGACGAGGATCGCGGAGGCCATCGCGACGAGCTTGAGCAGGAAGACGTTGCGCGGCAGCACGTCGAGGGAGAACTCCTTCTGCCGGCGCCGGTCCCGCATCTCCTGCAGGACCACGAAGACGATCAGGGCGACGCCCAGCAGCAGGGTGATGTTGTGGTAGTTGGTCTCCGGGCCCGCCTCGGGCATGAAGCCGTTGCCGAGCTTCTGCATGCCCTCGGGGAAGGGGCCGAGGGTCTGGCCCTCCAGCAGGATCTCGGTGAGACCGCGGAAGATCAGCATGCCGGCGAGGGTGACGATGAACGACGGTATGCCGCCGTAGGCGATGAAGAAGCCCTGCACGGCCCCGGCCACCGCGCCGACCAGCAGGCACAGCACCACGGCGACGGGCCAGGAGATGTCCTGCTGCACGGTGAGCACCGCGGCGAAGGCGCCGACGAACGCGGTCAGCGAGCCGACCGAGAGGTCGATGTGGCCCGCGATGATCACCATCATCATGCCGACGGCGAGGACCAGGATGTAGCTGTTCTGCAGGACCAGGTTGGAGACGTTGCGGGGCAGCAGCAGGTCCCCGTCGGTCAGCCACGCGAACAGCGCCACGATCAGACCGAGGGCGATCAGCATGCCGTACTGACGCATGTTCCGGCGCAGGCCGTCCCGCATCAGCTGCAGCAAGCCTCCGCCCGAGGCCGGGCCACCCTTGCCGGGCGGCGCCGGAGCCGACGGCGTGGCGGTCACATCGGTGCTCATCGCGTTACCTCTTTGTCCTTCGTCATCTGACGCATCAGCGCTTCCTGTGAGGCCTCGGCCCTCGAGAACTCACCGGTCAGCCGACCGGCCGCCATCGTGTAGATGCGGTCGCACATGCCGAGCAGCTCCGGCAGTTCGGAGGAGATGAAGACGACCGCCTTGCCCTCGGCCGCCAACCGGTCGATGACCGTGTAGATCTCGTACTTGGCGCCGACGTCGATGCCGCGCGTGGGCTCGTCCAGGATCAGCACATCGGGACCGGCGAAGATCCACTTGCTGAGGACGACCTTCTGCTGGTTGCCACCGGACAGCTTGCCGACCGGTTCGAAGACGGTCGGCGTCTTGATGTTCATGGACCTGCGGAAGCCCTCGGCGACCTTCTGCTCCTCGTGCTCGTCCACCACGCCCCGCCTCGCGACCTTGTCCAGCGCGGTCAGCGAGATGTTGCGGTTGATGGTGTCGAGCAGGTTGAGGCCGTAGTGCTTGCGGTCCTCGGTGACGTAGGCGATCCCGTGCGCGACGGCGTCCGCGACGTGCCGGGTCCGGACCTCCCTGCCGTCCTTGAGGACCGTGCCGCCCGCGTAGCGGCCGTACGTCCTGCCGAACACATTCATCGCCAGTTCGGTGCGGCCGGCCCCCATCAGACCGGCGATACCGACGATCTCCCCGCGCCGGACGTGGACCGACACGTCGTCGACCACCTTGCGGGTTCGGTCGATGGGGTGGTGAACGGTCCAGTTGCGGATCTCGAGGGCCGGGGCGGCGCCCTCCTCCGCCCGGTGGGGGGTGCGTGCGGGGAAGCGGTGGTCGAGGTCGCGCCCGACCATGCCGCTGATGATCCGGTCCTCGGTGGTCTCCGCGGCCTTCACGTCGAGCGTCTCGATCGACCGCCCGTCGCGCAGGATCGTCACCGAATCGGCGACTCTGCGGATCTCGTTCAGCTTGTGGGAGATGATGATCGAGGTGATGCCCTGTTTCTTCAACTCCAGGATCAGATCGAGGAGTTTGCCGCTGTCCTCGTCGTTGAGCGCCGCGGTCGGCTCATCCAGGATGAGCAACTTCACCTTCTTGGACAGGGCTTTGGCGATCTCGACCAGTTGCTGCTTGCCCACGCCGATGTCGGCGACGCGGGTCTCCGGGTGGTCGTCGAGCCCCACCCGGCGCAGCAGCCGGGTCGCGTGCCGCAGCGTCTCGTTCCAGTCGATGAAGCCGCGCCGGGCATGCTCGTTGCCGAGGAAGATGTTCTCCGCGAGGGAGAGATACGGCACCAGCGCGAGCTCCTGGTGGATGATGACGATGCCGCGCTGCTCGCTCGCCCGGATGTCCCGGAAACGGCAGGGCTCTCCCTCGAAGAGGATCTCGCCCTCGTAACCGCCGTGCGGGTGGACGCCGGAGAGGACCTTCATCAGGGTCGACTTGCCGGCGCCGTTCTCCCCGCAGATGGCGTGGACGTCGCCCTGACGGACAGTCAACGTGACGTCCGACAACGCCTTGACGCCGGGGAAGGTCTTGACGATCGAGCGCATTTCCAGGACGGGTCCCGCCATGGTCGTGCCTTCCAATCAGTGGGGGAGGGAGGTTACTTGAGGTCGCTCGCCTTGATGTAGCCCGAGTCGACGACGACCTTCCGGTAGTTCTCCTTGTCCACGCTGACCGGCTCGAGCAGGTAGGCCGGGACGACCTTCGCACCGTTGTCGTAGGTCTCCTCGTCGTTGACCTCGGGCTTCTTGCCGTTGAGGAGGGCGTCGACCATGTTCGAGGCCACCTTGGCCAGCTCGCGGGTGTCCTTGTAGACGGTCATCGCCTGCTCGTCCGCGATGATCGACTTCACCGAGGCGACCTCGGCGTCCTGGCCGGTGACGATCGGCAGGGGCTTCGCCTTGGAGCCGTAGTTGTCCGACTTCAGCGCCGACAGGATGCCGATGGAGATGCCGTCGTACGGCGAGAGCACCGCGTCGACCTTCTCGGACTTGTACGACTTGGTGAGGATGTCGTCCATCCGGCGCTGCGCCGTGGCGCCGTCCCAGCGCAGGGTGGTGACCTGGGTCAGTTCGGTCTGGCCGGAGCGGACGACGAGCTGCTTCTTGTCGATGTAGGGCTGCAGGACCTTCATCGCGCCCTGGAAGAAGTAGCGCGTGTTGTTGTCGTCGTTGGAGCCGGCGAACAGCTCGAGGTTGAACGGCCCCTTCTCGCTGCCGTCCTTCAGCCCGAGTTCCTCGATGATGTACGTGCCCTGCAGCTCGCCGACCTTCTCGTTGTCGAACGACGCGTAGTAGTCCACGCTCTCGGTGCCGAGGATCAGCCGGTCGTAGGAGATGACCGGGATGTCGGCGTCCTTGGCCTGCTGCAGCACGTTGTTCAGCGACTTGTTGTCGATCGCGGCCACGATCAGAGCGTCCACACCCTGCGCGATCATGTTCTCGATCTGTGAGACCTGCTGGTCCGGCTTGTCCTCGCCGAAGACGAGCTTGGTCTCGTAGCCCTTCGCCTTCAGGTTGTTCACCACATTGTCGCCGTCGGCGATCCACCGCTCCGAGGACTTCGTGGGCATCGAGATGCCGATGGTGGCGCCCTCGCTGCTGCCCTTGCCCTCCTCGCTGCCCCCTTCGCTGTTCTGGCCGCAGGCAGAGAGAGTGAGGGCGAGGGAGGCGGCGGTGGCCAGGGAGGCGAGCGCGGCTCTGCGGTTGCGCATGGTCATCATCCTTGATGTGAGCGGGCGGGGCTGCGGCAAAGCGTGTGCACCTGTGCGCCCAGGCGGGAAGAGGGGTTGCTGTGAACGTTGTGAGCACGTTCCACAGGGGCCGGCCGGACGCGAAAGCACTTCCTAGTGTGAGCGCTAACAATTCCGGAGCGCAAGGGTCGCGAGCTGGCGGCTTTGCCGAATCGGATGGTGGTCAGGAGCCTCTGTCCGCGTGATCCGGCGACTCGCCGAGTGGGAGTTCGGCGGCTTGGTCGGTCGGCGGGGTGCCTGGCGCTTCCGCCTCAAGGCAACGAAGGCGTAACGCTCGCTTCAGGGTGGTTGAGTGCGGTGTTTGTTAGCGCTAACAATGGCGCGTCGAGACGGTGACCGCATGCCGTCGGGGACGAACGACCGCCGTCGTCCCGGTGTCGAAGCCCCGCCCGCGTGCACCCGGTTTGGCCGCGCCCGACGCCGGCAGTCCGCGTACGAGAGGATCCGCCGGCTCACCGGTGCGGCTCTCGGTCCCCGCGGAGTCGACCACGGTACCCACGGTCACCGGGGCGCCCCAGGACAGGCGCACGGTGACGCCGGAGCCGTCCGCGCACGCCGCCGCCGTCACCCCGGCCGCGCGCCGTCAGCCGTCCGGACCGCGGCGACTCCGCGAGGGCTGGGCCGACTCCGCGAGGGCCCGGCCGGTGGCAGGTGCCGGCCGGTGGTGGTGCCCCTCCCGCTGGCGCAGCGTCACGGCCAGGAAGTGCTCGCGGTCGGCGCAGGACAGCCTCTGCCGGATCGCCGGCAGGCGTGGGTGGAGTTCGTCGACGGCGGGCCGCCGGTCCCCGCGCTCCCGCCGGTGGCGGGCCGCCCGGTGCGGGACGTGGCGGCGCGGCGGCGCGAGGGCGCCCGGCAGCGACTCGCCCGCAGCGCGCCCACCGGCAGGACATCAGGGCCGCGGGGCACCCGGCCGAGCGCTCCCCGCCGCCAGGGATCGGCCACGACCTGCGCCGATCGGTGCGGGGTCTGAGGCGCCCGGCGAGTGTCCGGGGCGAGGTGCCCGAGCGCGCGGACCACCGCGTCCGCGTCGAGCGCCCCGCCCACCGCCGGCGGATGCGGCACACGTCCGGCCCTCGGGGAGACTTCTTCCGGACCACTCACCCGGGTGTACCGGAGGCGGAACGTCATGAAGCCGTTGGCCGCCGCGGCGGCCGCCCTGCCCAGCGCCCGCGTGAGGCAGGCCCCGTACAGCCGGCGCGGAACGCACCCGTCGGGCCCCACCCGTCGGCGTCGTCAGGCAGCGACCTCGTGGGGCCCGCCGGGACCTGCCGATTCCCCGGTCATGACGCACCGGCCGCTTCCGCCATGCCCGCGGCGAGGGTGGTGCCGTCGGCGGGGTCGATGAGGAGGAAGGAACCGGTGCGGCGGGAGTCGGCGTAGGTGTCGAGGGCGAGGGGTTCGGCGGTGCGGACGACGACTCGGCCGATGTCGTTGGCGACGAGTCGTCCGGGTGCGGGATGGTGGGAGAGGTCGTCGAGGGCGAGCCGGGAGGGGATGTCCTTGACGATCGCCTTGACGGTGCGTGTGGTGTGCTTGAGCAGGACCCGCTGGCCGACCGAGAGGGGCTGGTCGGCGACGTGGCAGACGAGTGCGGTGACGTCCTGCGAGAGGGCGGGCGCCGAGCTGAGCGGGGCGATGAGGTCGCCCCGCGCGATGTCGACGTCGTCACGGAGCCGTACGGTCACCGACTGCGGGGCGTGGGCGAGGTCGACGGCCTCGCCCAGCGCGTCGATGCCCTCGATGGTGGAGGTGCGGCCCGACGGCAGGACGGTGACCTGCTCACCGACGCGGAAGGCTCCGGCGGCGATCTGGCCCGCGTAGCCCCGGTAGTCGGGGTGGGCGGCGGACCGGGGGCGGATGACGTACTGGACGGGGAGGCGCGCGTCGCAGGCGGTCAGGTCGTGGGAGACCGGCACCGTTTCCAGATGCTCCAGGACGGTGGGACCGCCGTACCAGTCCATGTGGGCAGAGGGTTCGACGACGTTGTCCCCGGCGAGGGCGGAGATCGGGATCCCGGTGATCTCGGGAACGCCCAGCTCGCCCGCGTACGCGGTGAACTCCTCGGCGATCTTCGCGAAGACCGGCTCCGCGTAGTCGACGAGGTCCATCTTGTTCACGGCCAGCACCACGTGCGGGACGCGCAGCAGGGCGGCGACGGCGGCGTGGCGACGGGTCTGCTCGACGACGCCGTGGCGGGCGTCGACCAGGACGACGGCGAGGTCCGCGGTGGAGGCGCCGGTGACCATGTTGCGGGTGTACTGCACGTGCCCGGGGGTGTCGGCGAGGATGAACCGGCGCCGAGCGGTCGCGAAGTAGCGGTAGGCGACGTCGATGGTGATGCCCTGCTCGCGCTCGGCGCGCAGTCCGTCGGTGAGGAGGGCGAGGTCGGGGGCGTCCTGGCCGCGGCTGCGGGAGACGTGCTCGACGGCCTCCAGATGGTCGGTCAGCACCGACTTCGAGTCGTACAGGAGGCGCCCGACGAGGGTGGACTTGCCGTCGTCGACGGAGCCCGCGGTCGCGAAGCGCAGTGTGTCGATGGTCATGTCAGAAGTACCCCTCACGCTTGCGGTCTTCCATCGCGGCCTCGGACATCTTGTCGTCGGCGCGGGTCGCGCCCCGCTCGGTGAGCCGGGACGCGGCGATCTCGGCGATGACGGCCTCCAGGCTGGTGGCGTCGGAGTCGACGGCCCCGGTGCAGGACATGTCGCCCACGGTGCGGTAGCGGACCAGACGGGTCTCGACCGGCTCCGACTCCTTGGGGCCGCCCCACTCGCCCGCCGTGAGCCACATCCCGTTGCGGGCGAACACCTCGCGCTCGTGCGCGTAGTAGATCCCGGGGAGCTCGATCCTCTCGCGGGCGATGTACTGCCACACGTCCAGCTCGGTCCAGTTGGAGAGCGGGAAGACGCGGACGTGCTCGCCGGGCGCGTGGCGGCCGTTGTAGAGCTGCCACAGCTCCGGGCGCTGCCGGCGCGGGTCCCACTGCGAGAACTCGTCGCGCAGCGAGAAGACGCGCTCCTTGGCGCGGGCCTTCTCCTCGTCGCGGCGTCCGCCGCCGAAGACCGCGTCGAAGCGCTCCGCCTGGATCTTCTCGGTCAGCGGGAGAGTCTGGAGGGGGTTGCGGGTGCCGTCGGGGCGCTCGCGCAGCACCCCGCGGTCGATGTAGTCCTGCACAGAGGCGACGTGCAGGCGCAGCCCGTGGCGGGCCACGGCCCGGTCGCGGTAGTCGAGGACCTCGGGGAAGTTGTGCCCGGTGTCCACGTGCAGCAGCGAGAACGGGATCGCGGCCGGGGCGAACGCCTTCAGCGCCAGGTGGAGCATGACGATGGAGTCCTTGCCGCCGGAGAAGAGGATCACCGGCCGCTCGAACTCGCCCGCCACCTCGCGGAAGATGTGCACCGCCTCCGACTCCAGCGAGTCCAGGTGGCTCAGCGCGAACGGACTGTCCAGGCCCCCCGCGGCAGTTGCGGCAGTGGTCGTCATGCCAGACCCTTCTCGGTGAGCAGCGCGTGCAGCGCCGCCGCGGACTCGGTCACGGACTGGGTGTGCGACTCGATGCGCAGGTCCGGATCGGCAGGTGCCTCGTACGGGTCGTCCACCCCGGTCAGTCCGGAGATCTCACCCGCCGCCTGCTTCGCGTACAGGCCTTTCACATCGCGCACGGCGCACACCTCGACCGGCGTCGCCACATGCACCTCCAGGAAGGGCGTGTCGCTGGCCAGGTGCCGCTTGCGGACGGCCGCGCGGCTGTCCGCGTAGGGGGCGATGACGGGAACGACCGTGGTGATCCCGTTGCGCGCCAGCACCTCCGCCACCAGGCCGATGCGCTGGACGTTGGTGTGCCGGTCCTCGCGGCTGAAGCCGAGCCCCGCCGAGAGGAACTCGCGGATCTCGTCACCGTCGAGCACCTCCACGCGGCGGCCCTCGGCGCGCAGTCTGCCGGCGAGGGCGTTCGCGAGGGTGGTCTTGCCCGAGCTGGGCAGGCCCGTCAGCCATACCGTGGCACCTGGACGGCAGGTGCAGACCGCTTGGTCTTCCATCGGGAACCTTCCGGTTGTGTGGGCGTCGGCCGTACTGGTTGCCGGGGGTGTCAGCCGACGGACGGGGCGGTTTCCGTACGGGTCTCCGGGGCCGGGCTCTTCTTGCCCAGGGCGCTCTCCGCGGACCCCTCGCGGGGCAGTTGCAGGGTGAGGAAGCCGAGAACGACGGCGACCACTGCGACCACGACGTAGTACCACATGAAATCGCCGGTGACGTTCTTCAGGAATCCCGCCGTGTAATTGCCGACGATTCCGCCGACTCCCTGGGTCACGTTCGTGACGCCGAAGATGACGGTGGCGGCGGCGCCTGACGCGGATTTCGACACGTAGGCCGGAACCAGCCCGTAGATCGGGTAGAAGGCGAGGGCGAAGAGGACGCCGGAGACCATGGGGAGGAATCCGACCGGAGCCAGCACGAGCAGGACGGAGGAGAGGAAGAAGAGCGTGTAGCAGATCACCAGGGACGCCCGGACGCCGATGCGGTCGGAGAGCCAGCCGACGGCGAATCCGGCGAACATTCCGATGACGCCGATGGTGCCCCAGACCTGTGCGGCGAAATCGATGTCGAATCCGAGACCTTCGCGCAGATAGGGCGACAGGTAGTTCTGGAACGGCATGCAGGCGAAGCCGTTCAGGAACTTCATGACCCAGACGATGACCACCCAGCGCACCAGCACCATGCGCCAGCCCGCCCGGGCGCTGTCGTCCTTGCCGGTGCCCTCCTTGCCGGTGCCCTCCTTGCCGGCGCCCTCCGCCCGGGAGTCGGGGTCCCCCGCGTCCGTGCCATGCGCCGCGACGGGCGCCGCCTTCTCGTCGGAGCGGAAGAGACCGAGCCGGTGGAAGGTGACGGCGGCGACCACGGTCACCATCAGGGTGCCGAATCCGACCGAGTACCACAGGCCCCGCCAGTTGTCGTCCCGCACGAAGCCGGGAACGAGGATGCTGTTGACGACCACTCCGTAGCTGGTGCCGCTGGAGACGAGGCCGAGGACCTTGCCGCGGTGGCGGTAGTCGACGACCCGGCCGACGATCTCGACGAGCGGCACGTACACGGAGGCGGCCGTACCGCCCATGATCGTCAGCAGGAGCGCGATCAGCACGATGCTGTCGGTCGTCGGCAGCAGCACCAGGCACAGCCCGCACAGGGCCACCGAGCCGATCGTCACCTGGCCGCCGCCGATGCGGGTGGAGAGCCACGTGCCGAGCAGGGCGAACACCAGGAAGCCGAGCTGGCCCGCCGCGGTGATGGTGCCGACCACCGCGTAGTCGAACCCGAGGTCCCTGCGCATGTCGGTGACGAGCTGCGCGAACAGGTAGAAGCCGAATCCGTAGGTCGCCGCCACGAAGCTGGTCAGCAGCACGGTGACGACGAATCCGGCGGCGGGCGAGGATCGCTTGCCGGTGCTTTGCTTGGTATTCACTGCCGTTGTGGCCTTTCTGACTGCTGCTTCTCAGCCTGCCTGGGACGCTTGCCGGGACCAGGTGCGAAGGGACGCGGACGATTCCGCGGCGCCTCTCAGGGTTTGCGGGCCACGTGGATGACGAAGTCGACGTCGTCGGTGTCGAACTTCTCCTGGAAGTCGCCGAAGGTCTGGATGGTGTCGAACCCGGAGTCGATGAGCAGTGTGGAGAGCTCCGCCGCGAGAATGGGATAGACCTCCAGGTGGTGCGTGCCGCCCTGTTGGAAGTCGTACCGGAATCGGCACAGTTCGGCGTCGATGTGCGCGACGCTCACGGTCGCCCCGGTCCCGCAGTAGTAGTAGTTGCCGCTGCTCCGGTAGCGGTGACGGCGGATGGCGTCGAAGTTGCGGTGGTCGACGATGAGGACGCCGCCCGGGTTCAGGGCCTCGTAGAACTGGGCGAGCACCGCGCGGCGGTCCTCCTCCTGGAAGAGGTGCGGGAACGAACTGCCGAGGCAGACGATCGCGTCGTACCGCTTGTCGAGGTGCTGGTGGAGACTGCGCCAGTCGGCGTGCAGGACGTCGAAGGTCTGGCCGTGCCGCACGGCGTTGCGGCGGGTGTGCTCGACCATCCGGGCACTGCCGTCGGCGGCGGTGACGTCGAAGCCGTCCTGCGCGAGGGTCACCGCGTGGTACCCGGTGCCGCAGGCGACGTCCAGGACGTGGCGGGCCTCGACCCCGTGGAGGAGCTCCGTGAAGAAGTCCTGCTCGCCCTCCCGGCGGCGGTCCCAGTCGATCAGCTGGTCCCACAGCTCCACGAGGGTGGGGATGTACTGGCTTTCGAAGTCGTCCGACACGACGTCCCGGGCGGGCGCCGCCTGCCGCAGGCCGGGGCTGCGCGGGGTGCTGAGCGTGCCGCCGGCGGCGGATGCCGAACGGTCGGCGCGTGCGGCGGGAGTGGTCATGGTGGTCCTCCGGCTCAGAGTGACGGGGGGCGGGTCCGCGGGGACCCGGTGCGGACGGGGCGGGGTGCCCCCGGGGGCAGTGCGGTTCAGCGGAACGTGTCCGCGAACGCCGTGTACTTGGCGCCGAGTTCCTCGGCCCACTCGCCGCTGTCGCCGAGCTTCATGTTCTGGCACTCGTAGCCGAGCAGGCGCTTCATGACGGCCATCTCCGGCTCGGCGAAGTGCACCGTTCCGTCGTCGTCGATGCGGTCGATGCCGTCGGCCCGCTGGCACTCCTCGTTGATCCGGACGGCCTCGTCGCGGTCCAGGCCCTCGGGCAGGTCGAGGGTGGCGCCGCCGCGGTGGACGCGGACCGGGTAGCCGCCCGGCAGGCCGTCCGGCGCGGGGGCGTGGGCGAGTACGCCGCTGTCGGCGGCCATGCCCCTGAGCACGCGTACCGCGGAGGAGGCGGTCAGCAGCTGGCCGTCGATCCCGCCGATCCGCTTGAGCCGGCCGTCGAGCTGGGCGAAGAGAGCCGCGTGGTCCAGTTCCGCCGTGCCGGGCCGCCCGGTGACGCGCGCGGCGAGGTGGTAACTGCCCCTGCCCGCGTCGCCGAAGCGCGGAACGTAGTGGCTGAAGTAGTGCTGTGCGGTGAGCCGGAGTTCGACCTGCGACGGGTCCGCGTCCAGCAGGTGGGCGGCGCCCAGGGTCAGCGCCGGAACGATGTTGGCGACGTTTCCGACTCCGACCGTCGGGGCCAGGCCCACCTTGTCGAGGACCGGGCCGACCGCGTCGGGGAACGCCGCGTTCACCACCTTGGCGTCGACGCCGGAGTCCCGCACCGCCTGCATCAGCAGGTGGTTGAGGGTCAGGTGCATGGGAAGCCAGGGGCCGAACTGCGCCTCGTCGAGCTCCTCGAAGACCTCCTTGGGCAGCGCGGTGATGACCCGCCAGGACTGGAGCGAGGCGCCCATGAAGATGATGTCGGGGCGGACCCGCGCGAGGGTCTCGGCCGTGGCGTCGACGTCACGGAGGTCGACGCCGACGGTGTCGACGGAGCCGTGCAGGCCGAGGTTGGCGGCCGTGAACAGGGCCAGGTTGCCGCGCCTGCGGATGGCCTCGGTGTCCCGGCCGGCCAGGACGACCCGGTTGGTCGCCGCGTCCGAGAGGAGCATGGTGAGCACCTTGGCGCTCAGGTCGCCCATGCCCAGCAGCATGATCAGGGGCTTGCCGGAACGGTCGGTCGGGGAAGTCAAGATGTGCCTCCATGGCGTACGGAGAGGGGGGCGGAGCGCCGCCCCGCGCGGTGCGTGCGCCTTGCCGGCGGACGCACCGGGCGGGTCAGCGCGGGTAGGAGCCGTTGTCGGCGCGCAGCAGCGCGCCGGTCAGGGTCCGGGACTCGTCGCTGAGCAGGTAGGCGCACACGTCGGCCACGTACTCGGGCAGGATGTCGCCGTCGAGCTGCTCCTGGCGCTTGTACTCCGCGTACCGGTAGTCCGGTATCCGGTCGGCGATGGCGGTGTTGACGATGAGCCCGGGCGAGACCACGTTGACCCGGATGTACGGGGCGAAGTTCATGGCGTTGGACTTGGTGAGTCCGATGACGCCGGCCTTGACCGTGCCGTAGAGGGCGTCGGAGCTGCCCACCTCGCCCGCGACCGACGCCAGGTTGACGATGGCGCCGCGCCGCTCGGCGGGCAGCAGGTGGTCGGCGAAGCGGCGGGAGAGCCACACCGGCCCTTTGACGTTCACGGCGATGACCCGCTCGATCGTGGCGTCGTCGTAATCCCAGACCGGCTGCCCGAGGTAGAGACCGGCGTTGTTGACGAGGCCGTCCACCTCGGGGTGCGCGGCTATGACCTGGTCCATGAAGGCGTCGCACGCCTCGTGCGAGGCGACGTCGACGACGTGGGTCCGCAGGGGACGGCCTTCGTGCTCGTCGGCCAGCGACTTGAGGCCCGGCTCGTCGATGTCGCAGGTGATGACGGTCTTTCCGGCGTCCAGCAGCCGGCCCACCAAGGCGCGGCCGACACCGCTGGCCCCGCCGGTGACGATGACGGTGGTGACGCTCACAGGACTGCCTCCTCGGCCGGCTGCAGCCGGTACTGGTCCAGGTGCTCGTAGAAGGGACGGCTGTACCGCTCGAACTCCCGCAGTTCGGGGCGCGTCTCATAGGTGAAGCGGTAGGAGCGCTGGGGCGCGCTGATGCCGTTGCTCGCGGCGACGTCCGTGTGCCAGCCGGACCAGGTGGACCACTGGGGCTGCTCTCCGGCGCTCCAGTGCAGGGCCTCGGGCAGGAAGGGGATGCCCACCGCGTCGCAGTAGGCGGCGAGGGTCGCCTCGGGGCGGGTGGCGAGGTCCGCCGCGTTGATGACCACCGGGGTGGTGCCGGTCAGGTCGCGGACGGCGTCGAACGTGCGGGCCAGCTGCTCGTAGCCGAGCACCTCCCGGGTGAGTCCGGGGTGCACCGTGGCGTGCGAGAGGACCGCTTCCTCCGGGTCGCGGATCAGGAAGGTGTTGACCTGGCCCCGCAGGTAGTCGGGGTCGTCGAGGAGATGGTCGAGGCAGTGGTAGGGGAAGTCCTTGTGGAACACCGGGCCTTCGAGCCGCGCGTCCTCCATCATCCGTTTGATCTCCGGATAGGTGAGCGGGTGGCTCGGGTCCGGATTCTTGTGCGGGATGGCGGCCCGTTCCTCGTGCATGAAGAACACGTAGGCGAAGGCCTCGTGGAAGACCTTGAAGTCGCGTCGTTCGATGAACGAGCGCTCCAGCGCGGTCGACATCGACCGGGGGTGGCTCCACAGCGCGATGGACTTGTGCATGACACCTCCTTGGGGGTGGGGAAGTACGGGTGGGAGCAGAGGGGGTCAGACGAGCAGCAGGGGACGTGCCGGGGAGACCGCGGTCTGGAACTGGTGCGCCACGAAGTCGATCAACTTGCGGGTGTTCGCGCAGACTTCGGCGTACGTCGACACGAACGGCCCGTAGTGGGCGAACTCCTCCGGGCGCATGCCCTTGGGGTCGTAGGCCCGCTGGAAGGACGGAAGCCACATGAGCTTCTCCAGCACGTCTGCGGGGACCTCCTGACCGATGGCCGTGGAGTCGAAGGCGGGCAGTTCGCTCTCCCGTCGCATGACGTCCGCGATGAACTGCGGCTTGCAGGTGTAGGCGACGGCCCCTCCGGCGCTCTGTTCCAGGTGCATGCTCAGCGTGCTCCCGTGTCCGGGGTCGTCGACCTCCAGGCTGGACAGCAGCGGCTTGACGGGATGCCCGTTCTGCGCGATGAGCCGGTGGATGCGCTTGAGGACGGCGAGCTCGCCCCACCTCAGGTCGGAGGGCGAGATGTCGATGTCGCGGATGGCGGCCTCGTACCGCAGGTCCTTGTTGGCGCCGAACCGGCCGATCATGTGCGTGAACACCCCGCGCCACCGGCCGGTGTCGATGCCCCGGGTGCGCGCCTCGGCGAGGCCCGACTCCACGGCCTCGGCACAGGCGATGAACTGCGGGACCGTGTACGAGAGCGTGGAGTTGACGGAGATGCCGCGTGCCACCAGCTGTCGGATCACCTGGTAGCCCTGCTTGGTGCCGGGCACCTTGAGCATGAGGTTGGGGGCGATCCGGGCGATGCGCAGGGCCTGTTCGAGCATGAGGTCGGCGTCGAGCATGTGGCGGGGGTCGAGCTGGCCGGACACCCAGCCGAACCGGCCCTCCGTGGCGTGCCACATCGGCAGCATCTCGCGGGCGGCGCGGCGCAGCGCCTCCTCGTAGACGAGCGCGAAGGTGCTCTCGATTCCGGGGGTCAGCTGGTAGCGGATGAGTTCCTGGATGTCGTTGCGCCAGCTCTCCGGAGAGGCCAGGACGCTCTGCGCGACCAGGGAGGGGTTCGTGGTGACCCCGCGGACGAGGGACCGTTCGGGCGTCGCCGGACACAGGAACCGGTCCAGCTGCTCGCGCCAGCGGCTCCGGGTGTCGTCGTCGGGTGCGTCGGCCAGCTGCTTGCGCCGCCAGCGGGGGAAGTCGAGGGGCGAGGAGTCCCACCAGATCTCCGCCGACTCGCCGGCCTGCTGCAGCTCGTGAAGAACACTCGGCATACGGATCGTGCCTTTCCGTCTTGGTCTCTCTGGAGGACGGGTCGCGACGGGGCCCTGTGACGGGCGCTCGTCCTGGAGGGGGCTCGGGAAGGGGCTGGAAAGGGCTCCGGGGAGGGGCAGGGGAGGGGTTCCGGTTACGGGGCGGTGCGGTCGTGCAGGAGGCCGGCCGACCACTCGTCGAGCAGTCCCGGCAGTTCCGCCATGCAGCCGAAGGCGGTAGCCCCCTCGGCGGCGAGGAGGGCGGAAGTCCCGCTGTGCGGCGGGGCGTAGGCGAACACGGACATGCCTGCCGCGATGCCGGCCTGCACGCCGACCAGGCTGTCCTCGACGACCGCGCAGCGTCTGGCCGGTACCCCGCGGTCGGCCGCCGCGTGCAGGAACAGTCCGGGGTCCGGCTTCCAGGAGCCGACCTCGTAGGCGCTGTACACGCGGCCCTCGAAGTGCGGCAGCAGGCCGGTCAGCCCGAGGGTGTGCAGGATCTTCTCGCGGGGTGCGCTGGAGGCGGTGCAGAAGGGCAGTGCGAGCCCTTCCAGGACCTCCTGGACCCGGGGGACCGGCAGGAGGTCGGTGGAGAAGAGCTCCGAGCATCCCTTCCGGAACGCCGGGACGAAGTCCGCCGGCAGCGGCCTGCCGAGCATGGCCTCCAACTGGTCCACCCATGCGGCGACCTTCCGGCCCCGGATGAATTCCAGCGCCTGTTCCGGGGAAAAGTCAATACCCTCTTCGGCGGCCATTCCCCGCATGATCCGTGCGCTCAGAGGTTCGCTGTCGACCAGAACTCCGTCGCAGTCGAAGATGACCAGACCCTTCGTCATGAAGAAGCCTCTCCTTGTCCTGGAGGTCGTCCTGGGCGCGGTGCCGAAATGCGTCTCCGAGGACGACCGGCGTTCTTTCCACGCTCTTCGGCGGCGGGGACCCGACCAGTGAAGCAAGGCGTTCTTACGATTCGCTCACCGCTCGATACCGAACCCCTTCCCCGAGGTCGCAAAACGGGGCAAATCGGGCGTGAATGACAGAGTCCGACGGTCATTGTGGGCAAGGTCCGACGCCGGGGATACGTTCCTCGTACGGACACGGACGGCAGCTCACCAATGTGCACGTGAGAGGGAGTTCAATGAAGTTCGCAGTTCTCGGCCCGCTGTCCCTGACGGACCCCGGCGGGTCGTTGCTCCCGACTCCGCCCAAGACCCGGCAACTGCTGGCGCTGCTGGTGCTCCACGCGAACTCCCTGGTCACGCTGGACACGTGCGTCCGGGAGCTGTGGGGCGACTCCTCGCCGCGCAGCGCCGTGCAGAGCGTGCACACCCGCGTCTTCCAGATCCGCCAGGCGCTGTCCGGCGACCTCACCGGCCCGACGACCACCGAGAGCAAGCGCATTCTCGAAACGCATCACCAGGGTTATTCGCTCCACATCGAGAAGGGAAATCTCGATCTCGACGTGCTCGACGCGCACATGGCGCGGTCCAGGCTGGCCCATTCGCGGACGGACGACCTCAAGATTTCCACGGAACTCCGGTCGGCACTCGGGCTCTGGCGCGGGCGCACTCTGGTGAACATTCAGCAAGGGCCGTGCATCCAGGCCCGAGTGGCGGGTCTGGAAGACCTGCGCATGACGACGCTGGAACAGTGCATCGAGGCGGAACTCAGGCTCGGAATGCACCACAGGCTGCTTTCGGAATTAAGGACACTCGTCTCGCAGTACCCGGTGCACGAGAACCTGCACGCCCAGTACATGGTCGCCCTCTACCGATCGGGCCGCACCGCGGAGGCCCTCGGGACCTATCAGCGGCTCCACCGGACCCTCACCCGGGAACTCGGCATCGAACCCTCGCAGCGGATGCGGCAGCTGCAGACCGCGGTGCTCACGGAGAGCGAGGTGCTCGACGTGACCTCGCCGCACCGGGCCGTCCTGTCCGTGGACCTCATGGCGAGCCCCTGACTCCCCCGGGCGCGGGCGGCGGGGAACCCCGCCGCCCCGGCATCGCCTCCCCCCGCCCCGCCCCGCCATCGACCGAGGAGAACCCACGTGTCAGCCGTGGAAGCGCACGCGTCGCCAGGCCGTGGCACCGGAACCGGCCCCACCGGAAAGGACGCCGGACGGGTCCGCCGGTTCGAGACGAGGATCGCCGTCTGCGCCGGCGGCGGCGAGGTCTGCGACGGCTGGGTGCTCGGCGTCGTCGGCGCGGCCCTGCCGCTCGCACGCGACGACCTCCAGCTCACCTCCGCGTGGGCCGGACTGATCGGCGCCGCGTCGCTCATCGGCCTGTTCTTCGGCGGCCTGATCTTCGGATGGCTCACCGACAAGGTGGGCCGCCAGAAGATGTACCTCATCGACCTGCTCGTCTTCCTCATCGGCTCGCTGCTGCAGTTCGTGGTCCAGGACCCCGTGCAACTGCTCCTCGTGCGGCTGGTGATGGGAGCGGCGGTGGGCGCCGACTACGCCATCGCCGGTGCGTTGGTCGCCGAGTTCGCACCGCCCGCGCGACGCGGCCGTCTGCTGGCCTCCCTGATCGTCTTCTGGTACGTCGGCTACACCCTGGCCACCGGGTTCGGCCTCGCCGTGACCTCCCTCACCGACGACCCGACCGCATGGCGCTGGATCCTCGCCAGCAGCGCGCTGCCCTCCCTGGTGGTGCTGCTCGCCCGGCTGGGCACCCCGGAGTCCCCGGCCTGGCTGGCCGGAAAGGGCCGGATCGCGGAGGCCGAGGAGATCAGCCGGCGGTGGCTCGGCCGGGAGCTGGAGCGGCCCGCACCGGACGGTGCGACCGTGCACACCCGGCACAGCACCCTGTTCGCCCCCGCGTATCTGCGCCGTACCGCCTTCACCAGCCTCTTCTGGCTCTGCCAGGTGACCCCGTTCTTCGCCGTCTCCACCTTCGCCCCACAGGTGCTCGGCCTGCTGGGGGCTCCGGGCGGCGGAGTGGGCGAGCTGCTGCTCAACGCCTTCCTCCTGGTGGGCTGTCTGACGGGCATGGTCGTCATCAACAGGGTGGGACGGCGGGCCCTGCTCCTGTGGCCGTTCTGCGTCACGGCCGCCGCCCTGCTGGTCCTCGGCCTGTGGCCACAGGCGCACCCGGCGGTCGTGGCGATCGGCTTCGGCGTGTTCGCGTTGTTCCACGCCGGGTCGAGCGTGCTGCAGGCCGTCTACCCCAGCGAGGTCTTCCCCACGGAGATCAGGGCGACCGGCATCGGCTTCGCCGCGGCGGTGAGCCGGATCGGCGCGGCCCTCGGCACCTTCCTGGTGCCCCTGGGACTCGACGCCTGGGGGGTCGGCGCGGTCATGCTGCTCGGCTGTGCCGTCTCCGTACTGGGCGCCCTGGTGACCGCGGCCTGGGCCCCGGAGACCGGCGGCATGGAACTGTCACGGGCGAGCAGCCCCGGTGCCTCCTGACAGGCGTGCCGCCCCTGTCGCCCCGACCAGGTCCTGACGGCCGGCCATCCGCCCGCCGAAACCACTCTCGTCTCTCTTCCCCTTCCTGAGGAGTGTCATGTCCCGTCGTCTGTTCACCTCGGAGTCCGTGACCGAGGGCCACCCCGACAAGATCGCTGACCAGATCAGCGACACGATCCTCGACGCGCTCCTGCGCGAGGACCCGGCTTCCCGGGTCGCCGTGGAGACCCTGATCACGACGGGCCTCGTGCAGGTCGCGGGTGAGGTCACCACGAAGGCGTACGCGCCGATCGCACAGCTCGTGCGCGACAAGATCCTCGAGATCGGTTACGACTCGTCCAAGAAGGGCTTCGACGGCGCCTCCTGCGGTGTGTCGGTGTCCATCGGCGCGCAGTCCCCGGACATCGCGCAGGGCGTCGACACCGCGTACGAGAAGCGTGTCGAGGCCTCCGCCGATGGTGAGCAAGGCGACGAGCTGGACAAGCAGGGCGCGGGCGACCAGGGCCTGATGTTCGGCTACGCGTGCGACGAGACGCCGGAGCTGATGCCGCTCCCGATCCACCTCGCGCACCGCCTGTCGCGCCGACTGACGGAGGTCCGCAAGAACGGGACGGTCCCCTACCTGCGTCCCGACGGCAAGACCCAGGTCACCATCGAGTTCGACGGCGACAAGGCGGTCCGCCTGGACACCGTGGTCGTCTCCTCGCAGCACGCCTCGGACATCGACCTGGACTCGCTGCTGACCCCCGACATACGGATCCACGTCGTCGAGCACGTGCTGGCCGCCCTGGAGAGCGACGGCATCAAGCTGGACACCGAGGGCTACCGCCTGCTGGTCAACCCGACCGGGCGCTTCGAGATCGGCGGCCCGATGGGCGACGCGGGCCTGACCGGCCGCAAGATCATCATCGACACGTACGGCGGCATGGCCCGCCACGGCGGCGGCGCCTTCTCCGGCAAGGACCCGTCCAAGGTCGACCGTTCGGCGGCCTACGCGATGCGCTGGGTCGCCAAGAACGTGGTGGCCGCGGGTCTCGCCGCGCGCTGCGAGGTGCAGGTGGCGTACGCGATCGGCAAGGCCGAGCCGGTGGGCCTGTTCGTGGAGACCTTCGGCACCGCCACCATCGACACCGACAAGATCGAGCACGCCATCACCGAGGTCTTCGACCTCCGCCCGGCCGCGATCATCCGCGACCTCGACCTGCTGCGCCCGATCTACGCGCAGACCGCCGCCTACGGCCACTTCGGCCGCGAACTGCCCGACTTCACGTGGGAGCGCACCGACCGCGTCGAAGCGCTGCGCGCCGTCACGGGGGTGTGAACGTGGGACCCATCCGGCAGCAGACGGCGTCCGGCCCGCCGCCGTTCCCCCGGCCCGGCGCACCGTACACCTTCTCCTTCGAGTTCTTCCCGGCCAGGACAGCGGCGGGTGACCGCGCGTTGTGGCGGGTGATCCGGCGCGCGGAGGCGCTGTCGCCCGCGTTCGTGTCGGTCACCTACGGGGCAGGGGGCTTCTCCCGCGACCGCACCGTCGACGTCACCCGGCGCATCGCGGCGGAGACGACGCTGCGCCCCGTCGCGCACCTGACCGCGGTCGGCCACTCGGTGGCCGAACTGCGCGCCGTCGTCGGCCAGTACGCGGACGCCGGCATCCGGGACGTCCTCGTCCTGCGGGGCGACCCGCCGGGCGACCCCATGGGCGAGTGGACTCCGCACCCGCAGGGCGTGCGCCACGCCTCGGAACTCGTCGAACTGGTGCGGTCCCTGGGCGACTTCACGATCGGCGTGGCGGCGTTCCCGGAACGTCACCCCCGGTCCCCCGACTGGGACAGCGACATCCGCCACTTCGTCGCCAAGTGCCGAGCGGGGGCCTCCTACGCGATCACTCAGATGTTCTTCGACGCGGAGGACTACCTGCGACTGCGTGACCGGGTGGCCGCCGCGGGCTGCGACATCCCGATCGTCCCGGAGATCATGCCCGCCACCGATGTCCGGCAGATCGCCCGGTTCGCACAGCTCAGCGGGGCCGCGTTCCCCGCCGGACTCGCCCGCCGCCTGGAAGCGGCCCGTGACGACGCCGAGGCGTCCCACCGCGTCGGCGTGGAGCACGCGACGGCGATGGGCCGCCGGCTGCTGGCGGAGGGCGCGCCCGGCCTGCACTACATCACGCTCAACCGCTCCGCCGCCGCCTTCGACGTGCACCGGGGCGTCCTCGCCGCGATCCGGGAGGGCACCGCCCCGCTCGCCTGCGCCGCCCGGCCCGCGGGCCGGGACGGCGTCCCCGTCCTCGCGGCCACCGGACAGGGGCCGGCCGGTTGAGCCCCCGGGGCCCCGACCGCCCGCGACGACTACCGAGAGCACTCTGGGGGATGCCGTGCGCCTTGCCATCACCGGTTCCATCGCCACCGACCACCTCATGACCTTCCCCGGCCGGTTCACCGACCAACTGGTGCCGGACCACCTCGACCACCTGTCGCTGTCGTTCCTCGTGGACGACCTGGACGTACGGCGTGGAGGGGTCGCCGCGAACGTCGCCTTCGGCCTCGGCCGCCTCGGGCTCGCCCCCCGCCTCGTCGGCGCCGTTGGGGCGGACTTCGACGAGTACCGCGCCTGGCTCCAGGCGAACGGCGTCGACACCGGTCACGTCCGCGTCGTCGAAGAGCGGCGGACGGCACGCTTCATGTGCACCACCGACCAGGACCAGAACCAGGTCGCCTCGTTCTACGCCGGAGCGATGTCCGAGGCCGTACGGATCGACCTCGCCGACCTCGTCGACGGATCGGGCGGCCCGGACCTGGTGCTCGTCGCGCCCAACGCCCCGGACGCCATGCTCCGGCACACACGGCAGTGCGCGGAGCTGGGCCTGCCGTTCGCCGCCGATCCCTCGCAGCAACTTGCCCGGCTCGGCCGGGAGGAGGCACGGCTGCTGGTCACCGGGGCGCGCTGGCTGTTCACCAACGCCTACGAGGCCGCACTCCTGCGGGAGTTGAGCGGCTGGAGCGAGCAGGAGATCCTCTCCCGGGTGGGCACGTGGATCGTCACGCACGGCGCCGACGGCGTCCGCACGGCCACCGCCGACGGCCTGCGGCAGTCCTTCGGGGCCGTGCCGTCGCACAGCGTGGTGGACCCGACCGGTGCGGGCGACGCCTTCCGGGCCGGTTTCCTCGCCGCCACCAGCTGGGGACTCACGCCCGACGCGGCGGTCCCGCTCGGTTGCGCCCTGGCCACCGAGGCGCTGGAGACCGTGGGCTGCCAGCTCTACCGGGCGACTCCCAAGGACCTGCTGGCCCGCGTCACTGCCACGTACGGACAGTCCGTGGGCGACGCACTGGCCGTGCACCTGGGCCGGTGTCGGTGAGCGAGGTGATCGCCGTCGCCCTCCCGGTGACGGGGGCGGCGGCCTGCGCCGGTCACCGGGCCGGCCGGTCCGTGCCCCGGGAGCGGACCGCGCCGACCAGCGGGGTCCGGGCCGTCCCGACGGACAGCGCCCCGACGGCGAAAGCCCCGACCGGTGCGCACGGACGCCGGCCGAGCGGAACCCGGACCGGAGGACGGGATGAGTGAGCGCGCGCCGAACACCCGGGCGTCACACGCCGGTTCGGCGTTGGCGGCCTTGGCCCACGAAGGCGTCGCCGTGTGGATCCAGGGGATCTCCCGCCGGTCGCTCGCGGACGGCACCCTGGCCCGACTGGTCGCCCGGGGAGCCGTGGGCGGCGCCGTGCTGTCCCTGCGGGAACTGGGGCGGGAGACACGCGAGGGGACCGCGTACCGGGCGCAGATCCGGTCGCTCCGCGCGCGTGGCGTCGGCGCGGAGACCGCCCTGAAGGCGCTGCACCGCTACGACGCCCGGTGGGCCTGCGACGTGCTGGCAGCGCGCTTCGCGGCGACCCGGGGCGCGGACGGCTGGGTCTGTGCCGAGGTGGACCCGCGGTCGGCCGGTGACGCGCCGGGTCTGCTCGCCGAGGCGAGGGCCCTGGCCGGCGCGGTGGCCCGCCCCAACCTGCTGGTCTCGGTGCCGGCCACCGCGGCGGGCCTGGCGGCGGCGAGCGACTGCCTGGCGGAGGAGATCGGCGTCGCCATGACCCACCTGTACGCCCCGCGTCACTACCGGGACGCCGTCGACGCGTACTTCGAGGGACTCGGCCGGACACGTGAGGCGGGGCGCCCCCCGACCGGCAGCTCGGTGGCGTCCTTCGACGTGGCCCGGACGGCGAAGGCCCTGGTCGGCCGGCCCGGCACGGCCGCACCGCCCGCCCGGCCCGCGCAGGCCCTCGCCCGTGCCGCCTACCTGCTGTACGAGGAGAGCCTCGGCACCCCCACCTGGCGCAGGTTGCGCAACGCGGGCGCCCGGCAGCAGCGGCTGCTGTGGCCGGACGCCGGTGAGGCCGACCCCGCGGCCGCGGTTCACCTCGCCGAGGATCTGGTGGCCTGGAACACCGTCCAGGCGATGTCGGAGCGGACCCTGGACGCTGTGGTCCGGCAGGGCCACCCGCAGGGCGACACCCTCTCGCACCGGCCCGCCGACGCGCTCGAGCGCACGGCGCACTCCTGGGCGACGAGCGCCGACGTGGAGCGTGCCGCCACGGCTCTGGCCGCCGCGGAACTGCGCGAACGCGCGCGGGAGACCGAGGCGCTCACCGGTGACTGGCGGGACCTGTAGGAGCCGGCTGCGGTGTCCGGGGGCAGGGGAGGGGAACAGGGGGCGGGGTGCTCGGGTCGGCCGCTCCCGGGTGCGCGGCGCGCCCGCGGTCGACGACGGCGACACTGTTCCCGAAGTCCGCTTCCCGCGCGGAACTCCGGGGCCCGGCGACATCACCGCCCGGTCGGACGGCGTGAGGCGGGCGATCCGCGCACGTCTCGGACGGCTTTGCCGGCGACGGGCCAGGCCCGCCTGCTCCCCACCGGCACCACTTCCAGCAGGAAGTGCTCGATCGGATCGGTTCCTTCGAGCACCGTGCGGCGGCGCAGCACCCGCAGTTCACGGCCGCATTCCCGCGCGATCTCCGCCAGCGCGGCAGCGTCGCCCCGCTCGCAGAAGTGCAGCAGGGCGGAACCGCCGTCGGTCAGCTGGTGCACCGCCTGTTCCACATACCGGCGGTGGGTGCGGTACCCGGCGTCCAGGTAGGCGCGCTCGTGCATCGAGGCATAGGAGAACTGGGCGGGAGCGAGGACGTAGTTGGAGCTCCAGAAGACGCGGTCGAAGCGGGCGTCGTCGTCGACGGCGTCGAACAGGTGGCTGTGCAGCACGGTCAGACGGTCCGTCACCCCGTGCCGTTCGGCATTCCTGCGGGTGTTCTCGACGGCGTCGCGGTTGATGTCCGTCGCCAGGGTCGTGCAGTTGGCCAGAGCGGCCTGGACGGAGATGACTCCCGATCCGCTGCCGATCTCCAGCAGGGAGGTCGGTGCGGCTCCGGGGTCGGGATCGGTGAGACCGAGAAGGTCGAGGGCGGTCGCCGTGGACGGTGAATGGACCGGCGCGAACACCTCGTCCAGCAGGTCCCCTTCACGGCATGCCGGGCCCCGCCGATGGTGGCGTGAACACCACCCATGACATGTGACGCTCGCCACAGTGAGGGATATCCGTGGTGGTCGGGGCAGGGGCTGAAGCTGAGGGCTGATGCCGACGTGCGCGAACGGCAGTTGCGCACTTCCTGGACGAGGTAGCCACATACATGGAATCAAGTGAGCATTCCGGCATAAGTGAGATCCTCGGCGTCATGGAACTGCTCGCCGCGGAAGCGCCGTTGACCGAGATCGAGGAGCGGCTCCGACGCGCTCGCGACACGCTCCCGGGCACGGAGACGGAACACCTGGAGCGTGCGGGCCGCACGGTTGCCGGCATCCACGCCCTGTTCTCCCGCCGCCAGCAGCGCGAGACCGAACTGTCCGGGCTCGTGGACACCGCGCGCGATCTGACCCTTCCCTACGACCTGGACTCCCTGCTGTCGACGATCACCCGCCGCACCCGGACGCTGCTCGGCCTGGACATGTCGTACATCAGCTTCCGCGACCCCGACGCGGGCGACAGCTTCGTCCGCACCGCCGATGGCCACGCGTCCGCACTCACCGTGGGCTACCGCGTCCCGCACACCGCGGGCCTGGGCGAAGAGGCCATTCAGCAGGCCGTGCCGATGTGGAGCGCCGACTACCTCGCCGACAGACGGATGCGGCACTCCGAGGTCCTGGACGAGGTGGTCCGCGCCGAGGGGCTGAAGGCCATCATCGCGGCTCCGCTGAGGTTCGGCGACGACGCCTTCGGCGTGCTGTACGCGGCGGACCGCAACGTCCGGCACTTCACGGTCGGCGAGGTCTCCCTGATGAGTTCACTCGGAGACATGGCCGCGGTCGCCATCGAGAAGACACGCACCCTGGAACGCCGTCACGACGAGGTACTCCACCTCCGGTCCGACACCTGCCGCATCGCCGCCGAACTGGACGAGTTGCGGAGCAGGGCGGAGCGGCACGCCGCGCTGGTGGACCGGGCGCTCGCCGGAGGCAGCCTCGGCACCCTCGTCGACGACGTCGCCCGGGCCTTCGGCGGCGCAGCGTCCGTCTGGGACATGGCGCACCGGCCGCTGGCGGCAAGCGGCACCGTGCCCCCGGCCGTGGAGCGGGAGATGAGGGAGGCGACCCGTACCGCGTGCGCACGTCGCACACCGGCAGCCCTCTCCACGGGTGCCTGGGCCGTACCCGTCGTCGCGGGTGACGAGTGCCTCGCCGTCCTCCTCGTCCACCCGGGGGAGCCCCTGCGGGAGGCCGGGAAGACCTCCCTGCGGCTGGCGGCCCAGTCGGTCGCGGTGCTCCTCCAGACGCAGCGGGGGGAGGCCGCCGCGACGAGCCCCTTCCGGGACGAACTGTTCGAGGACCTGCTGGTCGCACCGCACCGGTTCACCCAGCAGTTCGTCGAGCGGGCGCACCGGCTGCGCGTCGACCTCGAACGGCCGCACGTGGTCGTGGTGGTGCGGGTGGAGGGCGGCGCCCAGGGCCGGGCGGCCGGCTGGGCCGCGGCCTACGCACGGCGGATGGACGGATTACGCAGCATCCAGAACGGTTGCATCGCCCTGCTGCTGCCCGCCACCGACTCCAGCGCGGAGGCCGCCGCCGTCTCCGCGGAACTCGGCCCCCTGCTCGACCACCCTGTCACCGTGGGAGCGGCGGGACCCGTCTCCAGCCCCGGCCTGATCCGGCAGACCCACCAGGAGGCGCTGCGCTGCCTGGACGCGCTGGTCTCGCTCGACAGCGTCGGCACCCACGCCTCCACCGAGGACCTGGGCTTCCTCGGCGTGCTGCTCTCCGACAACCGCGACGCCGCCAGCTTCATCCACACCACCATCGGCCTCGTGCTCGACTACGACGACCAGCGGTCGACCGAACTCACCAAGACCCTGGACGCGTACTTCGCCGCGGGCTGCAGTCCGCGCCGCGCCGCCGAGGCGCTCCACGTCCACCCCAACACCGTCTCCCGCCGGCTGGAGCGGGTCACGGAACTGCTCGGCGAGGACTGGCTCGAACCGGAGCGGGCACTGGAGGTCCAGCTGGCCCTCCGACTCCACCGCACGAGCGACGTCCTGCAGAGGAAGGACCCGCCGCCACGGGACGCGCCCGCCGGACCCGAAGCGCGGCCGGCCGCCGTCCCGGAGGCCGTTCACGCGGCCGGCGACGCGTCACCCGGCGCCTCGGAGGATGCGAGCTCGGCCATTGCGTAGGCGCAGGACGCCAGGGTGACGTGTCGGTGCCAGCCCTGGAGCGAGCGCCCCTCGAAGTCCCGCAGCCCCACGTCCCTGCCACGGTCCCGCCAGCCCGCACCGACCTCGCGCATCAGCCGGGTCGCACGCAGGAGGGCGGCCGGCGACGCGTCCCGGGCGTTGGTGAGCCACCATTCGTCCGGGGCGCGGCGCGTGCCCCGCCACATGCCGAACAGCCTCACCCTTCCGGGGGAGCCCTCGACGGCGGCGCCGTGCGCTCCGGGCAGCCGTACGTGCGCCATCGCCGTCACGGGCGGGAGCCCGCCGTGCCCGGCGTACGGCACACCGTCCATGTGTCGCGTCCGGCGTGCCGCGCCGAGCGCGTCGCACACGGGCACCAGACGCTCCTTCCGGCCCCCCGGCCGCCGCTCGTCCACGGCGAGCAGGGTGTGACCACTGACGCGTACGGCGACGGGGGACGCCCCGCGCAGCAGCCGGGCGGCGTCCTCCTGCTCGCCGTCGCCCCGTACGTCCGTCACGCACAGGCGGGAACCGCCCCGCCAGGTCCTTATGTCGTCGAGCAGACCGGCCACGCACTCCCGGGTCGTGGACGGGGCGGGGCCGCTGTCACCCGGTAAGGCCAGCCGCCAGCTGACCGGGGCGACCAGGCGCTCGGACGCGTACCACATGCCATAGGCCCGCTGCCCGACGATCCGGTGCCCGTCCTCCGCGGAGTAGTGCGGGGCCACGCCCACGGTGCGGCTGCCGGTCTTGGGGATCGACACCGGCAGCGCCACCCAGGCGGCGATCGGGGAATTCCCGTCGAGGAACCCCGCGAGCGCCCGGCGCACCGGGCCGACGGACCAGCGCGCACTGTTCACGAAGTGGCGCAGCCGCTGTTCGTCACCGGGCATGCCGACCGAAGTGGCGATGTTGGCGATCGACTTGCGCCCCTCGGCGGTCAGCAGCCCGTCCATGTACTGCCGCGCCCTGATCCGCTGGTCGTAGCCGCGGAATCCCGCGAAGAGGGCGGTGCAGAGGTCGGTGACGCGATCGGTGCCGTGGCCGGCGAGGCGGCGGACGGGAGCCGTGGGACGGCGGCCGGCCACAGGCCCCGACGGAGGGACCGGCTCGTGAAGGGCTGTGCTGCTGTGGGCCATGGGGGCGCCTCCTGGTGCACGGGGAGTTCGACGCGCTGACACCAGATTCGGGGCTGCCGCCCGCTTCCGACGAGGTGCGACGGAGACACCGCGCCGGACGCGTGTGGTGACGAGGTCACCATCGATGCCCCTGACGCCCCCATCGGGAGAGGTCTCCGCGGGCTGGGGGCGGTGCTCGCGTCACCATGCGCGACTCGCTGTCCCGGGCGTTGACACCGACCCTGGCTGCGGCACCGGCACCGGCACCGGCACCGGCACCAGTACCGACCACGGCCGCCTGCCTGCGCATCTCGACGGCTGTTGACACGCGGCGAGAAAGGCATCCGCCGGGGCGGCGGACCGCTATCATCCGCCGCGTGACCAGGCACAAGGTGAGTTCACTGCCTGGGCGCGGAGCTACCGCCTGTGCCCACGCCGTCCGGACCACGCCCGGTCCGGACAGCGCTGCACTGCGAGCACAGCCGAGAGGAACAGCACCCGTGAGCGAATGGCAGCTGCCCGAGACATTCCGCAGCACGTCGGGCGACGTCCGCTGGGGCAGCCTCGGACAACCCGGCCGGGATCCGGTCGTGCTCCTGCACGGAACACCCTTCTCCTCGTATGTCTGGCGTGCCGTCGCCCGTTCACTCGCCCGCGGTCACCAGGTGTTCGTGTGGGACATGCCCGGTTACGGGGCGTCGGAGATGTCCGTCGGACAGGATGTCTCCCTGGCTGCCCAGGGCAGGGTCTTCACCGAGCTTCTGGCGCATTGGGGCCTGGAGGAGCCTCTGGTGGTCGCCCACGACTTCGGTGGCGCCGTCTCCTTGCGGGCGCATCTGCTGCACGGCGCCCGCTATCGCGCGCTCGCTCTGGTCGACCCGGTCGCGCTGGCGCCGTGGGGGTCGCCGTTCTTCCGGCTTGTCGGTGAGCACTCCGAGGTCTTCGAGCAGCTGCCGCCCGCGCTGCACCACGCTCTGGTGCGCGAGTACGTAGCGTCGGCCAGCAGTCCCGGCCTGCACCCCGCGGTCCTCGACCGGCTCGTCCGGCCCTGGCTCGGCGAGCCTGGCCAGGCGGCCTTCTACCGGCAGATCAGCCAGGCCGACCAGCTCCACACCGACGAGGTGCAGGACCGGTACGGCGAGATCGGCATCCCGACGCTGGTGTGCTGGGGCCAGGACGACACCTGGATTCCCGCGGCGAAGGGGCGGGAGCTCGCATCCCGCATTCCGGGCGCGCGACTCGAACCGATCGCCGGTTCGGGCCATCTCGTCCAGGAGGACGCGCCGGCCGAGCTCACAGCCGCTCTCATCGCCTTCCTGCAGAACCACGCCCAGAGGTCCCGGCACACGGGGCAGTCGTCGCCGCGCTCCTGACCTGCCGTCATCACCCGTGTGCCGATTCCCGATCGATGGTCACCGGCCGGCGACGGGCCGGTGCGGCGGCGGAGGGCAGGGGCAGTGCTTCCGCCCCTTGATGTCGGCGTGGTTGCCCGTCTCGGGTGGCGGCCACCACGCGTCGCAGGGCGCGTCGCTCCGGTCTGTGTCCTCTCCGTGTGGAGCGGTCGGCGTGACCCGGTGAGTCGGCGTCAGCCCGACTTCCGTCACGCCGACCGCTCATGGAAGCCCTCTCGACGCAGTGCGATCTTGATGCCGAGTTCACCGCGGCGGTCCGCGAGCAGGGCATAAGCGTCCTGCAGTCGGTGTAGCGGCATCCGGTGGGTGATCAGCCCGTCGACCCGCGGGCGTCGAGTCCGCAGCAGTACGAGCGGGCACGAGCAGGTCGGGAAGGGTGTAGGTGTCGACCTGGCCGGTGGACACCGTCGCGTCGCGGTTCCACAGGGCGTCCAGAGGCAGGGAGACCGGCTTCGTGTGCACTCCTGTGTTCGCGATCCTGCCTCGCGGCCGGACGATGCGCGCGCACATGCCGAACGCCTGGTCCGAGCCGACGGCCTCGATGACGAGGTCGACGCCTTGTCCGTCGGGTGTCGGTGCAGGTCCGCGTTCGGCGACGTCTTCGCGCCGGGCGAGCGCGTGGTCGCGACCGCCGTGCCGGCTCGCCGACTTCCTCGAAGCGCAGGGCGTACATGGCTTCCCGAGTTCCCGTCCGGCGCCGTCAGCTGACGCTGGTGGCGCTGTGCGGGTGGACAGCCGTGGCGGAGACGACGGTCGGGCCTCATTCGGAGTGTGGGGTGCTGTCCGGTTGCGGGCCGGGGGCTGGGATTGCTTCGGAAAGAGGAGATGCCAGGGACGGCAGGAAGTAGATCGCGTACATCACCAGGGGTGTTGTCCCCAGGTTGTTGCCGATGTGTCCCTGCTCGGGGCCGGGTGCCTCGACGAACGCCTGCCCGGCCCGCACCGTCTCCGTGCTGAGGTCCCGGGCCAAGGTGTGGGTGAGGACCCCTTGGCTGACCACGATGAGCAGTGGGCCATGGTGGTAGTGCCAGCCCGTGGTGCCGCCGGCGGGCAGGGTGATCCGGCGGACCTGGACCAGCTGTGCGTGACGGCCCAGCGCCGGCAGCGTGTCGCTTACCAGACCACGGGCCAAAGGGAGGTGTTGCGCCAAGTGTGCGCTGCTGGGTGGTGGTAGTCCGGAGAGCGTCGCCTCCAGCTCGTCGTCCGGGGGACCTGTCACCGTAGTGCTCCTTCCTGCCACGGTCAGGGGCGCCGCTGTTCCCACGCTCTGCCTGGTGCAGACGCGGAGTGTTGTCAGGCGTCACGGCTCTGAGGATCGTCCGGGGTGGGGTCCGGTTCGAGGCGCGGGCGCAGGTCGCGTGCGACGAGGATCTCCTCGTTGGAGACTCCGGCCGGCACCATGGGCCAGACCATGTCCGTTCTGGGCACCACGAACTCGAGGACCACGGGCCGGTCACGCACTGCCGAGGCGGCGATCACGGCGCGGTCCACTTCCTCGGGGCGAGTCACCTTCCAGGCCGCGCAGCCGTAGGCGAGGGCCAGCTGGGTGATGTCTGGGCTCTGCGATCCCTCGTCGGTGTCCAGATCGGTGTGCTGGATGTCGCCGTCGTGGAAGAGCTCCTGCCACTGGCGCACCATACCCAGGGAGGAGTTGTTGATGACGGCGACCTTGACGGGCAGACGTTCGTGCACGCAGGTGGCGAGTTCCTGGTTCGTCATCTGGAAGCATCCGTCGCCGTCGACGGCCCACACCTCGGCGTCCGGAAGGGCCACCTGAGCGCCGAGGGCCGCGGGGATCGCGTATCCCATGGAGCCGGCACCTCCCGATGTGAGGAAAGTGCGGGGGCGCTCGCAGTTCAGCAGTTGCGCCGCCCACATCTGGTGCTGGCCGACTCCCACCGTGTACACCGTCCGCGGCCCGCTCACCAGGGCGTCGAGGCGTTCCAGCACGTAGGCGGCGGTGAGCCGGAAGCCGTCGCCGCCGGAACCCTTCGGGTAGCGGTCGCGCCAGGTGTCGAGAGTGTTCCACCAAGGCGTGAAGTCAGGCACAGGCGTGCCGAGCAACTGCCGTCTCAATGCCTCCAGCAAGGCCCGTAATGCCTGCGAGCAGTCCGCGTGAAGAGCCACATCGGCTTGTCGTTTACGGGAGATCTCCCGCCGGTCGATGTCGATGTGGATCACGCGGGCTTCCGGTGCGAACCCCTCGAGCCTGCCGGTCACCCGGTCGTCGAACCGCGCACCCACGGCGAGCAGCAGGTCCGCGCGCTGCATGGCGGCGACCGCGGGAACGGTGCCGTGCATGCCGGGCATCCCCAGATGCAGATCGTGGCCACCAGGGAAGGCTCCCTGAGCCATGAGAGTGGTGACGGCCGGTAGACGCAGCAGCTCGGCCAGTTCCCGCAGCGGCCCGCTCGCGGCAGCTTTGACGGCGCCTCCTCCCACGTAGAGCACGGGGCGACGTGAGGCCAGGAGCAGGGCGGCAGCTCGCTCCACCGATTCCGGATCGGCGCGGGGTGGTGGCGTGACCGGGATCGCCGCCGCGGTGTCGGGTGACGGGACCTCCCCGACCAACGCGTCCTTGGTGATGGACAGCAGGACGGGGCCTGGGCGTCCGCTGAGCGCCCGTCCGACGGCCTCGCGTACGGCTGCGTCGATGTCGGCCGCGGCGGTGATCTCGGCGGTGTACTTGGTCACGGGTCGCACGACGGAGCAGATGTCGGTCTCCTGAAAGGCGTCACTGCCGAGCTGCCCGCTGTCGACCTGTCCGGTGACGGCCAGGATCGGCACCGAATCCATGTGGGCGTCCATCAACGGGGTGACGAGGTTGGTCGCACCCGGGCCGGAGGTGGCGAAGCACACTCCGATGCGTCCGGTGGCCTGCGCGTAGCCGGATGCCGCGTGCCCGGCGCCCTGCTCGTGCCGGGTCAGTACGTGCCGCAGCCAGGGCGCGCCGCCCAGCGCCCTGTAGAGCGGTAGATTGGCGCCGCCAGGCAGTCCGAAGACGTGCGAGACGCCGCATGCGCGCAGTGCTTCGAGGACCGACTCGGCGCCTGTCCGCGGTCGAGGTGCCGATGGCCTACCAGTCGGTGTGTTGGTCACCGTGGACCTCCCGTGCGATGCCTTCCTTTCAGTAGGCCGCTCGAACGGAACACCGTACAGGCGCATTTCGGCAGGACTCGTTGTTCTCATGCCTCCCACGGCAGCGTCTGCGCCCGCAGGCCCGGCAGGACGTGACACCGGGCCGGCGCCTCGCGACGAGACCGAAGGACCAGGTCATGCTCAGCACCTCGAAGCACAGCGAGCCGGCCCATCGGACTGCGCGTACGCGCCGTGCAAGGTCCTCCGCCGGACGCACGACCGCGCGGACGCGGCCCCAGGTGTCAGAGTCGGGACGTCCTTCCAGCACCCTGGCTTCTCCGCGGGGGTGAAGCGGTGGGTGTGCCAGCCGATGCGTGCGGCACCCTCTGTGTCTGGCGCAATTGTCGTCGATGAGCAGGGCGAGTTCGGGCGCTGCGCCAGCTACGATTCCTGGCCGGTCCGCCGGCTGCCCTCCAGCGGAGAGGTGCGCGCCTCCAAGGCGCACGCCACCGGCGCATCAGCCTGCTCAGCCGCGCTCCGCCGCCGGGTCGGCCGGGCCCGCGGCGGCCGTGTCCCGGCAGCTCAGCGCGAACAGCACGGTGGCCGCCTCCCGGGGCCGGGCCGGATCGAAGCCGGTGAGTTCGGTGAACCGGTTCAGCCGGTTGAGCACCGTGTTGCGGTGGCAGTAGAGCCGCGCGGCGGTTCCAGCGATCGACCCCGTGTCGCAGTAGGCCAGCACCGTGTCGAGCAGCCTGCCGCGCTCGGCCGACGGCGCGGCGTCGAGGCCCGACAGGACCGAGCGGGCCAGCATCGCGGCGACCGGCCCCACCCGGGCCGCTGCCACCGGCATCCACGCCTCGGCCAGTGTCACGGGTCCCCGCGCGTCGGCCGGCAGGGCCAGGGCCACCGCCTCCGCCGCGCGGACCACCCCGGGCACCTCGGCCAGACCTCTGGCCACCGGGCCCACCGCGCAGGGCACCGAGACGAGCCAGTCGTGCGGAAGCTGAGGGGTGTCGCCCGGCAGCCGTACCACGAGGACCAGCATGCCCTGGTGCTGTTGCAGATGGGACACCGTCCGGCCCAGGTGGGAGGCGACCGCGCGGCGCATCGCGTCCTGCGAGGCCGGCGGGGCGATCGCCACGGCGAACCGGTCGCGCGCGCCCACTCCGAGCAGGGCCGCCGCCTGGGCCACCAACTGCTGGTCGCGGCCGTCGGAGAAGAGGAGTCTGCCCATCAGGGCGACCCGCTCCCGCTCCTGGCGCCTGGCCAGGACGGCCACCTCGTCCAGGTAGGCGGCGTGGGTGCGCACGGTGTGGAACTCCACCGCCTCCCACACCCGCACGGCGCCCCGGGTCAGCTCGGCGAGCCGCTCGGGGGGCGTCCGCTGCAGGAATGCCGTCCACACCACACGGAAGTCCATCCGCACGGCCTGGAGCAGCTGTTCCAGAGGCACTCCCTGCTGGGCGCGGCGGCGCCCGAGACGCTCCGAGACTCCGTCCAGGGACTCGGGCACCGGCAGCCTCCCGACCAGCCTGAGCAGCAGCTCGAAGCTGTCCCGGGCGGTCTCGCGCAGATCCTCCTGCTCGACCGCCGTCCGGTACCCCTCGAACGCGGACACCTCGGCGACATAGCGGTCGACCAACTCGGCGATGTGGTCGAGGCAGTGCTGGGCGAGCAGGTGCAGCTCGTCAAGGCCTTCAGGGTCCGAACCGGTCGGGGCGTCGCCTCCCGGTGCGGGGGAGGGCAGACGCCTGCGCAGGTTCTCGGGGGGTGCCGTAACCGGCTCGTCATTGTGCACATGCCCATTATGGGGGGCCTAACGCGGAGCGTCCCGTCATTGTTCACCTGGCCTTCACCGGGCAGGCTGTTGGGCACATCCCCAGGCAGGCCAACCGCCCACGCACTTCGAAGGAAGCCCGCCCATGCATCTCACCCCACGCGAGCAGGAACGCCTCACCCTGTTCTCGGCCGCGGAGCTCGCCCGCCGGCGGCTGTCCAGGGGCGCCCGTCTGGGCGCCACCGAGGCGATCGCCCTGGTGTGCGACGAGATCCTGGAGATGGCCTGGGACGCGACCCCGCTCGAGGAAATCGTGGAGCGCGCCGTGCACCTCGTGCCACGCGAGTCGCTGCTGCCCGGTGTGGCCGAGGCCGTGCCGTCCCTCCAGGTGGAGGCGCTCTTCCCGCACGGCACCTCCCTGGTTCACGTCACGGAGCCGTTCGGTCCCGCCGACGCGCAGGGCCCCGGGGCTGTGCTCCCCGCCGGCGGCGCGGTGGCGACAGACGGGCCGGCGCCCGACATCGAACTCGCGCCGGGCCGCCCACGCCGCGAACTGACGATCACCAACCACGGCCACCGTCCGGTGTGGCTCTCCTCGCACTTCCCGCTGGAGGAGGCCAACGCCGTCCTGAAGTTCGACCGCGAGGCCGCGCGTGGCCACCGCCTCGACGTCCCCTCCGGCACCTCCGTGGAGTTCCTGCCCGGCTGCACCCGAACCGTCACCGTGGTCGTCCGAGGAGGCCAGCAGCGATGAGCCGCATGTCCCGCACCGAATACGCCTCCCGGTACGGCCCCACCACCGGCGACCTTGTCCGTCTCGCCGACACCGACCTGTGGGTCCGGGTGGAGGCCGACGACACCGAGCCGGGCGAGGAGCTCCTCGGCGGCTGCGCCAAGTCCGCCCGCGACGGTCTGCTGGTCGCCGGACGCGCCGCCCGCGACAGCGCCCTGGACATGGTCGTCCTCGGCGTCCTCGTCCTCGACCCGCTCCTCGGCGTCCGCAAGACCAACATCGGGATCAAGGACGGCCGTATCGTCGGCACCGGCCGGGCCGGCAACCCCGGAAGCACCGACGGCGTCGAACTGGTCGTCGACTCCCACACCGCGATGATCACGGGCGAGGGCTTGATCGCCACCCCGGGCGTCGTCGACTCCCACGTCCACCTCTCCAGCCCCGAGGTGGTGCCCGCCGCGCTGGCCGCCGGCGTCACCTCGCTGGTCGGGATGGGCATCGGCGGTGTCTGGGACGTGGGCGCCAACCCCGCTTACAACCTGCACAGTTTGATCGAGGGCTGGCGGGACGCGCCGGTCAACGTGGCGTTCCTGGCCCGCGGCTCGTCCTCGTCGAAGGAGCTCCTGGAGCGGGCGGTGCTCGCCGGCGGCGGCGGGTTCAAGATCCACGAAGACTGGGGCGCCACCCCGGAGATCGTCGACACCTGCCTGACCGTCGCCGAGACGGCCGACCTGCCGGTCGCCCTGCACACCGACACGCTCAACGAGTCCGGCTACCTGTCCGACACCCTGGAGGCCACCCGGAACCGCACCGTGCACGCCTACCACGTGGAGGGCGGCGGCGGGCACCCAGACCTCCTGGAGATCGTGTCCCAGCCGCACGTGCTGACCTCCTCCACCACACCCACCCTGCCGCTCACCCCGGCGACCGTGGCGGAACTCCTGCCGATGACGATGACCGTGCACCGCGGCCACCACGGCGTGGAGTCCGACGTCTCCATCGCCGCCAGCCGGGTGCGCGAGCACGCCATCGCCGCCGAGAACGCCCTCCACGACCTGGGCGCCATCAGCATCGTGAACTCCGACTCCATGGGCATGGGCCGGATCGCCGAGACCGCTCGCCGCACCTGGCAGCTCGCCCATGTGCAGGCGCACCTCGCAGGTGAGACCGGACCGGGCTTCGTGAACAACGAGCGGGTGCTGCGCTACCTCGCCAAGATCACGCTAAACCCGGCCATCGCCCACGGCATGGCCCGCGAGGTCGGCGCACTGCGCCCCGGCAGCCTCGCCGACGTCGTCCTATGGCGGCCCGCCGCCTTCGGTGCACAGCCAGAACTCGTCCTGAAATCGGGCTTCGTCGCCTGGGGCGTCACCGGCTCGGGCTCCGGCTCCACCCGGCTGACCCAGCCGCGCGTGATGAAGCCCTACTTCGGCGGCCTCGGAGGCGCGCCGCGCCGCCTGTCCCGCGTCTTCGTCTCCCAGGAGTGCCTGGAGGACCGGGCCGCCGCCCAGGCGCTGCCCCGCGGGGTGCGCTACACGCCGGTCCGCGACAGCCGTGGCCTGAGCAGGGCCGACATGGTCGGCAACACCGCGGTCCCGGACGTGCGGGTGCCCACCACCGCCGACTCGGTCCTCGTCGACGGACGCCCCGTCGAGATCCACCACGCCACCACCCTGCCGCTGACCCGGCTCCAGAACCTCGCCTGACGCCGGTACACACCGCAGGAAGCGAACAGCCATGCTCGACCTCAAACTCGTCAACGCCCGGATCCGCACCGTGGACGACGCCCACCCGAGGGCCGTCGCCCTGGGTGTCCTGCACGGCCGGATCGTCGGCCTGGACGACACCGTCGCGGACCTGCCCGCCCGCACCACCGTCGACTGCGGCGGCGCGGCCGTCGTCCCCGGCTTCGGCGACGCCCACAACCACATGGCCTGGTTCGGCCAGTCCCTCGACGAACTCGACCTGTCCGGTGCCACCACCCCGGGCGAGGTCCACGACGCCGTCGCCCGCCGCGCCGCCGCCCTCCCGGCGGACGCCTGGATCGTGGGCTCCGGCTACGACGACACCGTCATGGGCGCCCACCCGCACCGCGAAGCGCTCGACCGGGCCGCCGGGGGCAGGCCGGTGTGGCTCAAGCACCGCTCCGGCCACATGTGCGCGGTGAGCAGCGAAGTGCTCCGGCTCGCCGGAATCCTGGACGGCCGCGCCGCCGAGCCGGACGGCGGAGTGGTCGTCCGCGACGCCGCCGGGGCCCCCACCGGACTGCTCCAGGAGCGCGCCCAGTCGCTGGTGACCGGCCTGGTCATGCCCTACCCGGTGGCCGGCCTGGCCGACGCGATCGGCCGGGCCAGCGCCGTCTACGCCTCCGAAGGGCTCACCCACGTCACCGAAGCGGGCATCGGCCGCGGACTGATCGGGCGCAGCCCCGTCGAGGCCGTCGCCTACCAGACGGCCCGGGAGCGCGGAACGCTGCTCACCCGGGTCGAGCTGATGGTGGCCGCAGACAACCTGCACCCCCTCGACGCGCACGCCGACGACGGCATCACCCACGGCATCGACCTCGGCCTGCGGTCCGGCTTCGGCGACGACCGGCTGCGGATCGGCCCGATGAAGATCTGGCTGGACGGCTCCCTGATCGGCCGCACCGCCACCGTCACCGAGCCCTTCTGCGGCCACGACCACTCCACCGGCGTCTACCAGGACGATCCGGACCGGATGCGCCGCCTGGTGGTCGCCGCCCACCGGGCGGGCTGGCGGGTCGCCGCCCACGCGATCGGCGACGCCGCCGTGGACCTCGCCCTCGACGCGCTGGCCGAGGCCCGCCGCGTCGCACCGCGCCCGGGAGTCAGACACCGCATCGAACACGCGGGCGTGGTCCGACCCGACCAGCTCGCCCGGCTCGCCGACCTCAAGGTGACTCCCGTCCCACAGGCCCGCTTCCTGCACGCCGTGGGTGACACCATGGCGCAAGCGCTCGGCCCGGCCCGGACCGCGTGGCTGTACCGCCACCGGTCCTTCCTCGACCACGGACTGCGCGTGCCCGGCAGCTCGGACCGCCCGGTCGCCCCCGGCGCCCCGCTGCTCGGCATGCAGTCCATGGTCGAGAGACTGAGCCGGGACGGTGTGGTCCTCGGACCCGACGAGCGGGTCACCTCCGAGCAGGCCCTGCGCGCGTACACCCTGGACGCCGCTTGGGCGAGCCACGACGAGGACCGGCGGGGAAGCCTCACCCCCGGCAAACTCGCCGACCTCGTACTGCTGTCCGACGACCCGGTCGAGGTCGACGGCAGCCGGATAGGCGCCATCGGCGTGCTCGCCACCTTCGTGGCCGGCACCTGCGTGTACGGCGCCGACGCCCTCCGGGACGCCGGTTCGGTGACCGGTTCCCTCCCCCTGGCCGGCGTCTGACGGCCGTACGCAAGGAGCACCTGCACATGAGCAAGCTGGAAACCGCCCAGGGCGCCGCCGCCCCGGACACCGGGAAGGTCGTGGTGTCCGAGAAGGACGCGGGACGGGTGGCCTTCGCCTCCTTCGTCGGCACCGCGCTGGAGTGGTACGACTACTACCTGTTCGGCACGGCCGCAGCCATCGTCTTCAACCGGCTGTACTTCACCTCCCTCAACCCCACAGCCGCCACCCTGGCCGCCTTCGCGACCTTCGGCGTCGGCTTCGCGGCCCGCCCGATCGGCGCCGTCGTCTTCGGCTGGCTCGGCGACCGCATCGGCCGCAGGCCCGCCCTGCTGATAACCGTCGTCATGATCGGTGTGGCCACCGGCCTGATCGGGCTGCTGCCCGGATACGCCACGATCGGTATCGCCGCGCCACTGCTGCTGGTGCTGCTGCGCCTGCTCCAGGGCATCGCGGTGGGCGGTGAGTGGGGCGGCGCCGTCACCCTGGCCGTCGAGCACGCGCCGCCCGCCAAGCGCGCCCGATACGCGGCCCTGCCGCAGATCGGCTCCCCGGTCGGCACCCTGCTCTCCTCCGGTGCCTTCACCCTCGTCCTGCTGATGCCCGAGGACACCTTTGACTCCTGGGGCTGGCGTCTGCCGTTCCTGGCCGCCTTCCCGATGCTCCTCATCGCCGTCTACATCCGTCGCCGGGTCGAGGAATCGCCGCTCTTCGAGGAGCTGCTCAAGCAGGACGAGCGCACCAAGGTTCCCGCGGTGGCCGTCTTCCGCACCGCGTGGCGGCGCCTGCTGATCGCCATCGTCTCGGCGCTCCTGGGCGTCGGCGGCTTCTACATCCTGACCACCTTCGTGATCAGCTACGGCGCCGACACCCTGGGCCTGTCCCGGAGCCTGATGGTCAACGCCACCCTGGTGGCGGCCGTCGTGGAGATCGCGGTGATCCTGGTCGTGGGCCGCTACGCGGACCGGCTCGGCCCCGGCCGGGTCACCTTCTGGGGCGGACTCGCCAGCGCCCTGATCGCCTTCCCGGTGTTCTGGATGATCGACACCGAGAACGCCGCCCTGGTGGTCCTCGCGGTGACGCTCGGCATCGCCTGCCTCTCGGTCGCCTACGCCGTCTCAGGCGCACTCCTCACCGAGCTTTTCCCGGCGAACCTCCGCTACAGCGGTGTGGCCCTCGCGTACAACCTGGCGGGCGCACTCACCGGCTTCCTGCCGTTCGCCGCGACCGCGCTGCTCGACATGAGCGGCGGTGCCTCGTGGCCGGTGGGTCTGCTCCTGGTGGGGCTGTCGCTGGCCACCGCCCTCGGTGGCTTCTACGGCGAGCGGATGCGAGTGAAGGACTCGGTGGTCTCCGCCGACGCATCCGCCTGACCCTGCCCGAAGGCCCCGGTCACCAGGAGATTCTCCTGGTGACCGGGGCCTTCGCCATCGCAGGGCGGCCAGCTCCGGCAGCCCTGTGCTCATCCGCATTCGTCAGCAAGCATGCCCGGGCGCAGGAGCAGAACGAAGAGTGGCACCGGGCTTTGCGGTTGGATGGAGCGTAACTCTCTGTCGGTCAGTTCCCTGGAGCAGGTCGAGGTCCTACGCCGGGCGCTTGATGCGCTCTGCCGGAAATCGACGGCACGCCGATGGCTGCCACGACCGCGCGGCGGAAGAGCACGGCGCCCAGTGACGTGCTCAACAGGGCAGTGGAGACAGGTAACTTCCGGAGGAATCCGCTGTTCGGCATCCGGTGGAGCGCAATCGCGGTCAGCGACGAGATAGACCCTGCGGGCCTCCCGGATCTTCCCCAGATGGCGCGCCTGCCGGGCGCGGTCTCGCCATGCGTCCTGCGGAAGTGATACACCTCCGGATATCGCTGTGTCATGTGCCGCTTGGAGGGTGGGGTCTGCTCAACCTGATTCGGTGAGTGGTGACCGCGGGCAAGGAGTGGAGCAACGACGGTTTCCCCGTTCCGATACCGCCAGTGCTCGGGAGCTGTGGTGAGGGAGCACGTTGAGCGCTTCGGCGTAGTGGATGACGGCCGTCTGTTCCTTAGGGGGTTGGCCGCGGGACTCGTCGAACGGGTTCCTCGATGGTTTCCAGGAACATGCCAACCAGTTGATCGACCGGGCGATCCGGGAGTGGGACCGGGTGTCCCAGTCCGCTCCGAGGCGGCGTCGATGACCTTGGGCAGGGCCGTCCTGGACCGGAAACAGACCGGGACAGCTGGTCCGGGACGGGAAACCGGTGGGAGGGATCGGGAGCAGCCGGTCATCCCCGCTCCGCTGTTCGAAGTCGTGGAGGCAAGGGTGCTTGACCTGCGTTCGCGCAGGTCAAGCACCCTTTTCCAGGCCCTCAGAAGAGCCCGACCTCCTTGGCGGAGTAGGAGACCAGGAGGTTCTTGGTCTGCTGGTAGTGGTCCAGCATCATCTTGTGGGTCTCGCGGCCGATGCCCGAGCCCTTGTAGCCGCCGAAGGCGGCGTGCGCCGGGTAGGCGTGGTAGCAGTTGGTCCAGACGCGGCCGGCCTGGATGGCGCGGCCCGCGCGGTAGGCGGTGTTGACGTCGCGGGTCCAGACGCCCGCGCCGAGGCCGTAGAGGGTGTCGTTGGCGATCTTCATGGCGTCGTCGAAGTCGCCGAAGGAGGCCACCGAGACGACCGGGCCGAAGATCTCCTCCTGGAAGATCCGCATGCGGTTGTCGCCCTCGAAGATGGTGGGCTGGACGTAGTAGCCGCCCTGCAACTCGCCCTCGTGCTCGATGCGTTCGCCGCCGGTGAGCACCTTGGCGCCCTCCTGGCGGCCGATGTCCAGGTAGGAGAGGATCTTCTCCAGCTGGTCGTTGGAGGCCTGCGCGCCGATCATGGTGTCGGTGTCCAGCGGGTGGCCGGGGACGATCCGCTCGGTGCGCTCGACCGCGGCGGCGAGGAAGTCGCCGTAGTGGCCGCGCTGGATGAGGGCGCGCGAGGGGCAGGTGCAGACCTCGCCCTGGTTGAGGGCGAACATGGCGAAGCCCTCGAGCGCCTTGGTCAGGAAGTCGTCCTGGGCGCGGGAGACGTCGTCGAAGAAGATGTTCGGCGACTTGCCGCCCAGTTCGAGGGTGACCGGGGTGATGTTCTCCGAGGCGTACTGCATGATCAGGCGGCCGGTGGTGGTCTCGCCGGTGAAGGCCACCTTGGCGACCCGCGGGCTGGACGCCAGCGGCTTGCCGGCCTCCACGCCGAAGCCGTTGACGATGTTGAGGACGCCCGGCGGGAGCAGGTCGGAGACCAGGCTCAGCCAGTAGTGGATGGAGGCGGGGGTCTGCTCGGCCGGCTTGAGGACCACCGCGTTGCCCGCCGCCAGGGCCGGGGCGAGCTTCCAGACGGCCATCAGGATCGGGAAGTTCCACGGGATGATCTGTGCGACCACGCCCAGCGGCTCGTGGAAGTGGTAGGCGACGGTGTCGTCGTCGATCTCCGCCAGCGAGCCCTCCTGCGCCCGGACCGCGCCCGCGAAGTAGCGGAAGTGGTCGACGGCCAGCGGGATGTCGGCGGCCAGGGTCTCGCGGACCGGCTTGCCGTTCTCCCAGCTCTCGGCGACCGCCAGCTTCTCCAGGTTCGCCTCCATGCGGTCCGCGATCCGCAGCAGGATGTCGGCGCGGGCCGCCGGTGAGGTGCGGCCCCAGGCCGGGGCGGCGGCGTGCGCGGCGTCCAGGGCGCGCTCCACGTCCTCGGCGGTGCCCCGCGCCACCTCGGTGAACGGCTGCCCGTTCACCGGGGACGGGTTCTCGAAGTACTGGCCGCGGGCCGGCGGCACGTACTCGCCGCCGATGAAGTGGTCGTAACGCGCCTGGTAGGAGACGATCGCGCCCTCGGTGCCCGGCGCTGCGTAACGGGTCATCTGTCTGCCTCCCGGAGAAGTGCCGCCCGCCGTTGGACGGCTCATCAGCTTCGGTCGCGGAGGCTAGGCGGGCCGACGTTGCGCGGACGTTGCGACCGGGCGGCGGAGGCCGAACGGCGGGAGCGGGACGCCGAGTTCGCGTTCCAGCGCGGCGAGTCGGGCCCGTACCGGGGCGGTGGGGCGGACGGCGGCGAGGGCCCGCCAGACCTCGAGGTCGTCCTCGCCCCACGGGGCGTGCGCCCAGTCGGCGAGCAGGTCCGGGTCGCCGCGCGCGATCAGCGCGGCGCGCAGCGCGTCCGCCGTACGGCGGCGCAGCCGGGCGACCGCGGGCGCCTGCGAGGAGGGCAGCAGCGGTCCCGCGTACGCGGCCGCCGCCGCGGCGACGGCTCCGGTCTCCAGCCGCCGTTCCACCAGACCCAGGTCGCAGTCCACCGGCGAGGTCAGCCGGTACGGCCGGGAGGCCAGCACGTCCGCTCCCAGCACTCGCCGCAGGCGGGCCAGTTCGGCGCGCAGGGTGACGGGCGGGACGGCCTCGTCGGGGTAGAGGGCACAGGCCAGTTCGTCGCCGGTCAGGCCCTCCGGGTGGCGGGCGAGCAGCACCACGATCTCGGAGTGCCTGCGGCTCAGCCGGACCCGGCGCCCGCCGCCGGTCCGCAGCAGCGCCTCGTCCCTGCCGAGCGCCGTCAGCTCCAGCGCGCCGCCGCCGCGAGACGGCGGTTCCAGCAGGGCGAGCTGGGACTCGACGGCGCGGGCGACGGCCTGCACGAAGCCCAGGGAGTGCGGGTGGGCCAGCCCGTTGCCGCCGGTGATGTCGACGGCGCCGAGGATCCGCCCGGTGCGGGGGTCGTGCACCGGGGCGGCCGCGCAGGTCCACGGCTGGACCTGGCGGCAGAAGTGCTCGGCGGTGAACACCTGCACGGGCCGGCCGACGGCGACCGCGGTGCCGGGCGCGTTGGTGCCGACGGCGGTCTCGGACCAGCGGGCGCCGGGCACGAAGTTCATCGCGTCCGCGCGCCGCAGCGTGGACGGGCAGCCCTCGACCCACAGCAGACGTCCGTGGGCGTCGCACACCGCGAGCAGGTGGCCGCCGTCGTCGGCGAAGGTGCCCACCAGCTCCCGGATCAGCGGCATCATCCGGGAGAGCGGGTGCTCGGCCCGGTAGGCCTGGAGGTCCGCGTCGGCCAGTTCGACGTCGGCGGTGCGGTCCGGTCCCACCCCGGCCCGGGCGGACCGCCGCCACGAGTCGGCCACCACCGCCCGCACGGGACGGGGCACGGTCCCCACCTTGGTGAACACCTCGTGGGCCCGGCGCAGCGCACGTGTCCGCGCCGCCGGATCGGCTCCCGGCTCCAGGGCCACCCATGGATCGGTCAACTCGGCCTCCCGCAGGGCGACGACGGCATGCGGTCCGCGTCACATCCTCATGCGGGGCGGGACGGGCGACAAGGCGTCGCACCGAAGGGATTCGGTGGAGAACGGGCGGGTGGGGACGGGATGGGCGCCCCGGGACGCGCATCCCGTCCCGGGAATGCGGAGACCCCCGCCGCCGTTGACATGGACCGAACGGAAGGAGGACCCATGGCACGCAGTACCGCGCGTCCCGTGGTGAAGCTGAGGTCGACGGCCGGGACGGGTGTCACGTACGTGACCCGGAAGAACCGGCTGAGCGATCCCGACCGGCTGACCCTGCGCAAGTACGACCCGGTGGCCCGGGAGCACGTCCTGTTCCGCGAGGAGCGGTAGACCCCGGCCCGCCGCCCGGGCGCGGGAGCACCGGGCCGCGGCGTGGGCGGAGGGGCGGCCTTGGCATGCACGACGCCGGGGCCGCCCCTCCGCATGCCGTCCTGGCCCGCGTGCCGTCCCTGACCGCCGGCCGTCCCTGACCGTCGGCCGCCACGGGCCGGCGGGCCGCTCCGGCCTGCGGGTGATCGCGGACGGCCGGCGGTGGTCGCGGACGGCCCGCGGTGGTCGCGAACGGTCGCGGACGGCCCGCGGGTGGTCAGGAGTCGCGTTCCGCCACCGAGGCGGGATCGTCGAGGACGCCGCGGATCACCGAGTGCGCCGCTCCGAGCAGGGGCCCCTCCGGGCCGAGGCCGGAGACCGACACCTCGCAGGAGCGCCCCGCCGTGCGCGCGGACAGCTCCGAACGCAGCGCGGGGAGCAGCCACGGGGCCAGCGCGGAGAGCTCGCCGCCCAGGACCACGGCCTGCGGGTCCAGCAGGTTGACCGCCCCGGTCAGGGCGATGCCCAGGGCCGTGCCGGCGTCGTGCAGGGCGGAGCGGACGGCCTCGTCGCCCGCCTCGGCGCGCTCCGCGAGCAGGCCCACCCGACCCTCGCCCGGTTCGAGACCCACCTTGCGCAGGACCGCGTCCTCACCGGCGTACTGCTCCAGGCAGCCGATGCCGCCGCACCCGCACGGCGGCCCGTCCGGCCGCACCGGCACATGGCCGAGCTCACCGGCGAAGCCCCGCACACCGCGCAGCAGCCTGCCGTCCACCACCAGGGCCGCGCCGATGCCGATCTCCGCCGAGACGTGCAGGAAGTCGGGAGGCGTGTCCTTGCCGAGCCACAGTTCGGCCAGGCCGCCCAGGTTGGCCTCGTTGTCCACGACCGGCTCCAGCCCGCAGGACAGCAGCGCGCCCAGGTCGGTGCGGTGCCAGCCCAGGTTGGGCGCCCTGACCACGGTCCGCGCGTCGCGGGCCACCAGGCCGGGCACCGCGACCGTCAGCCCGGCCGCCCACAGCCCCAGCGCCGCGGCCTCCGCCACCACCTGGCGGACCAGCGTCCCCAGCTCCTCCAGGACCGGCTCCGGCGGACGCCCCCGGTTGGGGCCGTAGCGGACCGCGCGGGCCCGGACCTCGCCGCGCAGGTCGACCGCGCACACCGCCAGGTGGTCGACGCCGACCTCGGCACCGATGCCGGCCGGACCCTGCGCGCTCACCGTCAGCGCCGAGCCGGGCCGCCCGCGGCCGGACGCGCCGTTGCGCTCGGGGCCGAGCTCCTCCAGCAGCCCCCAGCGCACCAGGTCGTCCACGAGGGTGGAGACGGCGGCCCTGGTCAGGCCGATGCGGGAGGCCACCGCGGCGCGCGAGAGCGGACCCTCGCCGCGCACGGTGTGCATCACGCGGCCGAGGTTGCGGCGGCGCATGCCGGCCTGGGTGTCGGGGAGCTGCTTGCGTGCGGTCATACCTCTTCCTGGGCCCGGCCGCCGCGCGGGTGCGGGGCCGGGCGGTCGTCCGCCTGGCTGCCGTCCGCGCGGTCCCGCCGTCGGGACCGCGCGGGCCCGGTCAGGGACGGTCCAGCAGCGGGTTCGCCGCGGCCAGCACGGAGCCGATGCGCTCCAGCGCGGCGTCGTCCCGCTCCACGGCGTCCAGCACCGGACCGTCGGCCGTGTTCCAGCGGCGGGCGACGGCGGCCGGGTCCTCACCGGTGAGCAGCCCCGCGGCCTGCGCCGCGGCGCCCAGCGCCACCAGCTCCTGGGCCTGCGGAATCTGCACCGGACGGCCGGACAGGCGGCGCACGGTGTCCCGCCAGGCCGTACCGCGGGCGCCGCCGCCGATCAGCAGCAGCGGCGCGGCCGGGTCGGCGTCCTCGTCCAGGACCAGGTCGAGCGCGGCCAGCAGCGCGTGCACCGCGCCGTCGTACGCGGCCTGCAGGAGCTGGCCGGCGGTGGTGTCGTGGCGCAGGCCGTGGATCAGACCGGAGGCGTGCGGGAGCGCGGGGGTCCGCTCGCCGTCCAGGTACGGCAGCATCGTCACGCCGGAGCCCGGCTCCACCGCCTGCCGGTCGATGCCCAGCAGCTCGGCCGTCCGGTCCACGGCCAGCGTGCAGTTCAGCGTGCACGCCAGCGGCAGCCAGCCCGCGTTGGCCGCGGCGAAACCGGCCACCGTGCCGGTCGGGTCGGCCGGGCGGCGCCCGGTGACCGCGTACACCGTGCCGGAGGTGCCCAGGCTCATCACCGGGGTGCCCGGGCGCACGCCCAGGCCCAGCGCCGCGGCGGCGTTGTCACCCGTGCCGGGGGCCACCAGCACGCCTTCGGCCAGCGGAAGCCCGGCGCGGACCGTGCCGGCGGCCTCGCCGGGGCGGACCACCCGGGGGAGCAGGGCCGGGTCCAGGCCGATGTGCTCCAGCGTCTTGGCGTCGTACTCCTCCGTGGCGGACGCCCACCAGCCGGTGCCGGAGGCGTCCCCGCGGTCCGTGGTGCCCTCGCCGGTCAGCCGCTCGGTGAGGTAGTCGTGCGGCAGCCGCACGGCGGCGACACGGGCGGCGGCCTCCGGCTCGTTCTCCGTCAGCCAGGCCCACTTGGTGACCGTGAACGAGGTGCTGGGCACGCTGCCGGTGCGCTCGGCCCACGCCTCCGGGCCGCCGAGCTCCTCGATCAGGCGGCGCGTCTGCGGCGCGGAGCGGACGTCGTTCCACAGCATCGCGGGCCGGACCGGTTCGCCGGCGGCGTCCAGCGTCACCAGGCCGTGCTGCTGGCCGCCGATCGAGATCGCCTTCGCCTCGCGGACCACGTCGCCGCACTGCTCGAGGGCCGAGCACAGGGCGTCCCACCACTCGCCGGGGTCGCTCTCCCGGCGGTCGCCGCCGGTGACCGTGTGCCGGGCCTGTCCGCTCGCCACGACGCGCCCGGTGGCGACGTCGACGACCAGCGCCTTGGTGGACTGGGTGGACGTATCCACACCGACGACGTACGTACCCTCGGTGGCTGACATCGGGCTCTCCCTGTGATTCCGCGGCTTGCGGGATTGTGCCTGGTGGACGGCGGTGCTCGCGACCCCCGTCGGTCACGGTCCCACCTGCGTCGCCGGGCCGGACCCGCTTCCCGGACCCGCTTCCCGGACCCGCTTCCCGGACCCGCTTCCCGGACCCTGCCCAGGGCCTTGACGGGCCTTGTCGGGTCCTGACCCGGCCCCGGCGGGCCCTGGTGGGCCTTCGGGGGTCCGAGCCCCGGGTTGTCTCTTCCCAGCGACGTGGTTGCATACTAATTTGTAAACCGGCCTGACGAAATAGTCGATCCGAGCGAGGAGCCACGTCATGAGCACCCGGCCCACCCCTGAGGACAAGTTCACCTTCGGTCTCTGGACCGTCGGCTGGCAGGGCAAGGACCCCTTCGGTGACGCGACGCGTCCCGCCCTCGACCCGGTCGAGACCGTGCAGCGTCTCGCCGAGCTCGGCGCCTACGGCGTGACCTTCCACGACGACGACCTGATCCCCTTCGGCTCCTCGGACGCCGAGCGCGAGGCGATCGTCAAGCGCTTCCGCGAGGCCCTGGACGCCACCGGCATGAAGGTGCCGATGGCGACCACCAACCTCTTCACCCACCCGGTCTTCAAGGACGGCGGCTTCACCGCCAACGACCGCGACGTCCGCCGCTACGCGCTGCGCAAGGTCATCCGCAACATCGACCTCGCCGTCGAGCTGGGCGCCACCACCTACGTCGCCTGGGGCGGCCGCGAGGGCGCCGAGTCCGGTGCCGCCAAGGACGTCCGCGTCGCCCTCGACCGGATGAAGGAGGCCTTCGACCTCCTCGGCGACTACGTCGTCTCCCAGGGCTACGACCTGCGCTTCGCCATCGAGCCCAAGCCGAACGAGCCCCGCGGCGACATCCTCCTCCCGACCATCGGCCACGCCCTGGCTTTCATCGAGCGCCTCGAGCGCCCCGAGCTGGTCGGCCTCAACCCGGAGGTCGGTCACGAGCAGATGGCCGGTCTCAACTTCCCGCACGGCATCGCCCAGGCGCTGTGGGCGGGGAAGCTCTTCCACATCGACCTCAACGGCCAGTCCGGCATCAAGTACGACCAGGACTTCCGCTTCGGCGCCGGTGATCTGCGCCAGGCGTTCTGGCTGGTCGACCTGCTGGAGAGCTCCGACTACGCCGGCCCGAAGCACTTCGACTTCAAGCCGCCGCGGACCGAGGACTTCGACGGCGTGTGGGAGTCCGCCGCGGGCAACATGCGCAACTACCTCCTGCTGAAGGAGCGCGCCCTGGCGTTCCGCGCCGACCCGGAGGTCCAGGAGGCGCTGCGCGCCGCCCGCCTCGACGAGCTGGCCCAGCCCACCGCCGCGGACGGCCTCGAGGGCCTCCTCGCCGACCGCTCCGTCTTCGAGGAGTTCGACGTCGACGCCGCCGCCGCGCGGGGCATGGCGTTCGAGCGCCTCGACCAGCTGGCCATGGAGCACCTGCTCGGCGCCCGCGGCTGATCCTCCTCGTCAGGCACGGCCCCGGATCGCCCCGTACCGCTTCGGCGGTGCGGGGCGATCCGCGTCTCCGGCACGGCACGCGTCCGTGTAAGGGCCGCCTCAGGGTTTTCTCAGGGTCGCGTCGGGGCCGAGTGGGGGACCCGGGAGGAACCGTCCGGTCGTCCGGAGGCGTTCACTGGAGGAGAGCGGCAACGCGCCGCGGAGGAGGCGACGAAGATGTCGAGGAACGCGAAGATCGCCGCAGGGGCCACGGCTGCCGGGCTGGTCCTGCTGTTCTGGCTGCCGTGGTGGGTGTCCCTGCTGATAGTGCTCGGGGTCCCGGCCGCCTACTTCGCCCTGGACCCGGGCCAGCGGCGCCGGCTCCGCCGGGTGTCCCGCAAGCAGCTGGGGCGCTGAGTCCGCCCGCGCGTACCGGGGGCTCCGCCCTGATCGGGCCGGCTCGGGTCGGGGCATCCGGTGTGCAGCCGGGGTTGCCGGCCGGGTTCGCGGGCCCCTGCGGGCGGGCGAACGGGGTGGTGGCACCCGTACCGCCCGCCCCCGCTCGCCCCGACCCGTGCAGCGCGCACCGACCCACGCCCGCCCCCCGCCCCCGCGGCGGGGGCTGGTGCTGAGGCCGCTGCTGCCGCACGAGACCGACCGCGGTGATCCGGAGCTGCTCCGACGCACCGGAGCGGAGGCCGGACGCCGGGGGCGTGCCGGTCTCCGCTCCGGAGGGTGGCGGGTGGGTCGCCGCTAGCCGTTCAGCGGGCAGGTGTTGACCACGTCGCCCTCGGCGGGGCGGGCCACGTCGTGGTCGGCGGGCGGCCGGACGCCGTCCTCCACCCAGGCGGTCAGCGCGTCGAACGCGGAGCGGTGGCAGGGCAGCATCGGCCGCAGGGACGCCGGGTAGGTGTCGTACAGGCCGTCGACGTGGGTGCCGCCCTCGATGCCGTAGTAGCGGTGCAGGTGACCGCGGCCGGCCCTGTCGATCATGCGGGCGTACACGTCGGAGTCCGCGGCCTTGGGCAGCAGGGTGTCCAGGTCGCCGTGGAGCGTGATCATCGGGCGGCCGATGCGGCCGGTGAGCGAGACCCGCTTCACCGCGTCACGCACCGCCCGGGGCCGGGAGGCGTAGTCGTACTCCGCGTCGGAGGCGCACGGCGCGAGGATCTCCGCCACCGTGGAGCCCGCGGACGGGCCCGGGCAGGCCGGGTCGTACGACGGGTCGAACTCGGCACGGTAGGTCTTCTGCGTCACGCCCCAGTACGCGGTGGCGTGGTACGGCCACAGGAACTCCGAGCCGTGGGCGAAGCCGACCGAGTAGAGGTCCTCGTCGTCGGCCGCGCCACGCATGTGGGCGACGGTCGTCGGCAGGGAGGTGAACATGTTGGGGCCGTCCGCGGTCCACAGCGTGCCCTCCCAGTCCACGCCGCCGTCGTACAGCTCCGGGTGGTTCTCCAGCTGCCAGCGGGCGAGGTAGCCGCCGTTGGAGATGCCGGTGACGTACGTCCGCCGCGGGGCGGTGCCGTACCGCTGGGCGGCGGTCGCCTTGGCGGCGCGCGTGAGCTGGGTGACGCGGTCGTTCCACTCGACGATCGCGTCACCCGGGCGCTTGCCGTCGGTGTAGAAGTCCGGCGTGCTGTTGCCCTTGTCGGTGGCGGCGTACGCGTAGCCCAGGGACAGCACGTGGTCCGAGATGGCGGTGTCCGAGGCGTACTGCTTGCGGGTGCCCGGTGCGCCGGCGACGACCAGGCCGCCGTTCCAGTCGTCGGGGAGGCGGATCACGAACTGGGCGTCGTGGTTCCAGCCGTGGGTGGTGTTGAAGGAGGACGTGTCCGGGAAGTAGCCGTCGATCTGCACGCCGGGAACACCGGAGGGCTTGCGGGTGGCCACGGAGGTCAGGCCCGCCTGGTCGGCCATGTCGGTGTACGGGGTGCCGGCCAGGCCCGTCGTGGTCAGGTCGTCGAGACAGGCACTCCTCTGGTGGTCCGCGGCGGGCACCTTCAGGAGGGCGTGACGGGCGCAGTGGCCCGGGGCGCCGGCCGGCGCGGAGGTGCCCGCCGCGGCGGGCGAGGCGCCGAGTGCGGTCACGGCCAGCAGGGTCGCGGCGACCCAGGGCACACCTGGGGACAGACGCATGAACGGCCTCCAGAGGCTGAGGAGCGGAACGGGCGGCGGCCGGCCGCCCCCGCGGTGGCGCGCACGGGCGCGGCTGCGGCGGGGCGGTGGGGCCGCGGGCTGCCTCATGGTGGTGGCCTGGCGGCCCGTCAACCATGTGGCGGAACACCAGGGATGGGGGTGCCTGGGTGGTGGGGGCCGCCACATCCCCTCGCGGGGAGGCCTTTCCCCTTCCGGTGGCGGCGCGGTGGCGGCACGGCGGTGGCGCGGCGTTGGCGCGGTGGCGGCCTCGGTGGCGGCCTCGGTGGCGGCCTTGGTGGCGGCACCGGTCGGCCGGGCGTGAGGCGCACGCCGCCGCCCCCAGGTGGCGTGCCCGAGGACCAGATGGTGCGTGCCCGCGGGAACGGCCGGAGCCGGGACGCCGCCGGGGCGTCCCGGCTCCGGCCGGTGAACAGCGCGGTGCGTCGGTCGGCACCCGCGATCGGTCCGAACCGGTCAGACGGACGGGTTCACCACGATCGCGGAGCGGTTGTTCGCGTCCTTCGGGTCGAAGGGGAGCGGCCCGCCGTAGTCGCTCGTCAGCTCCAGCCGTCCGGCGGCGTCGGGCACGACCGTCTCCACCCGGAGCGTGAAGACGAAGTCACGCACGGCGTCCGCGGTCACCCACATCGGCATGGTGCAGTCGTAGCGGGGCGCACCGGCCGTGCCCTGGTAGTAGCCGCCCGTCAGGGTCCTGGGGCGGCATCCGGACGGCGCGGTCGTCACCTTGGCACCCTCGGGGACGTAGAACGCGATCCGGGCGACAGGGTCTCCGGAGCCCGAGTTGGCGACCCAGGCCGGTCCGCGGTTGCGGAACCGGACCCTGGCCTGGACCGTCTCCCCGGCGGCGGCGGTCACTTCGGCACCGCGGACGGCGAAGTCGGCGCTGCTGCGCACGGCGACCCCGGCGATGGCGTAGTTGTCCGAGGGGTTCGCGTCCACGGCGCCGTCGGCCGGCAGGGCCCTCATGTCGACGCGCTCGGCCAGGGCGAACGACTTGGCCGCGATCCGCAGCGGCTCCGGCAGCTCCACGGTGTCGCCGGGCTCCAGCACCGTGTCGAACGCGCAGTCCACGGTGGTCATCGGTATGTACCCGTCGGTCAGGTCCGGGTCACGGTAGGTGCACCCGGGGAACCGCTCCGGGAAGTCCAGGCCGTAGGTGCCAACCATCCAGAGGGTGAAGCCCCGCGCGGGCTCGTTGCCCTCGTTGGTGACGGCGAAGGGCAGGGTGACGGTGTCGCCGGGAACGACGCCCTCGGGTGAGGAGGTCTTCACGACCAGGTCGGGGCCGGAGGCGACCCGGACGGTCGTCTCGGCCGACTCCGTCGGCGCCACCAGCCGGCCCTCGGGGCCGCCCGTCGCCTCCGCCTCGTAGGTGATCCGTCCCTCGACGCCCGCGGCGGCCCCCGCCGCCGCCCGGACCCTGAGGGTCACGCCCGGCCAGTCCTCGTCGTTGATGGAGGCGACCTCGGGCACCTCGCAGACGGCCGTGACGCCGCTCGGCGAGCAGCTCTCCGGCCATGCCACCTCCGCCACTCCGGCGAGGCCGGAGGCATCCACGGACAGACGCCCGTCGGTGACGGTGAAGTGGTCGTTGTCGTGGTACAGGCTGACGAAGACGTCACGGTACGCGGCCGGTCCGTCCGCGGGCGCGGTGAGTACCGGCACCTCGTAGGGCGCGTTGATCCAGAGCTGGTCCGACTCCTCGTCCGCGACGGCGGGCGCGATGCTCGAGCCGGCGGCGATCACCGCCCCGGCGACCGCCCCCACGCCGAGCCGCAGCGCGCGGCTGAAGGACTTCGATCTCATGATGCCTCTTTCCTCGTCCTGACACCGGAGGCCGGGGACACCGCTCGACGCGCGATCCGGTTCCGCCCCGACGGAGCGTCAGACGATCAGGGCGGCGGAACGTTGTGGCGTGCCGCCGGTGCGAGAGGAAGGTCACATTCAGGGGCGGCACGGAGGCAGTTGCCAGGAGATCAGCCGGCTCCGGCCGCCTCCCCCGCCGGACTCATGCGGGGGAGGCGGCCACCGGGAGGCGCGGGTCAGCTTTCGCAGATGGCCGTCTCCACGACCGCGTGCATCTGGGGAGCGGGTGTGCCGAACTGGAACATCACGTTGGTCATGGCGGAGGCGTGCCGGCCGTCCTCCGTGACCAGGGTGTACGACTGGTAGCCCGGCATGGCGCCGCTGTGGCCCCACGCCGTGACGCCGCAGGACAACTGCCTCGCCACGAGTCCCAGGCCGACGCCCAGGTCACCCACGTCCGCGACGTCCATCATCTCGGCCAGGGACTCGGGGGAGAGCAGTTCACCACCGAGAAGCGCCTGGTAGAAGGCCGTCACGTCCTCCAGGGTGGACACCATCGCTCCGGCACCGCCGTAGAGGGACGGGTCGATGACCTGGGCCCGGGTCCAGGCGAAGAAGCCGCCGAGCCGGACGCCGTGGTAGCCGGTGACGGCCGGGAGGGGCAGTGCGCGGTCCCCGGGGGCGGGGATGAAGGTCCTGGTGAGGCCCAGCGGCTCGATGACGCGGCTCCGGACCGCCTCGCGCGCCGGTGCTCCGGTGACCGCTTCGACGAGCAGCCCGAGGATCACGTAGTTGGTGTTGGAGTACGTGAAAGCCGCGCCCGGCACCGAGACGGGATCGAGGCGCAGGCCCGTCCGCACGACCTCCCGCGGATCGTACGTACCGTCGGACCGGCGCGGGGGCTGGACCGTCAGCACGTCGAGGGGCAGGCCCGGGCTGTACGCCGCGATGCCGCTGGTGTGCTGCAGGAGGTGCCGCACGGTGATGCGGGTGCCGTCGTGGCCGTTGCCGGTGACGAGACCGGGCAGGTACGTCTCGATGGGCGAGTCGAGGGCGATCCTGCCCTCGTCCACCAGTTGCAGCACCACGGTGGCCGTGAAGGTCTTGGTCTGGCTGCCGACGAGGAAGTGCTCGTCCTCCTGGATCGGCCGGTCGGCGCCGTACGTGCCGGTGCCGGCGGACAGCGTCCAGTCGGTGCCGTCCGCGCCGGCGTGGACTGCGGCTCCCGGGCCGGCGGCGGCCTGGAGCGTCCGGAGCGCCGCGAGGGTCGCGGCGTGGTCGTCGGTCCGGGCGTACGCCGTGCCGCTGTGCGCGGTGAGCGTCATCGCCATCGCGCACACGGCGCCGACGACGACGGAGAGCCTGGTTCTGTTACGGCGGGTGGTCACGCGGGTTCTCCTCGATGACTCGGTGGTCGGGCAGGGGGCCAGGAGCAGGGCGGCCGTCAGGGGGCGGCTGCGAAGGCCGCTGTCACGCGGGGGACCCAGTCCGCGAACGCGGGCGCCCAGCAGGTGTAGCTGTGCGTGCCGTTGCAGGCGGGGTCGAGGGAGGCGCCGTTCCCGTAGTCGACGAGGCGGTTCCCGATGCCGAGCCGGTCCAGACGGGACTTGACGGTGTGCGAGGCCCTGGCGGTGTGGCTCTCGATGAGGTCGTTGTCGCCGGTGTAGAGGGTGATGCCGGTGTCGGCGAGGCGGGCCAGGTTGGTGGGAGAGGCAGGGTCGTACGCCTTCCAGACCCGGTCGTCGAAGATCGGGTACGGCGACCCGAAGATCGCGTCGCTGTCGACGTACGGGCCGTAGCCCGCGCAGGTGCCGGGGGCGGCGGAACTGATCGCGCACCAGACGCCCGGCAGGTTGAGCTCCGTGGCCAGGACGGTGGCGCGGACCTCCGCCATGCTGAAGTCGAGGCCGCCGGACAGGGCGGCCACGTGGCCGAACAGGTCGGGCCGTGCCTCGGCGTAGTGCAGGGCGCCGCTGCCGCCCATGGACAGCCCGGAGACGGCGCGGTGGGCGCGGTCCGGCCGGGTGCGCAGGTTGGCGTCGATGAACGGGACGACCTGCTCCAGATGGAAGGTCTCCCAGTTGGCGGCGCCCAGCGCGGTGTTCTGCATGACCCAGTCGGCGTACCAGCCCTTGCGTCCGCCGTCGGGGACCACGGTGATCATGTCGTCGGAGCGCAGGGCGGGCACCGCCGCCGCGTCGTCGACGGTGCCGGGGCCGCCGTGCAGGAAATAGGTGACGGGCCAGCGCCGGTCGGGGTCCGCGGCGTACCCGGAGGGCAGGAACACCCGGATCCGGTGGGGACCGGCGACCTCGGCGGTGGTGACGGTGAGGGTGAAGTCCGTGTCGCTGTGGGCGACGGATCCGCCGGCGACCTGGGTCAGGCCGAACCCGTCGCGGAAGACGGGGACCTGCGGGGCGGCGGCGTGGGCCGGCTGCGCCGACAGGGCGCCCAGCACGGCCACCGCCGCCGCGGCGGTGGACATGGCCCGGCGGACGTGGTGCCGGACACGGGACGTGGGACGAGTCATGGTGGGTCGCATTCCTTCTCGTGGGTCGGTGATCGCCGTCTCCGGGCTTTTCCCGCCGGTCCCCATTACCGCTGGCAGGCGGCAGGGAGAACCAGCAGAAGCACGAGAGCGATCAGAACCAGCAGGCTTCCTGACACCCCTTCGGGATTCTTGTTGTTGATTTCGATCCGTCCTCCTGGCGCGATGCGCGGATGCTCGGTCACGTAATGGTCGAGGTGTTTCTGCTCGGCGTCGGACTGACGCAGCCACAAGGTCCGGTGGCCACAGTCACCGCACCAGTAGCGGTAGGCCATGTCGATTCCTGTCTTCCGTCCCGCACCGCCCGTGCCGGCGGCCGACCGTCCGGTCACACCCGTCACCGGCCGGGCGGTCGCCTCCCCCCTTGGCACGGGCGGTGCAGGTGCTCCCAGCGTGGTGTCCGACCCGGGAACGAGGCCATGACATGGGCCTGGACATATATGTCAAGGTCGTCCCGGTACACTGCGGCGCCAGGGTCACCGGGCCACGGGGGGCGTGGAAGCGCAGGCGGGAGGGGTGTCGAAGTGACGGACGAGCTCGGTCCCTTGCTGAGGGAGCTGAGGAGGAAGGCGGGCCTGAGCCAGCTGAAGCTGGAGGAACGCTCGGGCATCAGCGCGACCCACATCAGCCGGATCGAGACCGGGAGGGCACGCAACGTCCGCAGGGACACCGTGATCCAGCTCCTCGACGCCATGGAGCCGGACGCCGACGACCGCCGCAGAATGGCGGCGGTACTCACCGCACTTCAGGTCGAGACCCCCGCCGAACCTGTCACGGAAACGCCTTCGCCTTCGCTTTCCGCCCCTCCTTCGCTTTCCGCCTCGCCTTCGCCTTCCGTCACCCCTTCGCTTTCCCCGTCCCCTCCACCGCCGGAAATGCGGCGGGAATTGCCCGGGCCGGTGAACAGCCGGATCGTCGAAGCCGCCGCCGAACTGGCCACGGAAACGCGTCGCCGATTACAGCGGGAGGAGGAACAGCGCCTCGTCCTCGATCCGTATCCGCTCCCGGTGCGGTGGCGTCCCGTGTCCGGGTCCTCCTGGATCACCGACCTCGACGCGAACATCCGGCGACTTCCGCCCGGCGCCGACGCCGAGCCGCTGGACCTGAGCGGTGATCGGGACAGCATCGGCGACCTGTACCGGAGCATCGGCTCGCGGCGGCTGGTCGTCCTCGGCCGGGCGGGCTCGGGCAAGTCGGTGCTCGCCGTCCGGCTCGTCCTCGACCTCCTCCGGGACGGCACCCGCTCCGGAACCGACCCCGTACCGGTGATCTTCGACATCGGTGCCTGGGACCCCACCGCCCACACCCTGCGCGGCTGGCTCACCGACCGGCTGCTGCGCGACCACCCGTACCTGGACCGCCCGTACCCGGACCGCCGTTCCTCCCCCGACGGGTCGCCGGCCGTGGCGCTCGTGGAGGACGGGTACGTGCTTCCGGTCCTGGACGGCTTCGACGAGATGGCCGAGGGCCTGCGGCGCAGGGCGCTCGAGGAGCTCAACCGGACGTCGCTGCCGCTCGTCCTGACCAGCCGCCCGGACGAGTACGCGACGGCCGTGCGGCCCGCGCCCGACAGGGCGGCGACGCCGCTGAAGTGGGCCGCCGCGGTCGAGTTGGCCGACGTCACGCCGGCCGACCTCCTCGACTACATGCCCCGCGCCACCCGCTCCGCCACGTCCGGCGAGGGTTCGTGGCGCCGCGTCCTGGCGGGGCGTACGGAGCCGGAGCTGCGGCTGCGTCAGGTCCTCAGCACCCCGCTGATGGTGTTCCTGGCCCGCACGGTGTACGGCGAGGGGGAGGCCGGGGACCCGAGGGAACTGACGGACGCGGCACGCTTCCCCACCGAGGACTCCCTGCGGCGCCATCTGCTCGCCGCCTTCGTACCGACGGTCTACCGGCCGCGTGCGTCCGAGGGACACACCCGGGGCGACCGGACCCGGCAATGGACGCCCGAGCGCGCCCGGCACTGGTTCGGCCACCTCGCCCGCCACCTGGCCCGCACCGGTCGGCAGCGGCAGGACATCGCGTGGTGGCAGATCGGCCGGTCGCTGCCCACCTCGACCCGTGCGCTGGCAGTGGCGGCGGTGTCCGCGCTGTGCGTCGCCCTGACGGTCTGGCTGACCAACGCCCTCATCTCCGTGTTCCTCCAGGAGATCACGTTCGTCCCGGCGATGACCCAAGGGGCCGCCCTGGGACTCGGCGCGGGGATCACCTGCGGCGCCCTGTACGCGGGGATGACCACGTTCGGCGGCAGCGCCTTCGCCCCGTCGCGCACCCGACTGCGCCTGCGCCCACCCGGCGGGCTCGGCACCGGGCGATCCCTCGCCCGCACGTTCGCCGCCCGTTTCGGCGCCATGCTGCTGGCCGGGCTCGCCCTGGGCGTCGGCGTCTCCTGCACCACGACGCTGCAGCGGGTCCTCTACCTCGACTGGGCGCTCACGTCGTCCGAGGTGCTCCGGGTCCTGGCGACCGACGCGTTGCTGCTCGGGCTGATCTTCGGTCTCGCCTTCGGCACGGTCTTCGGACTGACCGCCATGCTGGAAGCCCCCCTGGACGTGTCCTCCGCGGCCACACCCGACAGCCTCCTGGACGCCAACCGCAGGGCCGTGCGGAGCCAGTTGTCCGTCATCGCTCCCGCACTGGCCCTGGCGATCGCCTTCGGCGGGGAGCTGATCACCTCACTGCTGGACCCGCTCCTCGGCCCTCTGGTCTGGCTGCCGCAGGACGCGGTGGTCATCGGCACGGTGGGCGGCATCGGCGGCGGCCTGTCGTACGCCCTGTGCTTCACCGCATGGGGACAGTGGCTGATCTTCGTCCGCCTCCTGCTGCCCCTGAGGGGCCGGCTGCCCTGGAACACCGACGCGTTCCTGAAGGACGCGTACCACCGAGGAGTCCTCCGGAGGACGGGCGCGGTCTACCAGTTCCGCCACATCCACCTCCAGCAGCACCTCGCTCACACCTCGCTCCGTCGCCAGGCCTGACGACGACCACTGCCCGGGCGCGGCAAGGTGCGGGGATCAGGCCGGGTCGGCGGCCAGGTCGGCCAAACCCGAGAGGAGGGCGGGGAGTTCGGGGCCGCGGCCGATCGGGATGACCTCGCCGGGTTCCTCGTCGAGGAGGACCAGCGCGATGTCGTCGGTCCGGGCGGCGAGGGACCAGCCGGGGCCGTCCGCCCGCACCGTGCGCGCGCCGCCGCCCGCGAAGGCGGCCCGGACCCGGCCGGGCGGGGGAGGGGCGTCGAGGTACCCGCGCGCCTCGGCGAGGACGCGGCGGACGCCCTGGTGGGAGGGACCGTCCCCGCCCGCGGAACCGGCAGCCGGCGCGGCCCCGCCCGCCGCCGGAGGAGCCGCGGCGAAGTCCGCGTCGTCGAGCTGCCCCCGCCAGTGCCCCCAGTGCGCGGCGATCTCGTCCGCGCCGAGCCGGCGCTGGGCGGGCCCCCACACCGTGGGGTCCGGCGGGGCCAGCGCCGGTCCCGCCTCCTCCGGGTCGGGGTCGTGCGGCGCGGGCAGGCCCGGCGCCTTCACGGCCACCGACAGCGGCCACCCCGGCAGCGCGACCACCATGGAACGCTCGTCGGGGGAGAGGTCGTACTCCATGCCGCAGTCCCAGGAGGCGATGGCCGTGGCGACCAGCGACACGTCGTCGACCACCACGGTCCAGCGCGCGCCGTCGCCGTCCTGGCCGAAGACCAGCCCGTAGCCGCCCAGCGTCGCCTCCAGCCCCAGCGCGCCGCAGGCCGCCGGGTAGTCGTCGCCCAGGACCCCGGGGAACCGCGCGGGAGTGAGCAGGACGGCCGTCAGCACGGCCAGCGCGTCCTCGTCGCCCGCGGGGGCGCCCACTCCGGCGACCGCTCCCGCGACCGCCCCCGCGTCCGCCCCGTCGAAGCCCTTCGCGCCGACCGCGGACCCGTCCGTTCCGGCCATGCCGGCAGCCTCCTTCGTCACCGTTCGTCGGCGCACCCTAGACCGAGGGTGGCGGCCTTGTCACCTGACGAGGAGGGTCGTCTCAGGACCGTGCAGCCGGCAGGCCGAGCAGGTCGCGGGCCATCACGTCCGGACTCACGCCGCGCTCCCGGGACAGGGTGAGCACCGCCCTGCAGGCCAGCTCGTTCACGCCGAAGGACAGCGCCTCGGGGGAGACCCAGGACGCGGCCTCGTCCATGGCCTCCTCGTCGTCCGTCGCCGAGGCGGCGACGTACGCCGCGGCCGCGTCGAAGAGGTTGTGGGCCCGCGGCCTCGGCCCCGGGGCCGCCGGGGCGGGCGTCGCGGGGCGGGTCAACCGGGCGAGCACCGTGCGCAGCTTGCCGAGCACTGCGGACCACCTTCTTCCGGGTCTGTCCGTGACGTGTTTGCCTGGCGTTCGGCCTTCCTCCAACGTAAGCCCTCCCACGCTAGGCTCGGAGCGGCCGGAGCAGTAGAGGGCCTACCGCCCCTGCCCGCCGGCCCCCTCCCGCACGGCCAGCGCGAGGAAGCGCGACGGCTCGTCGGCGTACTCGGTCAGCCGCCACCCGGCCGACTCCAGCAGGGGCCGCAGGTTCTCCTCGGCCCGCAGGTCACCGGGGGTCAGCTCCCGCCCCTGCCGCGCGGCCAGCGCGGCCCGCCCCACCGGGTGGAAGAGCGCGAGCACGCCCCCGGGCCGCACCGCCCGTCCCAGCGCGGCCAGGGCACGCCGCGGCTCGGGCAGGTGCGCCACCAGCCCCGCCGCGAACACGGCGTCCAGCGCCCCCGTCCGCACCGGGGGAGCGGCGGCGTCCGCCAGCAGCAGCGTCCCGTGCCGGTCGCGCCCGGCCCGCGCCGCCGCCCGCAGCATCTCCGCGGTGACGTCCGCCCCCAGTACCACCCCGGACGGCCCCACCGCGGCCCGCAGCGCGGCAAGCGCGCGCCCCGTGCCACAGCCGGCGTCCAGCACCCGGTCACCCGGACGCAGTCCCATGGCGGCCACCGCCCGGTCGAAAGCGGGCCCGTCGTCGGGGAATCTACGGTCCCAGTCGTCCGCCCGCGCGGCGAAGAACTCCCGGACCCGGTCGCGGTCGTACACAGGTGTGCGGTGCTCGCTCATACTCCGCATGATCCCTCGGAATCGCCGTAACGGACGGTGCACGTTCGGTCACATGACGACCCGTCGGGCGCGGTGAAGGGTCATGTTCCGGCACCTTTCGAAAGCCGACGCCGCGCGTGACGGGCGCCTGGCTAGCGTCCCGGTCCCATGGGACACCTGGACCACGCAGCCTTCGGCTGGCTGACCCCCGTGCTGTCGTACGCGATGGCCTGCACCGGCGCCGCCCTCGGGCTGCGCTGCACCGTCCGCGCGCTCGAGACCACCGGCGGCTCGCGCCGCAACTGGCTGCTCACCGCCGCCTCCGCCCTCGGCACCGGCATCTGGACCATGCACTTCACCGCGATGCTCGGCTTCGCCGTCCGGGGCACCGACCTGCGCTACGACGTGCCGCTGACCGTGCTCAGCCTCGTCGTCGCCATGGTCGTGGTCTGCGCCGGCGTCTTCGCCGTCGGGTACGGCCGCGACCGCACCCGCGCCCTCGTCCTCGGCGGACTGACCACCGGGATCGGCGTCGCCTCCATGCACTACCTCGGCATGGCCGCGCTGCGCCTGCACGGTGACGTCTCGTTCGACCCGGTGATGGTCGCCGTTTCCGTGGTGATCGCCGTCGTCGCGGCCACCGCGGCCCTCTGGGCGGCCCTCAACATCACCGCGCCGCTCGCGGTCACCGTCGCCTCGCTGGTCATGGGCCTGGCGGTCAGCAGCATGCACTACACCGGCATGCACGCGGTGCGGGTACGGGTGCTCCCGTCCGCCGAACCCCTCGCCGGAGCCACCGCGATGCAGTTCGTCTTCCCGCTCGCCGTGGGCCTCGGCTCCTACCTCTTCCTGACCTCGGCCTTCGTGGCGCTCTCCCCGACGGCGCGCGAGCGGGCCGCCGAGGACGCGGCCCGGCGGGCCTGGCGCAGCACCCCGGCGGTCACCGAATGGCCCCCTGTCGAACGAGGGAACCATGCGTACATCCCCTAGGACCGACGGCACCGGCCGCGGGACACCTCCGCCCCCGGTACGGGGCCGCCGGGCGCACGCCGGGCCCCCGGCCGACGAGACGGCGGAGGAACTCGCCGCCGCGGCAGCCGCCACAGCCGCGAGCGCGGGCCGCGGAGCCCTCGGCGGCCCCGTCGCCGCCCGGGGACTGCGGCTGCGCCCGCGCACCGTCCGGGCCAAGGTGGTCAGCCTGCTGATGGTGCCCGTGATGTCGCTGCTGGCCCTGTGGGGCTACGCCACCGTGACCACCGTGCAGGACGTCGCGGCCCTCCGGCAGGCCGAACGCGTGGACGCCCAGGTCCGCGTCCCCGCGGCCGAGGCGGTCGTCGCCCTGCAGGCCGAACGCGCCTTCGCGCTGCGGCACGCCACGGGCGGCGAGGCGGCGCCGCGCGGCGAGTCCGGCGCCCTCGCCGACGCCACCGACCGGGCCGTGGGGAAGCTGCGGCTCGGCCGCGCCGGCACCGTCGCCGACAGCGGGGAGCTCCCGCCCGAGGTCCCCGCGCGCCTCCGCGGCTTCCTGGCCGGGGCCGACGCCCTGAGCTCCGTGCGCGGCGCCCTCCTCGAGGGCGACGCCGGCTGGAAGGACACCTACCGCGCGTACACCGACGTCATCGCCGACGCCCTGGCGGTGGACGGCGCCCTCACCTCCATCCCGCACGTCCGGGAGGGCTCCGACGCCCGGATCCTGCTGGAACTCGGCCGGGCCGGCGAGGCCCTCGCCCAGGAGGACGCCCTGCTGGCCTCGGCACGGCTCGACGGCTCGCTCGACGGCGAACGACGCGCCCTCTTCACCGCGGCGACCGCCACCCGCCGGGCGCTCGTCGACCACGCCGCCCCCGACCTCCGCGAACCCCAGCGCGGCGCCTGGCGGGAACTCGTCCGCGACGGAGGACACGAGGAACTGGTCGAGGCCGAGGACGCCGTGCTGCGGGCCGGCTCCGGCGAGGCGGCCGCGGGCGCCGTCCCCGCGGCGGACTGGGAGGCCGCCCACGCCCAGGTGCAGGACGCCCTGCGGGACATCGCCGACCACGCCTCCCACGCCGACCCCGCGGGAGCCGGGCCGCTGACGCGCGGGCTGATCAGCCCGGCGGGCGGCGCGGTGCTGCTCGGCCTGCTCGCGGTGAGCGTCTCCCTGCTCATCTCGGTGCGCATCGGCCGGGGCATCGTCGCCGACCTGGTCGGGCTGCGCAACGGCGCCCTGGAGATCGCCCGGCGCAAGCTCCCCCAGGCCATGCGCAAACTGCGGGCCGGCGAGGAGATCGACGTCGACGCCGAGGCCCCGCACGGCCCGCCCGCCGAGGACGAGACCGGCCAGGTCGCCGAGGCGCTCGGCACCGTGCACCGCGCCGCGCTCCGCGCCGCCGTGGAGCGCGCCGAACTGGCCAGCGGCATCTCCGGCGTCTTCGTGAACCTGGCCCGCCGCAGCCAGGTGCTGGTGCACCGCCAACTCGCCCTCCTGGACGGCATGGAACGCCGCGCCGAGGACCCCGACGAGCTCAGCGACCTGTTCCGCCTCGACCACCTCACCACCCGGATGCGGCGGCACGCCGAGTCGCTGATCATCCTCTCCGGCGCCGCCCCCGGCCGCGCCTGGAGCCGGCCGGTCTCGCTCACCAACGTGGTCCGCGCGGCCGTCTCGGAGATCGAGGACTACGCGCGGGTCGACGTCCGGCAGCTCGCCGAGACCGCCGTCACCGGCGCGGCGGTCGCCGACCTCACCCACCTGCTGGCCGAACTCGTCGAGAACGCCGCGCAGTTCTCGCCCCCGCACACCAAGGTGCGGGTCACCGGCGAGACCGTCGGCAACGGGTACGCGGTGGAGGTCGAGGACCGGGGCCTCGGCATGGGGCCGGAGACCCTCGCGGAGGCCAACCGGCGGATCGAGCAGTCCGAGGCGCTCGACCTCTTCGACAGCGACCGGCTGGGGCTCTTCGTGGTCAGCCGCCTCGCCGCGCGGCACGGGATCAAGGTGCACCTGCGCCCCTCGCCGTACGGCGGCACCACCGCGGTGGTGCTCCTGCCGAAGAACCTGCTGCACGCCGAGGCGGACCCGGGGGACGCCGGGCGGCCGGGCGGTGCGGACGACCGGGGGACGGACCGGGGCGCGGCGCTGCCGGCGGCGGCCGGGGCCCGGCCGGTACTGACCGCCCAGGCCGGGCCGGCCGAGGAACTCCCGCCGGCCGACCCGCCGCCCGGTGTGACCGCCCTCCGCCCCCGCCGTGCGGCCCCGGCCCCGCGCGAGGCGGGCCCCGCGACCGGCCCCTTCCGCCCCGGCGACGGCGCCACCCCGGACACCACGCGGCCGTCCCCCGTCCCCCGGCACACCGGCACCCGCGACCCTCTCGGCACCGCCCCCGACCGCCGGGGCGCGGCCACGGCCGCGGCTGCGGAGCGGCGCGGTGCCGGTCATGACCGTGCGGAGGCGATCGCGGACCGGCGCGGCGTCGACAGCGGCCGGCTCGGCACCGGTCACGACGGTGCGGGTGCGGGTGCCGGTGCGACCGCGGATCGATTTGGTGCCGGTGACCAACGGCCGGGGGTGACCGCGGACCGGCTCGGCACGGCTCACGGCCGACCGGGTACGGCCGACGACCCGCTCGGCACCGCGCACGACCGGACCGCCTCCGCCGGCGGCCCGGCGGTCACGACGCCGGACGGCACGGCACCCGTCACCGGAGCACCGGTCGGCCACGACAGCCCGCCCGGCGGACGGGCCCCTGCCGCCCCGCCGGCCTTCGGCGGCGGGGCGGCCACGCCGGACGCCTCCGTCCCGTACTCCACCACCGGCTCCCCGGGCGGGCCGGCCCCGTCCGCGACCCCCGGCTTCCCGGGTGCCTCCGCCCCTGCCGGAGCCACGCCCCACCCGGGCCCGAGGCCCGAGGCCCCCGGGCCCGCCACCGGCCCGGGAGCCCCCGTCGGCCCCGGAACCGGGCCCGGTCGGCCGGGCGGCCCTGCCTCCGGCCTCGGAACCGCCTCCGGCCCGGGAGCCCCCGTCGGCCCCGGAACCGCCACCGGCCGGCCGGGCGGCCACGCCACCGGCCCCGGAACCACCGGCCCCGGAACCGCCGCGGGAACCGGTCCCGCCGGCGCCCCCCTGCCCCGGCGCGTGCGGCAGCGCCACCTCGTCCCGCAACTCCGGCAGCGGCCCCCCGCGTCGGCCGCGCCGGCCCCCGCCCCGGCCGAGGACCGCACCCCGGAGGCGGTCCGGGACCGCATGGCCGCCTACCGCGACGGCTGGGTGCGCGGCGGCGGGCACCCGCCCGGCCGCGGCCCCGGAACGCCCGGCCGCCCCGACAGCAGCGAAGGAGACCCCGCATGACGTACGACCCCCTGACCCTCGCCCACGACCCCCTGACCGGAGGGCCGCGGCGGTCCGTCGAACTCGACTGGCTGCTGGACGACCTGGTGATCCGCACCGCCGCGGTGCGGCACGCCGTGGTCCTCTCCGACGACGGACTCGCCGTCGGCTCCTCCAGCGGCCTCGGCCGCGAGGACGCCGACCACCTCGCCGCCGTCGCCTCCGGGTTCAACAGCCTCGCCAAGGGGGCCGGCCGCCACTTCGGCGTCGGCGGGGTCCGCCAGACGATGGTCGAGATGGACGACGGCTACCTGTTCGTCGCCGCCGCCGGAGCCGGTTCCTGCCTCGCCGTCCTCACCGGCGCCACGGTCGACATCGGCCTGATCGCCTACGAGATGGCCCGGATGGTCAAGCGGGTCGGCGAACACCTCCACCAGCAGCCGCGGGTTCCCGTGCGGCCGCCCGTCGGCTGACCGGGAGGCGGAACTCCGCGATGCGCGACACCGACCCGACGCACACCCCGTTCCCCCCGCGCCCGGGCGAGGCAGCCCCGTCGGGCGGCCGGTGGTACGAGAGCCAGTGGTTCGACGGCGAGGCCGGACCGCTGGTGCGCCCCTACGCGATGACCGGCGGGCGCACCAGCGCCGGACCCGCCGGTGCCGGCTTCGACCTCATCGCGCTGATCTCCCCGGACCCCGAGGCCCCGCCCGGCGCGGCGACGGCCCTCGCCCCCGAGCACCGTCTGCTGCTGGAACTGTGCCGCACCGAGACCCAGTCGGTCGCCGAACTCGCGGCGGGCGCCGACCTCCCCGTCGGCGTCGTCCGCGTCCTCCTCGGGGACCTGCTGGAACTGGGCTGCGTCACCGTCAGCCGGCCCGTGCCGCCCGCCCGGTTGCCCGACGAGAGGGTTCTGCGCGAGGTGATCGCCGGGCTGCGCGCGCTGTGAGAATCCGTGGGGGCTTCCCGGGCGCATCAGTCCTATGATCGCGTCAGCGTCAGCCGGTTCGCCGCCGGCCGTGCCCGCCCCCACGAACGCCCCCCGCCGGACGACCCCCACCGAACGACTCCCACCGAACGACCCCCACCGTGACCGACCCCTCGCGGCGAGCCGATCGCCCGTGACACCCGAGAGAAGTGATCGATGGTCCCCCAGCAGACGGACACCACCTCCGGCGGGACGACGGGCACCGCCGGCACCGACGACGGCTCCGCCCCGCTGGCGCTGAAGATCCTTGTGGCAGGCGGCTTCGGTGTGGGCAAGACGACCCTGGTCGGCGCCGTCAGCGAGATCCGGCCCCTGCGCACCGAGGAACTCCTCACCGAGGCGGGCCGGACGGTGGACGACACCGCGGGCGTCGACCAGAAGACCACCACCACCGTGGCCATGGACTTCGGCCGCATCACCATCCGCGCCGGGCTCTCCCTGTACCTCTTCGGCACGCCCGGCCAGGACCGCTTCTGGTTCCTGTGGGACGAACTGGCCCAGGGCGCGCTGGGCGCCGTCGTGCTCGCCGACACCCGGCGGCTCGAGGACTGCTTCCCGGCCGTGGACTACTTCGAGCACCGGGGCATCCCGTTCGTGGTTGCCGTCAACTGCTTCGAGGGCGCCCGGTCCTACACGCCCGACGAGGTCTCCGCCGCCCTCGACCTGGACCCCGGCACGCCCGTGGTGCTCTGCGACGCCCGGGAACGGGAGTCCGGCAAGGAGGTCCTGATCAGCGTGGTGGAGCACGCGGGACGGATGCACACCGCGCGCCTGCTCGACTCGGTCGGCTGACGGCGGTCGGTCAGTCCGCGAGACCGGCGACGGCGCTGACCCGTTCGACGGACAGCCGCACCAGCAGCTCGCCCGGCACCGCGTTGCGCGCCCCGAACGCCTCCGCCCGCTCCTCACCCATGTAGCGGGCGGCGATCCGGGTCGCCCAGTGCCGCAGCTCGTCCAGGTCGTCGACGAGCCGCGCCCGGCAGGTCAGCGCGACGAACGAGAACGGGGGCCGCTCGTCGTCCACGCAGAGGGCGGCCCGGCCGTCCCGGGCGAGGTTGCGGCCCTTGACGGTGTCCGCGCCGGTGGTCAGCACCACCTCGTCCCCGTCCAGCGTGAACCAGACGGGGGCGACGTGCGGCGAACCGTCGGCCCGGGTGGTGGCCAGCTTTCCGGTGCGGGTCCCGGCGGTGACGAAGTCCCGCCATTCCCGGTCGTCCATCCTGTGCGCCATGCCGCCATCCTCGGCATCCCGGCCCCGGGCTGCCACCGGGGCTGCGCCGTGCGGCGTCCGCCGCCGCCGGGGCAGCGCCGCCGGGGCGCCGGCCTACAGGGTGCGGAAGAGGCCCTCCTGCACCACCGACACCACCAGCCGGCCCTCGCGGTCGTAGATGCGCCCGCGCGCCAGCCCGCGGCCACCGACGGCGATCGGCGACTCCTGGTCGTACAGCAGCCAGTCGTCCGCCCGGAACGGCCGGTGGAACCACATCGCGTGGTCCAGCGAGGCCAGGTCGAAGTGGCGCGGCCCCCACAGCGGCTCCACCGGCAGCCGCACCGCGTCCAGGAGCGTCATGTCGCTGGCGTAGGTCAGCGCGCAGGTGTGCACCAGCGGGTCGTCGCCCAGCGGGCCCACCGCCCGCATCCACACCGCGCTGCGCGGCTCGGCCCCCGCCACCTCCTCCGGCGTCCACCGCAGCCGGTCGACGTACCGGATGTCGAAGGGCTGGCGGCGCGCCATCCGCTCCAGCTGCTCGGGCAGCGCCCCGAGGCGCTCGCGGATCGCGTCCACCACCGTCGGCAGCGACTCCGGGTCGGGCACCTCACGGGCCGGAGGCAGCTGGTGCGTGAACGGACCCTCCTCCGGCAGGTGGAAGGAGGCCGTCAGGTTGAAGATCGTGCGCCCCTGCTGCACGGCGGTCACCCGGCGGGTGGTGAACGACCGGCCGTCGCGGACCCGTTCCACCTGGTAGACGATCGGCACGCCGGGCCGCCCCGGCCGCAGGAAGTAGGCGTGCAGCGAGTGCACCGGCCGGTCGTCGTCCACGGTGCGGCCCGCCGCGACCAGTGCCTGGCCGGCCACCTGCCCGCCGAAGACGCGCTGCAGGGACTCGTCCGGGCTGCGGCCCCGGAAGATGTTGACCTCGATCTGCTCCAGGTCCAGCAGGGCGACCAGGCCCTCCGCCGGATTCGTCATGGGGATGTCTTCTCCTGTCCCACGTCACTCCTGTCCACGTCATGCACGTGCCAAGTCATTCGCGTGCCACGTCATTCGCGTGCCACGTCATTCGCGTCCCACGCCGCCCGCGCCGCCGGTGGCGGGCCGCTCACAGCTGGCCGACGCCGGTGACCCGCACGACCGCGCGGCCCTCGGCGTCGGACGCCGCCAGGTCGACCTCGGCGCTGATGCCCCAGTCATGGTCGCCGTCGGGGTCCGCGAAGGCCTGGCGGACGCGCCACAGACCGTGCTGCGGGTCCTCCTCGATCATCAGCAGGCGCGGGCCGCGGGCGTCCGGGCCGGTGCCGAGGTCGTCGTACTCGTCCCAGTAGGCGTCCATCGCCTCGCCCCAGCGGTCGGCGTCCCAGCCCGACTCGGCGTCCATCTCGCCGAGTTCGCCGACCTGGTCGAGGGCGGCCAGCTCCACCCGGCGGAACATCGCGTTGCGCACCAGCACCCGGAAGGCGCGGGCGTTGGCGGTGACCGGCTTCACCTGGTCCGCCTTCTCCTGGGCCTCCTCCGCGGTCATCACCTCGGGGTTGGCGAGCTGCTCCCACTCGTCGAGCAGGCTGGAGTCCACCTGGCGCACCATCTCGCCCAGCCAGGCGATCAGGTCCTGGAGGTCCTCGGACTTCAGGTCGTCGGGGACGGTGTGCTCCAGCGCCTTGTAGGCGCTCGCCAGGTAGCGGAGCACGATGCCCTCGGTGCGGGCCAGCTCGTAGAGGGAGACGAACTCCGTGAAGGTGAGCGCCCGTTCGTACATGTCGCGGACCACCGACTTGGGCGACAGCGGGTAGTCGCTCACCCACGGGTGGCTCTTGCGGTAGGTGTTGTACGCGTGGAAGAGGAGCTCCTCCAGCGGTTTGGGGTGGCTGACCTCCTGCAGCCGCTCCATGCGCTCCTCGTACTCGACCCCGTCCGCCTTCATCTGCGCGACCATCTCGCCGCGCGCCTTGTTCTGCTGCGCGTGCAGGATCTGCCGCGGGTCGTCCAGCGTGGACTCCACCACCGAGAGCATGTCCAGGGCGTACGACGGCGATTCGGGGTCCAGCAGCTCGAACGCGGCCAGCGCGAAGGTGGACAGCGGCTGGTTGAGCGCGAAGTCCTGCTGGAGGTCGACCGTCAGGCGGACGATCCGGCCCTCGGCGTCCGGGGTGTCCAGCTTTTCGACGATCCCGCCGTCCAGCAGCGACCGGTAGATGGCGATGGCCCGGCGGATGTGCCGCAGCTGCTGCTTGCGCGGCTCGTGGTTGTCCTCCAGCAGCCGGCGCATGGCGTCGAAGGCGTTGCCCGGGCGGGCGATCACCGACAGCAGCATGGCGTGGGTGACCCGGAAGCGGGAGGTCAGCGGCTCGGGGTCGGAGGCGATCAGCTTCTCGAAGGTGCTCTCCGTCCAGCCGACGAAGCCCTCCGGAGCCTTCTTGCGCACGACCTTGCGGCGCTTCTTCGGGTCGTCCCCGGCCTTGGCGAGCGCCTTCTCGTTCTCGATGACGTGCTCCGGCGCCTGCGCCACCACGAAGCCCGCCGTGTCGAAGCCCGCGCGCCCGGCCCGGCCCGCGATCTGGTGGAACTCGCGCGCCCGCAGCGTGCGTACCCGGTTGCCGTCGTACTTGGTGAGCGCGGTGAACAGCACCGTGCGGATGGGCACGTTGACGCCCACGCCCAGGGTGTCGGTGCCGCAGATGACCTTGAGCAGACCGGCCTGTGCCAGCTTCTCCACCAGGCGCCGGTACTTGGGCAGCATGCCGGCGTGGTGGACGCCGATGCCGTGCCGCACGTACCGCGAGAGGTTGCGGCCGAACTTGGTGGTGAAGCGGAAGTTGCCGATCAGGTCGGCGATCTTCTCCTTCTCCTCCTTGGAGCACATGTTGATGCTCATCAGCGCCTGCGCCCGCTCCACCGCCTGCGCCTGGGTGAAGTGGACGATGTAGACCGGGGCCTGCCGGGTGTCCAGCAGCTCGGTCAGCGTCTCGGTCAGCGGCGTGTACCGGAAGTCGTACGACAGCGGCACCGGGCGGACGGCCGAGCGCACCACGGCGGTCGGGCGGCCGGTGCGCCGGGTGAGGTCCTTCTCGAACATCGAGACGTCACCGAGCGTCGCCGACATCAGCACGAACTGCGCCTGCGGCAGTTCCAGCAGCGGGATCTGCCAGGCCCAGCCGCGGTCCGCCTCCGCGTAGAAGTGGAACTCGTCCATCACCACCTGGCCGACGTCGGCGTTCCGGCCGTCGCGCAGCGCGATGGAGGCCAGCACCTCGGCCGTGCAGCAGATCACCGGCGCGTCCGCGTTGACCGAGGCGTCGCCGGTCAGCATGCCGACGTTCTCGGTGCCGAAGATCTTGCAGAGCTCGAAGAACTTCTCCGAGACCAGGGCCTTGATCGGCGCCGTGTAGAAGGTGACCTCGTCCCGGGCGAGCGCCGCGAAGTGGGCGGCCGCCGCGATCATGCTCTTGCCCGACCCGGTCGGCGTCGAGACGATCACGTTCGCCCCCGACACGACCTCGATCAGCGCCTCCTCCTGGTGGGGGTAGAGCGTGATGCCCCGGTCCTGGGCCCACGACTCGAAGGCTTCGTAAAGGGCGTCCGGATCGGCGGTCTGCGGCAACTGATCGATGAGGGTCACGTCCCCATCTTGCCCGGACCAGGTCACGATCAGGGAATCGGATCACCGCACGAAGATCGTCACCGCTACGCTGGGCCGCCGAACTCCACAGCGGCACAACGTAGAACGGGGCGGGCGACGCCATGATGGGACCAGCACATTCTCTGTCGGGCGCGGCCGCCTGGCTCGGCGTCGGAGCGGCGGCCGCCGCCTGGGGCGAGCCGATGCCCTGGCCCGTCCTGCTGGCGGGTGCGCTGATCTGTGCCGGAGCGGCCCTCGCCCCCGACCTCGACCACAAGGCGGCCACCATCTCGCGCGCCTTCGGGCCGATCTCCAAGTGGATCTGCGAGATCGTCGACAAGCTGTCCTACGCGGTCTACAAGTCGACGAAGAAACCCGGTGACCCACGGCGCTCCGGCGGCCACCGCACCCTGACCCACACCTGGGTGTGGGCGCTGCTGATCGGCGGCGGCTCCGCGGCGATCGCCACCCTGGGGGACCGCTGGGGCGTCCTCTTCATCCTCTTCGTGCACCTGGTGCTGGCCATCGAGGGCCTGCTGTGGCGGGCCACCCGCGGTTCGAGCGCCGACGTGCTGGTGTGGCTGCTGGCCGCCGCCACCTCGTGGATCATCGCGGGGATCCTGGACAAGCCGGGCAACGGCGCGACCTGGATGTTCGACGGCCCCGGCCAGGAGTACCTGTGGCTCGGGCTGCCGATCGTGCTGGGCGCCCTGGTCCACTGCGTCGGTGACGCCCTCACCGTCTCCGGCTGCCCCGTCCTGTGGCCCATCCCGATCGGCCGCAGGCGCTGGTACCCGCTGGGCCCGCCCAAGCCCCTGCGCTTCCGTGCCGGGAGCTGGGTGGAGGTCCGGGTCCTGATGCCCGGCTTCATGATCCTCGGGGGCGTGGGCGCGGCGGCGGCGCTCAACGTCATCTGAGACCCGCCCGGACCCGATCGGCCCCGGCCACGGTGGGGAACCGCGCCGCGGGGCAGGAGGAGGGGAACGCACCACGCCCCGACCGCACCCAGCCCCGCACCGCACCCCACCGCGCGAGGAGACCTCAGGCCATGGGAACCGTCGTCCACGTCCCCCAGACCCGGGACATGCTCGGAGAGGAACTCTCCGGCGACGAGGCGCTCACCGCCCTGCGCGAGTACGGCGGGACGCAGCTGTTCCTGGACGCCTTCAGCCGCTTCCGGTACGCGGACGGCTTCACCAACGCCCGCGCGCTGGCCTTCCAGATCGTGGTGGGCGCGGTGCCCTTCACGGCCGCGCTGGTCGGACTCGCCACCTCCGCCCACACCGAGGGCATCGGCCGGATCATCGAACTCACCCTCGAACGGATCGTCCCCGGCACCAGCGACGACATCGTCCGCGAGGTGCTGGAGGGCGCCCGGCGCACCGCGCACGGCGGCGTGTGGAGCAACCTGGCGCTGGTCCTCGGCCTGGCGTTCGCGCTGCTGAACCTCGCCTCGGCCATGGGCCAGATAGAACGGGGCGCCAACCGCATCTACGGCGTCGAACGCGACCGGCCCGCCCTGCGCAAGTACGGGCGCGCCCTGGTGCTCGCCGGGGCGGCGGGGCTGCCCATGGTGCTCGGCTTCCTGGTGCTCGTCGCGGGGGACGCGGTCGGCGACGCGGTCGCGCGGTCCGCCGGCTGGTCCGGCGGCGCCCGGTGGTGGGACCACCTGGACCTGCCGCTCGGGCTCCTGCTGGCGTGGACCGCCTCCGCCGTGATCTTCCGGTGGTCCCCGCGCCGCCGGCAGCCCGGCTACACCTGGCTGGCCCTCGGCTCGGCCGTCCACCTGATCATCTGGGTGTCGGCGACCGCGCTGCTCGAGCTGTACGTGGGCAACACCGGCGGCTTCGGCGCCGTCTACGGGCCGCTCACCGCGTTCATCGCCCTGCTGCTGTGGGCCAACCTCACCGGCATCGCCCTGTTCCTCGGCATAGCCTTCGCCGCCCAGCTGGAGGCGGCCCGCGCCGGGCTGCACGCCGCCGTGCACCCGGACCCCGGCCCGGGGTCCTGAGGGACGGTGGCCCGCGGCGCGAGGCACTCGGGCCGGGTCGCCCCCGGTCAGGCGGTGTCGCCGCCGGCACCGCGGTCGTCGCCGGCACCCCGGTCGCCGCCGCCCGCGCCGGCCGCCCCGCCGTACCGGCGCTCGAACCGGGCCACGCGGCCCTCGGAGTCCACCGTGCGGGCCTTGCCGGTGTAGAACGGGTGGCTCTCCGCGGAGATCTCCACGTCGATCACCGGATACGTCTGCCCGTCGTCCCAGTCGATCGTCCGGTCGCTGCTCGCCGTCGACCGGGTGAGGAACGCGTAGCCGGCCGCCCGGTCGCGGAAGACCACGGGCCGGTAGTCGGGGTGCTTGTCCTTCTGCACGGTCCTCACTCCTCGTCGATGAGATGGACGGCCGCCTCCTCCGCCGAGGCGGCCGCTCCGTCGATGCCCACGTCACGGGCGGCCAGGACCGCCTCCGTGTCGCGGCGCAGGCCCTCGTCGGGCGCCACGAGCCGTCCGGCCCGGGCCGACCCGACCTCGGCGTCCAGCGGTTCCCCGTCGGTGTCCACGGAGTCGCCGATGCCGTCGCCGTCGAGTCCGAGGTCCGGCCCGTCCGGCACCTCCTTGGCCAGCCGCTCGTCCAGCGACTCGCCCCGGTGCTGCTCGGCCGCCGTCTCGCCCGTGTGCTCCACGCCCCACGGCTTCTCCGGCGGGGACCAGCCGCGGTCCAGCGGGTCGTCGACGTCGTCGGTCTCCAGCGTGTCCTCGACGTCGAGGAGACCGGAGTCGTCCTGGATGTCGGACGCGTCGGGCTGGTAGACGTCGTCCCCTGGTCCGTCGGCGATGCCCACGAGTTCCTCCCGCCGAGTAGCGGCCGTTCACACTGTCCAGCGTCCACCGGGGCCGGGGACCGCGCAAACGGCGGGGTGGCCGCGCAGCGTCCGTGGACCGCTCCCGAGGGCGTCCGCGGACCGCTCCCGGGCGCGTCCGGGAGCCGGCCCCGGCGCGTCCCTAGACGGCTCCCGGGCGGCCCGCGGGGGCGCCGTCGACGAGGGTGTTCAGCAGGCCTCCGAGCACCTCGCGCTGGTCGTGGGAGAGCGGCTCCAGGATCTCCTCCGCCGCCGCCCGCCGCGCCGCCCGCAGCTCCCGCAGCGCGGCCCGGCCCTCGTCCGTCAGCTCGATCCGCGTCACCCGGCGGTTCTCCGGGTCGGGCGCACGCCGCACCCGGCCGCTCGCCTCCAGCCCGTCCACCAGCGTCGTCACGGCGCGGGGGACCACCTCCAGGCGTTCGGCCAGGTCGGCCATCCGCGGGGGCGCGGCACAGGCCGCGAGGGCGCGCAGCAGCCGGGACTGGGCCGGGGTGATCGCCATCCCCCGCAGCTCCAGATGGCGCTTCTGGATGCGGTGGACGCGGCGGGTGAGGCGCAGCAGCTGCTCGGCGAGGAGCCCGTCGGAGTCGGGAGGCGTCATGCGGGCACGGTACCAGGACCATGTTCATTGTGAATATAGGTAACAGTGAGCTAAGCTCTTCGACGATCCGTGGTCCGCCGTCCTCATCGGCCGTCCTCATCCCTAAGGAGCCCATGCGTCCCGACCGCATCGACTGGACCCCGCCCCCGGCCGACCCCGAGCGGCCGCGGCAGGTCCGCCGCATCCTGCGCCTCTTCCGGCCCTACCGGGGCCGTCTCGCCGTGGTCGCCGTCCTGGTCGGCGCCTCTTCGCTGGTCTCGGTGGCCAGCCCCTTCCTGCTCCGCGAGATACTCGACGTCGCCCTCCCGCAGCAGCGCACGGGCCTGCTGAGCCTGCTGGTCCTGGGCATGATCGTCAGCGCCGTGCTGGGCGGGGTCTTCGGCGTGCTGCAGACCCTCATCTCCACCACGGTCGGCCAGCGCGTGATGCACGACCTGCGGACATCCGTGTACGGGCGGCTCCAGCGGATGTCCCTGGCCTTCTTCACCCGCACCCGCACGGGCGAGGTGCAGTCCCGCATCGCCAACGACATCGGCGGCATGCAGGCCACCGTCACCTCGACGGTCACCTCGCTGGTCTCCAACCTCACCGGCGTCATCGCCACCGTGGTCGCCATGCTGGCGCTGGACTGGCGGCTGACCGTCGTCTCGCTGCTCCTGCTGCCGGTCTTCGTCTGGATCAGCCGCCGGGTCGGCGACGAGCGCAAGAAGATCACCACCAAGCGGCAGAAGCAGATGGCGGCGATGGCGGCCACCGTCACCGAGTCGCTCTCGGTCAGCGGCATCCTGCTCGGCCGCACCATGGGGCGCGCCGACTCCCTCACCCGGTCCTTCGCCGACGAGTCCGAGAAGCTGGTGGACCTCGAGGTCCGGTCCAACATGGCCGGCCGGTGGCGGATGGCCGTCATCGGCATCGTCATGTCCGCGATGCCCGCGCTGATCTACTGGACGGCCGGTCTCGCCCTCCACCTCGGCGGACCCGCCGTCTCCCTGGGCACGCTGGTCGCCTTCACCTCGCTCCAGCAGGGCCTCTTCCGCCCGACGGTCAGCCTGCTGTCCACCGGCGTGCAGATCCAGACCTCGCTCGCCCTCTTCCAGCGCATCTTCGAGTACCTCGACCTCCCGGTCGACATCACCGAGCGGGAGAACCCGGTCCACCTCGACCGGATCAAGGGCGAGGTGCGCCTGGAGGACGTCGAGTTCCGCTACGACCCGCACGACGAGCCCGTGCTCGACGGCGTCGACGTCACGGTGCCCGCGGGCGGAAGCCTGGCCGTGGTCGGCACCACCGGCGCCGGCAAGTCCACCCTGGGGCACCTGGTGCCCCGGCTCTACGACGTCACCGGCGGGCGGGTCACCCTCGACGGCGTGGACGTCCGCGACCTGGACTTCGACACCCTCGCCCGCGCGGTGGGCGTGGTCTCCCAGGAGACCTACCTGTTCCACGCCACCGTCGCCGACAACCTCCGCTTCGCCAAGCCGGACGCCACCGACGAGGAACTCCACGCCGCCGCCCGCGCCGCGCAGATCCACGACCACATCGCCGCGCTTCCCGACGGTTACGACACGGTGGTCGGCGAGCGCGGGCACCGCTTCTCCGGCGGCGAGAAACAGCGCCTGGCCATCGCCCGCACGATCCTGCGGGACCCGCCGGTGCTCCTCCTCGACGAGGCGACCAGCGCCCTGGACACCCGCACCGAACGCGCGGTCCAGGAGGCCATCGACGCCCTCTCCGCCGACCGCACGACGATCACCATCGCCCACCGGCTCTCCACGATCCGCGGCGCCGACCAGATCGTCGTCCTCGACCGCGGCCGCGTCGTCGAACGCGGCACCCACGACGACCTCCTCCGCCTCGACGGCCGCTACGCCGCGCTGGTGCGGCGGGACACGGAGCTGGAGGCGACCGGGGGGTGAGCGGGGGACGACCGGGTCGCGGCGCCCGGGGCGTTCCCGTCGGGCGCCGCGCGAGGGCGTGACGCCCGACGCCCGACGCGCGGCTCCGCGGCTCCGCGGCTTCTCCCGCTCTCAGGCCGCCACGGCAGCGGCACCGCCCTGCGTGCCGGTGCCGCCCTGGGTGCCGGTGCCGCCCTGGGTGCCCGTGCCGTCCCGCGCGTCCGTGCCGCCCTGCGTGCCGGTGCCGTCCCGCGCAGCCGTGCCGCCCTGCGCAGCCGTGCCGCCCTGCGCGTCCGTGCCGCCCTGCACAGCGGCACCGCCCCGCGCGTCCGTGCCGCCCTGCGTGTCCGCACCGCCCCGCGCGTCCGCGCGGTTCCCCTCCAGCAGCCGCCGGACCTCCCGCACCGCCGCCCGGCCCGCCCGGTTGGCCCCCACCGTGCTGGCCGACGGCCCGTACCCCACGAGGTGCACCCGCGGGTCCGCCGCCGCCCGCGTGCCGACCAGCCGTATCCCGCCGCCCGGCTCGCGCAGTCGCAGCGGAGCGAGGTGGCCCACGTCGGCCCGGAAACCGGTCGCCCACAGCACCACGTCCGCCGCGAAACTCCGGCCGTCCGCCCATGCGACGCCCTCCGGCGTCATCCGGTCGAACATCGGCAGCCGGTCCAGCACCCCGTTCCGCAGACCTTCCCGGATCGCGTCGTTCAGCGGCAGCCCGGTCACCGACACCACACTGCGCGGCGGCAGCCCCTGCCGCACCCGTTCCTCGACCAGGGCCACGGCCGCCCGCCCGGCCTCCTCGTCGAACGGCCCCGCCCGGAACACCGGTGGCCGCCGCGTCACCCACGCCGTCGCCGCCGCGTACGGGGCCAGCTCCAGCAGGTGCTGCGTCCCCGACGCGCCCCCGCCGACCACCACCACCCGCAGCCCCGCGAACTCCTCCGGCCCCGCGTACCCCACCGTGTGCACCTGCCGGCCGCGGAAGGTCTCCTGGCCCGGCACCCTCGGCACGAACGGCCGGTTCCAGGTTCCCGTGGCGTTGACCAGGGCCCGCGTCGACCACACCCCGGCCGAGGTCTCCACCCGCAGCCGCCCGTGGTCCCCCTCCCGCACCGCCCGCACGTCCACGGGCCGCAGCACCTGGAGGCCGAACGCGCGCTCGTAGTCGGCGAAGTACTCCGCGATCACCTCGGACGACGGCCGCGCCGGGTCCGCCCCGGTCAGCTCCATGCCCGGCAGCGAGTGCATCCCGTGCACCTTGCCGTACGTCAGCGACGGCCACCGGAACTGCCAGGCGCCCCCCGGCCCCGGCGCGTCGTCCAGCACCACGAAGCCCGGCCCGGGCGTGAACCCGGCCCGCCTCAGGTGGTAGGCCGCCGACAGCCCCGCCTGCCCGGCGCCCACCACCACGACCTCGGTCCCACGTTCACCCTGCTGCTCCACACCCCTGCGAACGACCGGGGGCCCGCCTCTCTTCCCCGGCGGCCCGGATGCGTCAGGATGGCCGGCATGTCAGACCGTTTCAGCACCCGCGTCCTGCAGATCACCACCGGCTCCTCCGAGCGCGTCGCCGACATCACCCGCGACTGCGAGGAGTTCCTCCGCGAGGCCGCCGCCGGCCGCGACGGCCTCCTCAACGTCTTCGTCCCGCACGCCACCGCAGGCGTCGCGGTCATCGAGACCGGCGCCCACAGCGACGACGACCTCCTCGCCGCCCTCCGCGACCTGCTGCCCGCCGACGACCGCTGGCGCCACCGCCACGGCACCCCCGGCCACGGCCGCGACCACGTCCTCCCCGCCTTCGTCCCGCCCCACGCCACCCTCCCGGTCATCGGCGGCCGCCTCGAACTGGGCACCTGGCAGTCGGTGTGCCTGGTGGACACGAACGTCTCGAACCACGACCGGCAGGTGCGGTTGAGCTTCCTCGGGTAGGGGTGCCTCCTCCGCCGCCACTCTCCGTCTGCACCCTCCGGCGGGCCCGCCCGCCGGAGGGATGCGCGCGGCGCCGTCGGCGTGTGGCCGGTGTCCGGCAGAGGCGGTTCACCACGTCCGCGCCCACGCACTTCACCCGTCCCAAGGGCCCCGTACGCAGCCATCGCTCACCGCCGTGCACGCGCGCACCTGGCGGAGCCGTCACCGAACAGCGGGCCGCGCCCGTGGCACGGACCGACTGCCCGTCGCGTCGGCCACCACCCGGCCCCGCCGGAGCGGCCGTCCCACCTGCGACCGCACACCACGGTCACCCGCCTGGCCGAGGGCTGTCGGTGGGTGTCCCTAGTCTTCCGCCGTAGTCACGGCGGGGCATGGCGTGCCGACCTGGTCGCCGGACGCGCTGTGCCGGATCCGAGTGGGAAAGAGGCGGGAACCGATGGGCTGGCTGGTGGCGGGCGGTACACATGAAGTCGCTCTGGTAGGGGGGCGGGTGGTGGCCCGGACCCGGTCCGCGTCCGCGGACTCCCCGCCCGGACGGGCGGGGAGCGTGCCGGAGGAGATACGGGACCACCCCGAGGTGCAGGAACTCCAGCGGTTCGCCGAGTGGCTGGAACGGCATGCCGCCGAGTGCGCGGCGCAGGTCGACAACTGGATGGTGTCCTCCCTGCCGGTACCGGCCGGCCTGCTGGCCCGGCTGTGGCCCGACGAGGCGTGGCGGTCGGTGCTGCGCGACATCGTCGTCGTCGGCGACGACCCCGCCGAGTTCGGCCTGCTGCGCGACGCCGACGACTCGGGTGAACTGCGGGTGGTGAACCTGGATGGTGAGACCGTTCGCCTGGCTCCCCGCACGGTGACGATGCCTCATCCGGTGCTCCTCCCGCACCTGGAGGAACTCCGTTCGTTCGCGGTCGGAGCGGGTGTCGTCCAGGGGGTCGAGCAGCTCCACCGTGCCACGTGGCACAAACCCGACGGGATCGACGGCGGAACCGACGCGATCACCGAGTTCGCCGGTGCCGAGTACCGCTCGTGGTTCCACCTCTCCGCCCGTGCCACGTCCCTCGGCTACAAGATCTCCGGCGGCAGCGTCGTGGACCGGATCCGCGACGCCGGGCGCATCGTCACCGCAGAGGTCGGCATGAGCAATCCCTACACCGAGGAGAAGGCCTGGACCGGCAGGCTGACCTGGAGCGACGAGGACGGTCACCGGCGCCTGCCGCTGACCGATGTCGGCCCCGTGGCCTGGTCCGAGGGCATGCGCATGGCCGCGGCACTGCACGCCGGCCGCACCCCGACCACGGACGGCGCCGCGTGAACGCGGACGACACGGCAGCAGGCACACCCACGAAAGGCGCACGCATGAACGACCCGATGACACGGAACGCGGCGCCGGCGGACCCGGAGGAACTGCTGCGCGCCGGCGCCGTACTGCCGCCGGGCACCGCCGGGGCGGGCGACCGCGCCGTGCCCATGTTCACCCAGGCCTACCGGCATCCGGGCCTGGACGGCCGGATCGTCGTGCGCCTGACCGCCGCGGAACAGTCCGAGGGCGCGCGCACCGGCTTCCTCGGCCTCGAACCCGATGGCGAGCCGGTGGAGGTCGGCCTCGGCCGGCCCCGGGCCCTGGGCTTCCCCGAATGGGTGCTGGTCCGTCACCCCTCGGACGGTCATCTCGCCATGTCCCTGATCGACGAGATGAACAAGGTCGCCCGGAAGGCGAAATCGAGCCCGAAGAGGGCCCGTGCGGCCTACGAGTCGATCGGGGAACGGCTCGCCGCATCCGTACCGCACTTCCTGCCGACCTTCTACGAGCAGGCGGGCCGGGTGTTCCTCGCCGCCGACGAGAAGACCTACGCGTCCCTGATGTTCGTCAACGCGCGCAAGGCCGAGACGGCACACGGGCTGCCCTTCGACGAGGCGCGCATGGACGCCGTCTTCCTGGAGTTCTCCCTGGCCGACGCCGTGCCGACGAAGGTCCTGTCCAGCTACGCCAAGGGACTGTCGTCCCGGGTCCCGGTCGAAACGGCGTTCCGGCACCTGCGCGGGCTCTTCGTCCGGCTCGCGGCACACGGACTGCCTCCGTCGAGCCCGGCCGCGGCGGATCTGCGCCGGCTGGCGAAGGCGGTCGCGGGCAGGAACGCCCTCGCCGAGGAGGTCGCGTATCTGCGCGAGATGCTGGTGCTGCCCGGCACCGTCAAGGCACCGCTCGGCTGGTGGAAGGCGCACCGCGCCGCCCTGCTGGAACTCACCCGGCGGGAGCCCGCCTTCCGCGGCACCCTGCTGGGCCTGATGCCCGCGGAGTGGGAGGGCGCGGAACTGTCCCAGTGGCTTGACCTGCTGGAGAAGTCCGGCGCCACCGCCGGGCTGTGCGACAGCACGCTCCCGGCCGACGTGCGGTCCCCCGACGGTACGGCCGGATGGATGCGGAGGTTCCTCCAGCTGTGCCGTGCGGACCGCCACCAGCTCGCCCCGGCGGAGCTGTATCCGCTCGTCGATCGTATGGCCGACACGCTGCGCACCGAACTGGACGCCACCGGGGACACGTTGCCCCCTCCGGTCGGTGACGTGGACCTCCTCGACCAGCTCCTGTCCCTGCGCGTACCGCTGGCGGAGCCCCAGGAGCACCACCGGCTCGGGCTGGACGCGTGGGCGGCCCGCGAGGGCCGGCGTGATCTCGCCGCGTTGGAGGCCGACACCCGCTTCCGCCCGGCCTTCCGGCGCGGTTGCCCCGAGGACGACTCGGCGCACCACAGGGAGACCCTCCTCGCCCTGGCCGGGTCGCCCGGTGGGCGACCGATGCTCGCCGAATGGGTGGGGGAGGTCGGCCGGACGTACATCGCCGCGGAACTGCCCGGATTCACCAACCATCCCAGGGCTCTGCGCACGCTGAGCTGGCTGCCGGGAGAGGTGCTGGCGGTCGCCGAGGAGGCGGTACGGGAGGCGCTCGCCACCGGCGTCGCCCCGGCACTGGCCCGCGCCCTGCGCACCGGCATCCTGGACGAACTGGGCTGGCCCGCCTGGGAGGAGGCGGTGGGTTCGCGCGAGCGGGCCGGGTCGGTCCACATCGCCGACGCCTGGCCGTACCTCGTCGTACTGGTCGGCACGCAGGTCCGCGTGATCGGGGCGGAGGGCACCGTCCTGACGCACGAGTTGTGCCTTCCGCCGGACGTGGCGGGCCGGCCCCACCGTGTCGACTGCCAGTACGTGGACGGCGAACTCTTCGTCCGGTGGTACTCGTCCTCCGCCTCCGGGTGGCAGGGCTACTGGCACCGCAGCGCGGACGCGCCGCCGATACAGGTCGAGAACTCCGAGCACTCCGGCGTCAGGGAGCTGGGTGCCCGGGACGGATCCGTCGAGGGCATGTCCCCTGTCTCCCTCCCGCTCCCCGGGGGCGGCCGGACCACCGGTCACGGAGTGCTGCGCCGAGGGGACACCGTCGTCCCACAGCGGCGGCTGGTGATCGGGGACGGCACGTCGTACTGGGTGTGGGCGAGGAACCGGGCCGGGAACGGTGACAGCGCATGGCACGCCTACGACCCGGTCGGCGACACGCCGGGGGAACCCGGAGAGCCGGAGTGGTTCGGCGAGGGCGTGCGCGCCGCACCGGAGGGAAGCGTCCTGGAGTCCGGCTGGCTTCGGCCCGCTCCCTCCGCCGTACCGGGGCCGATGTGCGCGCCCGTCGACGGAGTCCTCGGCTGGCGTGTGGTGAAGCGGCCCGACGGCTCGCGGCGGTGCGAGGACCTGGCCGGACGCTCGGTGCCCGGGCCGGCCGACTGGGACAGGGTTCCGCTGCACGCGCTGCGGTTCCCCGGCGCCGACCGGACGCTGGCCGTGGTCAAGAACTGGTACGGCATCCAACTGCTCGACGCGGACGGCACGGTGGTCGCCCAGGCCCGGCAGGCCGGAGATCCAGGCCCCTTCGCCACGGGTACCGCGCCGCTGCCGCCCGTGCGCTACTGGCATCTGCTGCAGCCCCGCGACCCGCAGGGCTCCGCGGCGCTCCGCCGGATCGACGAGGAGACCGCGGCGGCCCTGCTCACCGGAGCCCTCGCGGAGGGGCCGCGGGACGCCGGGAACCAGGAGGCCGGGAACCAGGAGGCCGGAAAGCGGGATGCCGGGAACCAGGACTCCAGGACCCAGGACGCCGGGACCCAGGGCGAGCCGAGGACGGACGACCAGGACCTGGTGTCCGGACTGGTCCGCACGCTCCTGCCGGAAGTCGGCCACCCGGCACTGCGCACGGGAATCGCCGGGGTGACGCGGTTCGCCGCGGAACAGCAGCGCGTCCTGGACGCGGCACGCGCGCGGCTCGACGCGGCGATCGCCGGAGGCACCGGGCGCGAACCACGGCCCGAAACACGCCCCGAACCGGGCGACGAACTGCTCGAGGCCGCGCTGAACGGCGTCGGCCTGACGGGCCGGGGCACGTTCGCCCGCTACACCCGCTACTACTCCTCCGCCCACGACCTCTACGGCCTGCCCCGTCTGCTGGCCCGGTCGATGCGGAGCCCGGCCGAGCCGGCTCCGCAGGGCCTGGGCCACGTCGAACTGGTGCGGCAGAAGCCGCTGGAGAAACTCGACGCCCTGGCCCTGCCGGAGCTGCCCGCGATCCTGGCGTTGCGGGCCGGCTCGGAGTGCACCGTGGAGGAGCACCGGGAAGCGCTGGACGCGTTCCTCGACGTGTTCGACACCCACGGGCTCACGGAGCTCGACCCCGACCACTGGCGCCGTGTCCGGCTGCGGCTGGACCGGAGCCGGCTCCAAGGGCCCGACGCGCCGAGCGGCACGAGCGAGGAGACCGTGCTGCAGCTCGCGGGCGGCGCGTTCCTGCTCTTCCCTTCCCGCCCGTACCACTTCCTCAAGGAGTGGGACTCCGGTGAGGACCCCGGGGGTGTCCGCTTCGGGGCGCTCCTCCACGATCCGTCCGGACGGTTCGAGGTACCCGAGCCGTACACCCTCATCGCCTCCGGACCGTTCGTACCGCGGCCGACGCGGGCGCCCGGCTGGGCGGCGGCGTTCCGCGCCACGCTCGCCGAACGCGGACCGGCCCCCTGGTTCCCGTCGGCCGCCGAGGAGTTCGCGCGGCTCACCGGTGTCACGCCGACCATGGCCCGGTTGGTGGTCGCGGGCCTGCCCAGGATCGACGACAAGCGCGAGGCGGTGCCCCCGGCGACGCTGAAGACGATCGGGGTGACGTCGGCCGACGCGCGCGTGGCCAAGGACGAACTGATGAACCTCGACGCGGGTGCCCGGCAGGCCGTCGTGGCGGCGCTGCTTCCCACGGAGCCGGCCCGGCTCTGGACGGACGGCCCTGACGCCGCCCGCGCGGCCGAGATCTGGAACGAGCGGGTGGGCCGGCGCACACCTGTCCCCGAAGAGGTGCTCCACGACGCGGTCCGCACCGTGGCGTCCCCGGGGTGGGCACCCTCCGCGGCACTGTACGGCTTCGTCGGCATGGCCACCGAGCCCCGGCTGACCCGGGACCTGACCTGGCGGTTCGGCCGCTACTCGCTCGAATCCGCCGAGCAGACGCCCGGTTTCACCAACGACGTCCTCAAGGGCTCGGTGGCGCTGGCCGCATGGCTCGCCCACCGCCTCCCGGCCGGCGACCGGATCCGGGCCGTCCTGCCCGGCGTGCTGACCGCGCTGCGCGACCGGCTGGCCCACCCCGGCCTGCTGCTCCACCTCGACCGTCGGGTCGACCGGGAGGCGTTCCGCAGCACCGCCGGCGACCCCGCCGAAACGGGCGAGGGCCACGTGCGCCACGGCGCGGTCGTGCTGGGCACCGTGGGAGCCGAAACCGTCGCCGCCATCCGGCCCGCGCTGCTGGACGCGGCGGGAACCGACCCGCACCTGTCGGCGCTGTCCGCCGGTGAACGGCCCAACGCCCAGGAGACGGCGCTGCGCCTGGTCCACGACCAGGCATTCGCCCGTCTGCTCGCCGACCCCGGGGACCCGGTGGCGGGTGAGCGCGACGCGGAAGGGCAGTGGTGGCCGCAGGACCCCGCACGCTCCGTACCCGACCTGGTCGGCGAGGCGGCCGAGCGGTACGGCATCGGGGAGGACGCCGCGGTCATCTATCTGATGCTGCTCGCCATGCCGGACCCCACCGACCGGAACACCGCACGCTGGACCGGCTGGACCCAGCGGCGCGGCGGCACGGCCCGGCTCCGTGCCGCCCGTGCCGAACTGGCCGCGACCGACCTCGTGGTGGAAGGCAGCCGCTCCAAGGCCGGACGCTCCCTGTTCCTGCCCGGCGGCTGGACCCGGCTCGAGATCCCGCACCTGCCGCTGGAGCGGTGGAAGGTGCCGATGTACGGCCCGCTCGAAGGCGAGAAGCCCGTCCTGGGCGTCGTGGTGCCCACCCGGCCGGTCGCCGTTCTCTACCGTGAGGCATGGCGGCGGATCCAGGACGGGGACAGGCCGCAGCTGGAGGAACTGGAGGTCCCGCAACCGCGAGGGCGCCGCCGCTGAGCCCCGTCCCGACGGCGGGGACGGCCGTGGCGTTCACGCCCGACCGTCCCCGTCCGCACGGGTGCACACCTCCGGGAGTCCGGGAGGGGCAGCCCCCCGACGCGCCGGCGGATCAGCGGGGCGGCCCCCTATTCGTCGGACGGATGGCGGCCATAGCGGAACCCGATGGCGCGAAGGGTGGGCAGCGCGGCCCGCGGCCCGCATAGTCAAGGGCATTCCGCGCCCGGTTTCCGTGCCGTCCTCGTCGGCCGTCTCCACCGGGCGCCGCTTTCGCCCCTCTCCTACTGGAGCGCCGTGATGCCCGCTTCCGTCATACCGCCCTCCCGCGACCAGGCCCCCGACACGGCTCCGGCCGGACGCCTTCCCGCCGTGCTCCTGATGGCCGGAAGCTGTCTGCCCGTTCTGGGGGCGGTGCTCCTCGCGCCCGTACTGCCGCGCATGCAGGACCACTTCGACGACGTGCCGGGCAGCGCCGCGCTGGTCCCCATCGTGCTGACCGTCCCCGCGCTCGCCCTCGCCCTGCTCGCCCCGTTCGCCGGGATGATCGTCGACCGGCTCGGCCGCAAGCGCCTCCTGGTCGCCGCCACCGTCCTGTACGCGCTCTTCGGGACGGCACCCCTCTGGCTGGACTCGCTCCACGCCATCCTGATCAGCCGCGTCCTCGTGGGCATCGCCGAAGCGGCGATCATGACGGCCTGCACCACCCTGATCGGCGACTACTACAGCGGTGAACTCCGCGACCGCTACCTGGCCCTGCAGACCATGTGCGCCTCCGCCTCGGCCACGGTCTTCTTCGTCCTCGGGGGCGTGCTCGGGGCCGCCGACTGGCGCGCTCCGTTCTGGCTCTACGCCGTCGGCCTGCTCATCGCGCCCCTCATGGCCCGCGCCCTGCCGGCGCCCCGTCCGACGGAGCACGGCGCCACGAGCGGGGCGCCGCTCCCGCGACGTCCGTTCCCTGTCCGGCGCATGGCCGGCGTCTGCCTCCTCACCGTCTTCGGCGCCGTCGTCTTCTACACCGTGCCCGTCGAGATGGCCTACCTGCTGGACGACCTCGGCACCGACTCCACCGGCACCATCGGCGCCGTCACGGCGGTGGCGAGCGCCGCGACCGTCCTCGGCTCCGTCCTCTTCACCCGTCTCTCCCCGGACCGTCGCCACCGCCTGCCCGCCCTGCTGCTGCTCTGCGCCGCGGGCTTCGTGCTGATGGGCCTCGCGGACAGCCTCCCGCTGCTGATCGTCGGCGCCGTCGTCAACTGCGTCGGCACCGGCCTGCTGCTGCCGTCGCTGGTCACCCGGGCCATGTCCCTCCTGGAGTTCGCCGACCGGGGACGCGGCATGGGCCTGTGGACCGCGGCCTTCTTCCTCGGCGAGTTCCTCTGCCCGCTGGTCCTGCTGGCCGGCAAGGAACCGGCGGGCAGCCTCGCCTCCGCCGTCGCCCTCCTCGGGGTGGCCACCGCGGTCCTCGCCGCGGCGCTCCTCACGGCGGCCCGCCGCCCCGTGCTCGCCGCCTCACCCGGCGGTGCGCGGCCGTGATCCGGCTCGTGCCGACGGGCCGTCGGGAGACTCACGCCGCCGGTCTGTCGTCCACGGGGTAGCGGCGGCGCAGGACCGGATCGGTGAGCGGCCGGGGGCGCCAGGCCCCGTCCGGCGCGTACAGGTCGGTGCCCGGAGGCACGATCTCGTCGATCCGGTCCAGGGCGTCGTCGTCGAGGACGAGCTCGGCGCCCTTCAGCACGTCACGCAGCTGCTGCCGGGTCCGCGGACCGACGATCACGGAAGTGACGGCCGGATGCGCGAGGGGGAAGGCCACCGCCAGTTCGGGCAGCGTGCAGCCGAGGCCGTCCGCGACCCCCACCAGTTCCTCGACCGCGTCCAGCTTGGCCGCGTTGACGGGCAGCGCCGGATCGAACCGGGCCGGGGTGAGCGCCGCTCTGCCGCTGCTCAGATCGATCGGGCCGCCCTTGCGGTACCGGCCGCCGAGGAACCCGGACGCCAGGGGACTCCACGTCAGCGCGCCCATGCCGAGCCGCCGCACCACCGGCAGCACGTTCGTCTCCACCCCGCGGGCGAGCAACGAGTACGGCGGCTGCTCGGTACGGAACCGCATCAGGGCGCGGCGTTCGGCGACATGGTGCGCCTCGACGATGTCCTCCGCGGGGAAGGTGGAGCATCCGAACGCCCGGATCTTCCCGTCCCGCACCAGGTCGGTCAGCGCCGACAGGGTCTCCTCGACGTCGGTCGTGTGGTCGGGCCGGTGCACCTGGTAGAGGTCGATCCAGTCGGTGCCGAGCCGCCGAAGGCTCTCCTCCACCGCCGTGACGATCCACCGGCGCGAGTTGCCACCGCGGTTGCGTCCCTCGCCCATCGGGAAGTGCACCTTGGTCGCCAGGACCACGTCGTCCCGGCGTCCGCGGAGGGCCTTCCCGACGACGACCTCCGACTCGCCGGCCGAGTACATGTCCGCGGTGTCGAGGAAGTTGACGCCCGCGTCGAGCGCCGCGTGGACGATGCCCGCGCAGTCGTCATGGTCGGGGTTGCCGACGGCGCCGAACATCATCGTCCCGAGGCAGAACGTGCTGACCTCGATGCCTGTCCTGCCGAGGGTGCGGTAGCGCATGGCGCGACTCCTTGCCGGGGGGAGGGATTCGTGCGTCGCACGAGGGGACGTCCGGGCGGACTCGCCGCCCCGACGACGGTGACCCTAGAATCTGGAGTCGGCTCTAGATCAAGTGCCGCACCCGGACGGGCCGGTGGGCGGAGGCGGGGGAACATGCCGGGACCGGCGGACGGGCTGAGCATCGGCGAGGTCGCGCGACGCACGGGGCTGTCCGTGCACACCCTGCGGTTCTACGAGCGTGAGGGCGTCCTGCTGTCCACACCCGCCCGGCGTGCCGGCGGACAGCGCGTCTACACCGAGGACGACGTCGCCTGGCTCAACCTGTGCGTCGTGCTGCGCGGTTCCGGCATGCCCCTGCCGGACATCCGGCGCTACACCGACCTCGCCCGTGAGGGGGCTGGCACCGAACACGCGCGGCTCGCCCTGCTGCGGGAGCACGAGGCGCGGGTGGCCGGGCAGATCGCCGAGCTCGGACGCGGTCTGGAACTGATCCGGCACAAGGTCGCCGTCTACGAGGATCTCGTCGCCTCTCCTGCCGAGCCCGGCGCCACGCGTGGCCCGGGCACGGCGAAGTAGGCCGGGAGCGGCTGGGGCTACGCGCCCGAACGGCGGGCCAGGGCGGCGAGCTCCGCGCCGGTGGAGACGGTGAGCGCGCGCATGCCGTAGAAGAGGCGTCCGGTCACCGGGGAGAGGACCGGGGTCCGGCGTCCGTCCGCCGGATCCCGCACGTACCCGAGCACGCCGCCGGCCGCGACGTCGTCCCCGGCGGAGAGGGCCGGGTACCACAGGCCGGTGGCCGGCGCGGTCACGGAGGCCGCCCACGTCCACGCGCGGACCGGGCCCGCGGGGGGCGCCGGATCCGACGGAGCCACGACCTCCAGCACGGACAGCAGCCCCAGCAGCCCACGGCTCAGCCGGTCGGCGGCCTCGGGGTCCCGTTCCCCGAGCCGGCCGGACTCGACCAGGACCGCGGGGACACCCGCGCGGGCGGCCGCCGCGTGGCTGTTGCCGCCGCCGGCGTCGAGACCCGCGATCACGTCGGCGATGCCGATGCCGTGCGCCATCGCCGTCGTGCGGCGGTCGAGCCCGGGGTCGCCGGTGAGCCGGTGGCCGACGAAGTCGCGCAGGTCCTCGTCGATGCCTCCGGAGTGCAGGTCGACGTAGGCGTCGGCGCCGGCCAGCAGGTGGGTGAAGTGCCAGGCGGCCAGCCGCTCGGTGGGCAGGCCCCCGGCATCGCCGGGGAAGACCCGGTTGATGTTGACGCCGTCGAGCGGCGACGCGGCCAGCCGGCCGTCGTACACCGCCGGCGGGTTGGCGACCGGGCAGATGACCACCTGGCCGTGGACCCGCCGGGGATCCAGGAGGTCCGCGAGGCGGGCGGCGGCCTCGATGCCGGTGAACTCCCCGCCGTGCATCCCTGCCGTGAACACCACGCGAGGTCCGGGGTGCGCCCCGTCGACCACGACGAGCGGCACCTCGACGGCGGTGGTGCCCAGCTCGACCCGGATCCGGCCCCGGACGACGCGGCCGGGCTCCGGGCGCAGCGGGGCGAGCGTCCAGGGGGCGGAGGTGGTCATCGGACGGCCCTTTCGTTCCCGGAGACCGTGGACGGCCCAGTGGAGTACAGCTCGCGTGCGGGGAGGGTGCTCACGATCCTGCCGTCGCGCAGGGTGGCCACCCGGTGGGCGAAGTGGCGGACGACGGCGAGGTCGTGGCAGATGAACAGGTAGCCGAGGTGCAGGCGTTCCTGCAGGTCGGTGAGGAGGTTGAGGATGCCGGCGCGGACCGAGGGGTCCAGGCCGGAGACGGGCTCGTCGAGCACCAGCAGCCGCGGTCCGCTCGCCAGCGCCCGTGCGATGCCGACCCGCTGGCACTGACCGCCGGAGAGTTCGTGCGGCCTGCGCCCGCCGAGACGGACGTCGAGGCCCACCGTGTCGAGGAGTTCGTCGACGCGGGCCGGGCCGGTGTCCGGGTCCCACCGGCCCTGCACGCGCAACGGCTCCGCGATCGTGTCGCGGATGCGCAGGCGCGGGCTGAGCGAGCCGTAGGGGTCCTGGAAGACCGGCTGGACGGCCGGACGCGTCGCCCGCAGGGCCGCCGCGTCCAGGGCGGCCAGGTCCCGGCCCTCGAACAGCACCTGCCCGCTGTCGGGGCGGCGCAGCATGAGGACGGCGTTCGCGGTGGTCGACTTGCCGGCGCCGGAGGGGCCGATCAGGGCCAGCGTCTCACCGGCCGCGATGTCGAAGGAGACCCCGTCGACCACCGGCCGGGTCCCGCGGCGGCGCCCGCGGGAGGGATGGCGGACGGTGAGGTCGCGCACGCTCAGCAGCGGGTTCACGCGGAGCTCTCCTCGCGGAACAGGTCCCGCGCGGTGGCGGGCACGTCCTGGTGGCGGTGGCAGGCCACCACGTGGTGGGCGGGGTCGTCGTGGCCGGCCGTTCCCGCGACGGCCGCGGGTTCGGGGGTGTGCGAGCGGCAGCGGGCGTCCGTCAGGGGGCAACGGGCCGCGAACGCGCAGCCCGTCAGGGTGGCGAGCTCCTCGGGCGACGGCGGCGCCCCGTGGATGACGGGCAGCCGCCGGTCGGTCACCGGCTCGTCGGGAGGCAGCGAGGCCAGCAGCCCCGCGGTGTACGGGGCGCGGGGCCGGGACAGCACCGTGCCGACGGGGCCGGACTCCACGAGCCGGCCCGCGTACAGGACCAGCACCCGGTCGGCGTGACGGCGGACCGCGGGCAGGTCGTGGCTGATCAGCAGCAGCGCCGTGCCGGAGGTCTCGCGCAGGGAGCCGAGGACTCCCAGGACCTGGTCCTGGCTCTCGGGGTCGAGCGCGGTGGTCGGCTCGTCCGCGACCACCAGATCCGGCTCGTTGACGGTGGCCATGGCGATGACGGCACGCTGCCGCATGCCGCCGGAGAACTCGTGCGGATACGCGCGGGCCCGCCGTGCGGCGTCGGCGATACCGACCCGGTCGAGGGCGGCCACCGCCGCGGCCCGCGCGGCACGGCGCCCGAGGCGGTTCACCGAGCGTGCGGCGGCGGCCAGTTGGTCACCGACGGGATGCACGGGGCTGAGCACGGACAGGGAGTCCTGGGGGATCAGCGAGATCCGCCGCCCCCACAGACCCGCGAACGCCTTCCGCCCGGCCGGGCCGCCGGTGCCGGGCAGGACCTCCGCGTCGTGGATCCGGACACTGCCGGTGACCCGGGCATCGGGCGGCGCCATGCCGACCAGGGCGCGGGCGGTCAGCGACTTGCCCGCTCCCGACTCACCGGCCAGCGCGAGGATCTCGCCCGCCCGGAGGTCGAAGGAGAGGCCGCCGACCGGCCGGGCCGCCGGCCTCGTGCGACCGCCGGGGAAGGTGACCGACAGGTCGCGCACGGAGAGCAGCGAAGAGCGACCGGTCACGCGGTCACCTCCTTCACGGGAGACGGGTCCTGCACGGCGGAGGGGTCCGCCACGGAAGACGCGTCCTTCATGGGGGAGGCGTCCTTCGCGAGGGGCGCGTCCGCCACGGCCGACGGGCCGAGGGTGCGGCGGGAGACGGTGAGGGCGGAGAGGGAGACCGCGAGGCCCGCTAGCAGGGCGAGGGCCACGGCCGGAGCGAGCGCCGCCCAGGGGGCCCGCTCGATGTACGTGCGGGACTCGTCGAGGAGCAGGCCCCACTCCGGGGCGGGCGCCTGGGCGCCCAGGCCGAGGAATCCGAGGGAGGCCAGCGCCAGCGCGATGCCCGGCAGCCGCAGCACCGCGTGCCGGGCCACCGGTCCGGCCACCGACGGCAGGACGTGCCGGGTCAGCACCCAGAACTCCGTGGCCCCGATGGCCCGTTGCGCGGACAGGAACCCGGCGGAGCGGGTCTCCTGCACCAGCGCGGAGGCGTGCGCGGCCAGCGGCGGCCAGGAGATCGACGCCACCGCGAGCGAGGCGCCCACCGTGCCGGGGCCGACGGCGGCGGCCACCAGGATGCCGGCGATCACCGGCGGCAGGGCGTTGGCGACGTCCGCCACGCCCGCGGCGAAGCGCGGCAGGAAGCCGATGACCAGGGCGAAGACATAGCTGAGCAGACAGACCAGCCCGGCCACCCCGACGGTGTCCCGGGCACCGTGCCCGAGCCGGGCCAGCACGTCCCGCCCCAGACCGTCCGTGCCCAGCGGATGGGTCCACGACGGAGGCATCAGCCGGGCCGCCGTGTCGACCGTGAAGGGGTCCCGCAGCATGCCCCAGACGGTGACCAGCGCCAGGACCGCCGCGAGGACCGCGGGCACCGCACGCCCCACCCGGCCGGTGGAGGCGCGTCGCGGCGCGGGCAGGGCGAGCGCGGCGTCCCTCAGGCCGGGGCCGAGCAACCGCGTGCGCGACACCTGAGCGGCGGCACCGGCGGCGAGGCCCAGCAGCAGCAGGGCCAGCACCGCGCCCTGCAGCAGCGGAAGGTCCTGGGACTTGGCGGCGCCCAGCGCGGTCCGGCCGATGCCGGGCACCGCGAACACCGTCTCGACCGCCACGGCGCCGCCCGTGAGGCCCACGGCGACCAGCCCGAACTGCGGCGCCACCGCCGGGAGGGCACGCCGCAGCACCGCCCCGGCGATCCGCGGGGAGGAGACCCCGGAGGCCCGCCACAGGCCGGTCCACCGCTCGCCGGCCACGGCGGGCACGGCGTCGTCGACCAGCCGGCCCAGCAGACCGCCCGCCGGGAGCCCCATGGCCAGGGCCGGCAGCACCATGGACTCCGGCCCCGTCCAGCCCGAGGTCGGCAGCGCCCCCAGCCACACCCCCAGCACCAGCAGCCCCACCGTGGCCAGCAGGAACTCCGGGACGGAGGCGAGCACGGCGGCCGGCGCCCCGGTGCCGGTGCGGCGCAGCGTTCCGCGCGCCGCGCGGACCACCGTGCCGGCGCACAGGGCGGTCGCGACCAGCAGGGCCACGACCAGGGACACGCTCATCAGGGACAGCGACACCCGCAGGGCGCCGGCCACCGACGGCAGCACCTCCGCGCCGGACACCCAGGACGAGCCGAGGTCGCCGCGCAGCAGCCCCGCCGCCCAGCGGGCCAGCAGCGTCGACGGCCCGGCGTCCAGGCCGAGGTCCTCCCTGATCGCGTCGAGCGCCTCGTCGGTCGCGGCCTGCTCGGCGGACCGGGCGCGCAGCACGCTCAGTGCGGCGTCGCGCCCGGACAGCCAGGGCAGCAGCCCGATGACGCCGATCACGGTCACCAGCGCGGCAGCGCGCGCGGCGGCGGTTCTCATCCTCTGTCCTGTCCTGCTCGATCCTGTGTGCCGGTGCTCCGGCGCTCCCGTGCCGGTGCCGCGCGGACGCGTGTGGCGGTGCCTACCGGCGATGGGTGTCGGCGGTGACCAGCAGACGCTCGCGCGGGTCCTTCGCGGAGCCGACGACGTCGACGGCGTCGCCCTGGATCACCCGCTCGTGCAGCATCGGGATCGCCGCGTCGCTGTTCAGGACGGCGGTCTCCGCCTCGAGCACCGCCGCGCGCCGGGCCGCGCCGGGCGCCGTGGTGTTCGCCTTGTGCAGGGCCTTGTCGACGACCGGGTCGGCGAGCTGGGAGAGGTTGAACGTCCCCTCGCTCCCGAAGTCGCTGTAGAGGTAGGCGGCCGGGTCCCCGGAGTCCAGCACCGTCGCCCGGGACAGGACGAACGCGTCGAACTTCCCGGCGAGCGCGTCGGACTCGATGTTGGTGTACTCGCGGATCTCCAGCTCGACCGTGAATCCGGCCTTCCGCAGCTGCTGCTGGAGCGTGGCGGCGACCTCGGGAAGCTCCGCGCGGTCGGTGAAGGTGCCGATGGTGATCCTCCTGCCGCGCGGATCGCCGGCCTCGGCGGGCCTCGTGCGGCCCTGGCGCTGGTCGGCCCAGGGGACGGCGGGGCCGAGCAGGCCCTCGGCGACGTCGGCGCGGCCCTCGTAGACGCCGTCCACCAGGGCTTCGGCGTCGATCGCCTCGCGGGCGGCGGCCCGCAGCGCGGGATCGGTGAAGGCGCCCCGTTCGGTGTTCAGGTAGAGCGTGTTGGTGCGCGGCATCGGGACCTCGGTGATCTGGTCCTCCTCCAGCAGCGACGCCTGGGAGACCGGGACCGACTCCACGATGTCCGCCTCGCCGCTGCGCAGGGCGGCGGCCCGGGCGGTGCCGTCCGGTACGAACCGCACGTCGATGCCGGGAGCCTTCGCCCGGCCGCCCCAGTAGTCCTCGTTCCGGTCGAGCGCGGCCGAGCTGGTGCCGTTCACCTTCCTGAGGACGAACGCGCCGGTGCCGGTTCCGACCGGGTTCACGGACCGGCCCTCGTACGCCTTCGCGGAGAGGATCGACAGCTGCGGGGAGGAGAGCCGGTGGGGGAGCAGCGGGTCGCCCTCGCCGGTGGTGACGGTGAGGATGTCGCCGTCGGCCTTCGCGGTCAGCTCGACACCGTCGAGGATGCGGGGCTTGGGGGCGGCCTCGGCGGCCTCGGTGAGGGAGCGGGCCGCGGCCTCGGCGGTGAACGCGGTGCCGTCGTGGAACGTCACTCCCTCCCGGACGGTGAAGGACCAGGTGCGCTCCCCGGACCGCTCCCACTTCTCGGCCAGCGCCGGCTGCGGGTCGCCGTCGGCGTCCAGGGTGACCAGCGTCTCGGCGGTGCTCCACCGGGACAGCTTGAAGGCGTCGTCGCTCAGCGGGGAGAGCCCGGAACGGGGTGGCTGCATCATGACGACCCGCAGCCGGCCCCCGTCACCGGAGGCGTCGTCGGTGGCGGGCCCGGCGGCGAAACAGCCGGTGAGCAGCAGGGCGGCGGCCGCGGCCACGGCGAGGGAGGGGGAGGGCTCGGGGATGCGCACGGAGGATCTCTATCTACGTCAGGGCGTCAGGGCGTGACGGCGTGGGGGAGGACCCCGGGGCACGCCGTCGGGGACTGGAGAAGGACTATACATAAATGGTTATCGTTTCCAATAAGAGGGTGCGGTGCGGGCGGCACGCGAAAGCCCCGTCGGGCGGGGTGACCGCTGGGGTCCCCCGTCCCGACGGGGCCGGGTCGGCCGGGCGGTGGATCACCGCCGCCCGGCCGGGGCTGATGCCGTGTGCGGTGCTTCGGCTCAGCCGAAGTTCACGTCACTGCACCACATGTACGCCTGGTCCAGGTGCGAGGCCTGCCAGATCACGAACAGGATGTGGTGTCCGGTGTAGCCGGAGGTGTTGACGTTGAACCGGATGTCCTGCGCCGGGGCGTAGCGGCCGGTCTGCGTGATGAAGTCGAGGTTGCCCCAGCCCAGGGTCTGGGTCTTGGGGTCGAAGCCCTGCTTGCTCACGTAGACCTTGAAGTAGTCGGCACCGTGGGACGCCTGGTCGTGCAGCTGGACCGTGAAGTTGCTGCTGATGTTGGTCGTCTTCCACGCGCCGGGCTTGTTCAGGCTGGCGTTCCTCGACAGGTTGTTGCTGCAGAGCGTCCCGTCGGGGGTGCGTGCCTGGAACTGGCCGCCCAGACCGTCGCGGAGGGCGCTCATCCAGTTCCACATGGTGTCGGCGTTGGCCTGGAACGCCTGGTAGCACATGGGGTCCTCGGTCTGCATGGCCGGGCTCATGTGGTTGCTGCCCCACGTCTTCCAGCACTGGTAGGCACGGGAGGCGGGGTTGACGATGGTGCCGTGGGCCTGTGCGGGGGTGGACCAGGCCAGTGCGCCGGCGACCACGGCGAACAGCATGACGAGCGCCTGGAGGGGCCGGCGGAGCGCCGACCGTGAGCGCCCGGGTAACGGACTCTTCTCGCGCATGTGGGGGGACTCCTTCCATGGACAAAGCTATGCTGGGAGCGCTCCCAACGCTACGACTTCTGCCTGAAATGTCAACGACACAAACGGAGTTGGTTACAAGGGCGCCGCTGAGCAGGGAGTTGCGCCGGTCCACCGCCACTTCACCGAGACGAGGTCCCATGAACCGAAACCGAGCCGCCGTCGGCGCCGTCGCCGTGACCCTGTTATCCGCCGGCCTCGCCGCCGGCCCGGCCGCCGCCACCACCACCGGGGCGAAGGCCCGCGTCGCCGCCGACTGGACGACCCAGTCGATCGTCTTCACCGCCGCCCCCGGTCAGGCCAACGACCTCAACGTCTTCGCCATGTACACCAGCGACGGGATCCGGCGGATCGGCTTCCGCGACGTGGTCCCGCTCGAGCCGGGCGAGCACTGCGCGCACTCCAGCGCCGAGGACACCACCTCCGTCGTCTGCGAACTCCCCGCCGACAGCCCCCGGCCGGACAGGATCGACGTCCACCTCGGCGACGGCGACGACCGGATCGCCGCCTTCACCCCCGGGGTCGGCACCGTCAGCGGCGGCGCCGGGGACGACGAACTCCACGCACACACGGCACGCACGGTGCTGGGCGGCGCGGGGGACGACATGGTCATGGGACCCGCGGCCCTGTACGGCGGCGACGGCATGGACCACCTCATGGGTGACGGCGACGACCAGCGGATGTGGGGCGGCCGGGGCGACGACATGATCGAGGGCTACGGCGGCGACGACATCGTGTACGCCGGCTCCGGCGACGACCACGTCATGGGCGGGGACGGCCGCGACATCGTCCTCGGCGGTCCCGGCGACGACACGCTGCACGGCGAAGGCGACGACGACCTGGTCTGCGGCGGTTCCGGCAAGGACGTCCTCGAGGGCGGGGACGGCCGTGACATCGTCCTCCCGTAGGCACGCCTCACCTGCCCGAAGGCCCTGACCCCGGCCCGGGCCCGCGGCGCCGACGCCGTCGCGGGCACCGGGCCGTTCACCCCGTAACCGGACACACGAGAGGAAGCGGCCATGCGTGCCGACCGACAGCAGCGCCTGGACAGGCCGGACGAGAAGCGGACGCCTCCCCGGCAGGCCGAGCAGGCCCCGGCCCTCCTCGAAGGCGGCCCCGCCGCCGCGCGCACCGGACCGATGTCCCCCGCGACCGCGCGTGCCCTCCAGCGGACCGTCGGCAACGCCGCGGTCGTCCGGCGGATGGAACGCGAGCGCCACCGGCACGACGCGGACTGCCGTCACGCCACCGCCGTGCAGCGGCTGGCGTACGACCAGGAGCCGGAGACCGACGGCGTCGCCCGGGCCGACGCCGTGACCCGCGCCGCGGGCAGCCCGATGCGGCCGGACGTCCGGCGCAGGATGGAAGGCGATTTCGGCGGCGAGGACTTCGGTGACGTCCGTGTCCACGTCGACCGCGGGTCGGCCGAGGCGCTCGGGGCCAAGGCGTACACCACGAAGACCAACCGGATCGTCTTCCGCAGCGCGGCCGACATGGACGACCACACCTTGCGGCACGAGTTGCAGCACGTCCGCCAGCAGCGGGCCGGGGGCGTCCCCACGGGTGTCAGCGACCCCGCCGACGCCCTGGAACGCGACGCCGAGAGCACGGCGGCCGAGCTCGGACGGCAGGCGAGCAGCGTGCAGCGTTCCGCAGCCCGGGAACACCCCACCGCACCCGCCGCACCGGGGGCGGCCACGGCGGCCCACGCCGGCGTCGTGCAGCGCGTGCTGTCGAAGACCTCGCAGGCCTTCTTCCAGAAGTGGGCCGGAGAGGGCAGCCCCCGTCTGAACCCGGAGCAGAAGAACTGGGTGTGGAAGAAGCTCATCGAGATCAACAGGAACGAGATGGCGGTAAAGCGGCTGACGCCCGAGAAGGCGTTGGAGCAACTGGCCGAGCGCGATCTGACCCCGGCCGCGATGGACGCGGAGATCGGCAGCGCGTCGACGGCGCAGCAGGCCGCGCCGCCGGAGTCCATGGAGCAGTACCAGGAGCGGGCCGAGGGCGCGGTGGGCGACGCCGATCGCCTCTGGCGCGAGCGTCAGCCCGACATGCCCAGGCTGGAGACGCGGACCTTCGACATCGAGGGCCTGGGCCGGGGAACCGTCGCCATGCTCAGGAGCGCCTCGGCACCCAAGCACCCCGGCATGCTGGCGTGGTTCTCGCACGGCTACGAGGACAAGCATCCCGTCGCCGTCGGCACGCCACGGCAGTACGGCTTCGCCGTCCGGTCGGAGCAGAGCCTGAACCGGGTCGGGGCCGACGCCGAGATCTTCGCGTCGCTGCCCGACGCCCTCGCCAACGCCGGGGTGGAGCCCACCGGCAACGCACCGGGCGAGTACGTCCAGCCCCACCACGCCACCGAGCTCTCCCTGGAGATCGACCGCGTGATCGGCCTGGTGGACCACTGCGACGTGGCGGTCCTGCTGGACTTCCAGTGGTCCGACCAGGTCGCCGACGCCTTCGCCGAGGCCAGGAAGGCCGAAACCCCGCCCCTGGCCGTCATCGTCGACCAGGCCCAGGCGCTCAGCAGGTACACGTCGCTGCTGATCTACGCCTGCCGGACACCGTGGTCGGTCAACGCGGCGGCGGAGGGCAGCAGCAAGCTCAAGGCGAGCCTGCAGAAGGAGCTGATGAGCCAAGGGCTCTCCGCGGCCGAGGCGCTGGCGAAGGCCCAGGAGAAGTACGAAGGCTCCCCCCAGCGGGGCAAGGTCTACCCGTGACGCGGGCGGCGTCCGGCGTTATCGAGACGGGTTAGTATCGGTACGGCGGAGTACCGGTACGCAGCCGTATCGATGGGGTGGGCGGGGTGCCTCGCACCGGGCGGAAGGGAAGAGGAGATGGCCTCGCAGACGGACGAGGTGGTGCGGCCGGGCGGCTCGTCGCGTCGGTCCAGGATCACGCCCGAGCGTGAGCGGGAGTTCTTCGACGCCGTGCTCGAACTGATCCGGGAGAGCGGCTACGAGGCCGTCACCATGGACGGCGTGGCCGCCGCGACGCGGTGCAGCAAGTCGACGCTCTACCGCCAGTGGAAGACCAAGCCGCAGTTCGTGGCAGCCGCGCTGCGGGCCCGCCGCCAGGGCCGGTTCGCCGACGTCGACACCGGGTCGCTCGCCGGTGATCTGCGGAAGGTGGCCACCGTCATGGGGGAGCGGTCCGGCAGGGACACCCGCCTGTTCCAGGCGCTGGGCCACGCCGTCACGGTGGACAGCGAACTCCGTGGCGCCCTCCGGGAGTCACTGGTCGCCCCCGAGGTCGCCGAACTGGAGGCGGTCCTGCGCAGGGGAGTCGACCGGGGCGAGGTCCCCGCCGGCCATCCGGCGCTGCCCTTCGTGCCGGACATGCTCTTCGGCGTGCTGCGCATGAGGCCGGTCGTCTCCGGCCGGTACGCCGACAGCGACCACATGGTGCGGTTCGTGGACTCCGTCGTCCTGCCCGCCCTCGGGGTCGATCCCGGGGCCGATGGCGGGGGCGATCCCGGGTCCGATGGCGGGGTCGATCGCCGGGGCGCCTGAAAGACCGGGCCGGCCGCCCGTGGGATGAGGCGGCGGGTCTGAGCGTGCCGCACGTGGGGACGGCGCGGCACGCGACACGGACCGGGTGGAACGCCTCCTCGAGCGGGGAGACGTTCCACCCGGTCCCGCCTCGCCGGCGCGGGCGGCGGTGGGCTACTCGCCGCTCCCCGGTGGCCGTGGCCATGCCGTGGCGGGCGGGAAGGCGGGCTCGGACGAGGCCGCCCGGCGCAGGTGCTCGGCGAGCGCCGCGGTGGCCGGGGACGCCGCGTGGTCCTTGTTGCCCCAGGCCAGCAGGTGGTGGCGGCGGGCCCAGGCGTCCCGCAACGGGCACACGTCGACGGGCAGGCCGGGGCCGACGGCCCGGCGCGGTACGACGGCGAGCCCGGCGCCGGCGGCGGCCAGGGAGACGAGCACGTTCAGGTCGGCGACCGTGGTGCGGTGGCGCACGACCGGGGCGTGCGGCCCGAGGCGCTTCTCGATCCAGCGGCGCAGCGAGGAGCCCGCGTCGAGGCCGACGAGGGGGTGCTCGGCGACCTCGCCGTAGGTCACCGCGGACCGTCCGGCCAGGACGCCTCCGGCCTGGCCGATCGCGACGAGGGAGTCGTCGCCGAGGGGTTCCGTCCGCAGGCCGCGGTCCCCGGCCTCGTTGTCCAGGACGACCCCCAGATCCGCCGCTCCCTCGGCGAGCAGCCGCACGGTCCGCGGTGTGCGGCTCTCGGCCACCGTGACATCCGTGTCCGGGTGGGCGCGGAGGAACGAGATCAGGGCCTGCGGCACCAGCCGGTGCATCGCGGAGCCGCCGCCCAGCAGGACCAGGGGAGCGGTCGGCGGGCGGGAGTAGCTCGCGACGGCGCTCTCGAGCCGCGCGGTCCGGTCGAGCACGTCGCGGGCGTGGCGGGCCAGGGTCGTCCCCGCCGGTGTGGGCCGCACGCCCCGGCGGCCACGGACGAGCAGCGTCACGCCGGCCTGGTGTTCCAGCGAACGCACCCTGGCGCTGGCCGAGGGCAGGCTCAGGTGCATGCGGTGGGCGCCCGCCGTGATGGATCCCTCCGTGACGATGTGGAGGAACAGCCGCAGGTCGTCCAGGTCGTAGCGCACCGGCTCAGCCTAAAGCCCACCCTGAAGCCCAGCCGGGAGGTCCTGCCTAAGTCCCAGCCTTAGGCAGGGTGCGCCGATTCCGCATTGTGGAGCCGTGCGGCCACGGGTGATCCTCGGCGGGTGACCGAGTTCCTCCTTGTCCTGCTGGCCGGTGTCGGCGCCGGAGCCCTGAACGCCGTCGGGGGCGGCGGGACGTTCGTCGCGCTGCCCGTCCTGGTCGCCGTCGGCCTGCCGCCGGTGACGGCGAACGCGGTGTCGCGGATCGCGCTGCTCCCCGGCGCGGTGGCCGGCGCGTGGGTGTACCGGCGTGAACTGGTGCCCGTGGGGCCCGCGTCCACCAGGGCGTTGACCGCCGTCGACGTGATCGGCGGTGGCGTCGGCGCCGGGCTGCTGCTCACCCTGCCCGCCGCGTCGTTCGACGTCGCGGCACCGTGGCTGCTCGCCTTCGCCACACTGGTCCTCGCCTTCGGACGCCGCCTCTCCCGGGCCGTGGGGCGGGTCGTGGGACGCTCCGTCGGCATGAGCGCGCGGGCCGTCCTGGTCGGACAGTTCCTCCTCGCCGTCTACGGCGGATACTTCGGCGGAGCCGTAGGCATCCTGATGCTGGCGCTGTGGAGCATCGGCGTCGGTCTCGACCCCGCGGCCGGCAACCCGATGCGGGTCACCCAACTCGCCGCGATCTACCTCAGCGCGTCGGCGCTGTTCCTCGTCGCCTCGGACGCGCTGAGCGCTCCCCTTCCCCTCACCGCCCTGCTGGTCGGCGCGGTGGCCGGGGGCCTGGCCGGCGCCCACCTGGCCCGCCGCCTTCCCTCCCGGCCGCTGCGGGGCATCCTGCTGGCCACCGCCGTGATCACGACCGTCCTGTACTTCCTGCGCGGCTGACCGTGCCGAACCACTCTTCCGCGAGCGACAGCAGCGTTCCTCCGGCAGGTGCGCGCAGTTCCCGCAGCTACCAGGGGAGGTTGCTGTGCACGTGCGGCAGCACGCCGTCTCGCAGGGGTACCGGCCCGACGGTCCGCCGGGCGTCGAGGAACTGGTGGAGCGGTACGTCTCGCCGGCCCTCACCGTCGTCGAGTACCGCCCGCGTGGTGCGCGGCGCCCGGTGCGCGCCCGACCTCCGGCGCCCGCCTCCCGGCGCCCGCCCCCCGGCGGTCAGCCGGGCCGGCCCGTGCCGTGCACGCCGTACTCGTCGACGAGGGCGAGCTCCTCGGCGGTGAACTCCGGGCCGTCGAGCGCCCGCAGGTTGTGGTCGAGCTGTTCGGCGGAGCTGGCGCCGATGAGCGCCGAGGTCACGGCGGGGTTGCGCAGCACCCACTGCAGGGCGAGCTGGGCCAGCGACTGACCGCGGTTCACGGCGAGCTTGTTCAGCCGCGCGGTGCGCTGCCGGTAGGTCTCGTCGATGTGCTCGGGCGTGAGGAAGGCGCTGTTGCGGGCGCGGGCGCCGTCCGGGACGGTCTCCAGGTACTTGTCCGTGAGCAGGCCCTGGGCCAGCGGGGAGTACACGACGAGACCGAACCCCTCCCGGAGCGCGAGCTCGGCGAGGCCGTCGCGGTCGATGCCGCGGTCGTAGAGGGAGTAGCGGGGCTGGTGCACGAGCAGCGGCACCCCCTCGGCCTGCAGCAGCCGCGCGATGGCCTCCGCGCGGTCGGGCCGGTAGTTGGAGATGCCGACGTACAGCGCCTTGCCCGACCTGACGGCCGTGGCGAGGGCGCCGGCGGTCTCCTCCAGCGGCGTCGTCCCGTCGGGGGTGTGGTGGTAGAAGATGTCGACGTAGTCGGTCCCCAGTGCGCGCAGACTCAGCTCCAGGGAGGTCAGCAGCGCCTTTCGGCCGCCGCCGCGGAGGTTGGGGTTGGGCCCGAGGACACCGCCGGCCTTGCTGGAGAGGATCAGCTCGTGCCGGTAGGGCGCCAGCTCCCGGCGCAGGACGCGGCCGAGGATCCGCTCGGCGGCGCGGTGCGGGGGGCCGTAGCGGTTGGCGTTGTCGATGTGGGAGATGCCCAGGTCGAAGGCGTGCAGGATGATGTCGCGCTGGGTGTCGTAGGCGTGGTCGTCGCCGAACTTCTGCCACAGGCCCAGGGAGACGGCCGGCAGATCGAGTCCGGACCGTCCGGCACGGCGGTAGGGCAGGGACGCGTAGCGGTCGTCGGCCGCCTTGTGGACGTCCTCGTAGTGCGGGTACTGCTCGCTCATCGTGCGTTCTCTCCTGTTCGGAAGGGCCGGGGCGTGGGCCTGCCGGGCGGGTCAGCGGGAGGGCAGGTCGCGGCGCTCGAGGACTTCCCGGAGCCGCTCGCGGCCGCTCAGGCTCGCCGGGCCGGCCAGCCGGGCCAGGACGCGCTCGGTCCACGCGCCGGCGAGCCCGTGGGCACGGTTGTAGGCGGCCAGACGCTCGTCGTACGCCGGGAGGGCGGTGTCGGCGGCGCCGGCGTCGTAGGTCTCGCGGTGCAGGACCGCGGTCTGGGGGAGCCGGGGCTTGACGCCGGCGTCCTCCGCGGGGTCGGGACGCCCGACCGCCAGCCCGAACACGGCCACGCTGTGCGGCGGCAGGTTCAGTTCCCCGGCGAACTCCTCGGGGCGGTTGCGGACCGCGCCGACGAAGACCGAGCCCAGGCCGAGCGACTCCAGCGCCACGACCGCGTTCTGCGCCGCCAGCGCCGCGTCGATGACCCCGAGCAGTGTGGACTCCAGGTAGACCGTGGCGTCGAGTGGGGTGCCGTTGCGGTCCGCCAGACGGTGTCCGCGGTCCAGGTCGGCCACCCACACCAGGAACAACGGCGCCTCCGCGACGAACCGTTGCCCCGCCGCCAGGTCCGCGAGCCGCCGCCGGCGCCCCGGATCGGTCACCGCGACGACGCTCCAGGCCTGCAGGTTCGAGGACGTCGACGCCGACGACGCCGCGGCCACGACGGCCCGCAGTTCGTCCTCGGTGACGGGGGTGGGCAGGAAGGAGCGCACCGAGCGGTGACGGAGCTGCTGCTCGATGACCGGCGAACTCGCCGCGAGGACGAAGTCCGGGTCGCCGTAACGGACGCCGGCCCGGTTGACGGTCGTGGGATCGGTGAGGGTCATGAGGGCTGCCTTCGACAAGAGGAAGAGGTAGAGGGAGACGGAGGGCGTGAGGGGGACGGAGGGTGTGGGGGAGAGGGGGCGTGTGGGGGAGAGGGAGGCGGGGCGGCGGCCGGTGTCACGGGCGGACGGGCGCCGGGGCGCCCTCCGACGCGCGGAGCCTCGGCAGCAGCTCGTCGCCGATCCGGATGATCTCCTGCTGGTAGGGCGTGTCCGACAGGACGAAGTGCGAGATGCCGAGCTCGCGGTAGCGCCGCAGCGCCTGGGCGACGTCGTCGGCCGAACCGACCAGCCAGGTGGTCCCGGCCCCGCCGCCGCCGACCGTGCCGGGCGTGGTGTAGAGGCAGGTGTCCAACACCTCGCCGCGCTCGGCGAGTTCGAGCAGCCGCCGCTGGCCCACCGCGGTGCTCCGGTTGCCGACCGCGGCCCAGCCGGGGCCGGCCACGCTCCCGGCCTGCTCGGCCATGGCGGCCACCTTGGCCTCCGCGACGCGCCACGCCTCCTCGGTGGTGTCCCGGACCAGCGTGGTGATGCGCAGGCCGAACTCCAGCGGCTTGTGCCTGCGTCCGACGGTGGTCTCCAGCTTCCTCAGCCGCTCGATGCGTTCGGCCAGGCCCTCCAGCGGCTCCCCCCAGAACAGCTGCACGTCCGCCTCGGCGGCGGCCACCCGCTCGGCGGGCTCCGAGGCGCCGCCGAAGTAGAGGGTCGGGTGCCGGTCCGGGTACCCGTCGGGGTGCGGCAGGACGGAGGAGTTCTCCACGGCGAAGTGCTCGCCCCGGTAGGTGACGTTCTCCTCCGTCCACAGGCGCCGGACCAGGTGGATGAACTCGCGGGTGCGCTCGTAGCGGTTGGCCGGGTCCGTGGTGTGGTCGCCGTAGGCCGCGAGGTTGTCGAGCCCGCTGACGACGTTGACCAGCACCCGGCCGCCGCTCAGGTGGTCGAGCGTGGCGGCGCTGCTCGCGAAGTGGGCGGGCTGCCAGTAGCCGGGCCGCACCGCGATCAGCGGCTTGAACGTGGTGGTGCGGGCGGCCAGCGCGGCGCCCAGCGTGAAGGTGTCGGGGCGGCCCCAGCCGGTGCCCAGCAGCGCACCCTCCCAGCCGTGGTCCTCCACGGTGCGGGCCAGGCCGGTGGAGTGGGCGAGAGTGCCCCAGCCCTGCTCCTCGCCCGCGTCGTCGCCGCGGTGGCCCGGTTCGACCTGGTTGGGTATGTACCACAGGTAACTCATGTCGGTGTCCTGTTCCGTCCGAGCGGGGAGTGGGGCGGGGCGCGTCGGGGCGCACGGCGGCGACGGGCGCGGGGGCGTCGACGGGCGTGGCGGCGCCGACAGCCGCGCTGTCCCGTGCCGTGCCGTGCCGTGTCAGGGGAAGTCCACCGCGACGCGGCGCCGAAGGGCCCGCACCGGAAGGCCGTCGAACCGGCCGGGGGAGGGGGGGGAAGAGCCGTCAGCAGGCGTGACAGGCGCTGGTGGCGATCAGCATGTAATCGACCACCCGGCGGCTGGTCAGCGGGGTCCACGGCATGGCCGAGAGACTGGCATCCGCCGAGAAGGGCGGTCAAGAGCCGCCCCGACCTGTTCGCGGCCCCGTCACGAGGCCGCAACACGCCCCGCCCCGCCCTCCCGGGACGGCGGCGTCCGGTTGCCGCCGTCACGGCCACCGGGTGAAGCACGTCACCGGTCGTCCGCGTTGGCCCGCACCGGCCCGGCCGGTAGGTTCCAGCGATCAAAGGGGAAGGACGCTGTACGACTTCCTCGAACGCAGATACCCCTCGCACCATCCTCTGACGAGAGATACAGGTCATGTCTGCCCAAGAACCCACACACAACCCCCCGCAGCGCATCGGCGTGGTGGCCGAGTCCCTCCCCGGCGAGACACGGGTCGCGGCGACGCCCGCGACGGTGCGGCAGTTGCTGCAGCTCGGTTACGAGGTCGTGGTCGAACCGGGGGCCGGCGAGCCGTCCGGCTTCACCGACCAGGCGTACGCCGACGCGGGCGCCGGGACCGGTGCGGCCTGGGACGCCGACGTCGTGCTGAAGGTGAACGCCCCCTCCGAGGCCGAGATCGCCCACCTGCGGCCGGGCGCGACCCTGGCGTGCCTGCTCGCCCCCGCCCAGAAGCCCGAGCTGCTGCGGACGCTGTCCGACGCCGGGGTGACGGCCATCGCCCTCGACGCGGTGCCGCGCATCTCCCGCGCCCAGTCCATGGACGTGCTCTCCTCCATGGCGAACATCGCGGGCTACCGCGCCGTGGTGGAGGCCGCGCACGTCTTCGGACGGTTCTTCACCGGGCAGGTCACCGCGGCGGGCAAGGTGCCGCCGGCCAAGGTGCTGGTGGCCGGCGCCGGCGTCGCCGGACTCGCGGCCATCGGCGCGGCCTCCAGCCTCGGCGCGATCGTGCGGGCCACCGACCCCCGCCCGGAGGTCGCCGACCAGGTGAAGTCCCTGGGCGGCGAGTACCTGCCGGTGAACGTGGAGCAGGAGGCGAGCACCGACGGCTACGCCAGGGCGACCTCCGCCGACTACGACCGCGCCGCCGCCGAGCTCTACCACCAGCAGGCCGCCGACGTGGACATCGTGATCACCACCGCGCTGATCCCGGGGCGGCCCGCGCCGCGCCTGCTGACGGCCGAGGACGTGGCCGTGATGAAACCGGGCAGCGTCGTCGTCGACATGGCGGCCGCCCAGGGCGGCAACGTCGAGGGCACCGTGCCGGGGCGCACCGTCGTCACCGAGAACGGCGTCACGCTCATCGGCTACACGGACCTCGCCTCCCGGCTGCCGGCCCAGGCCTCGCAGATGTTCGGCACCAACCTGCTCAACCTGGTCAAGCTGCTCACCCCCGGCAAGGACGGCCGGCTGGCCGTCGACTTCGACGACGTCGTGCAGCGGGCCGTCACCGTGGTGCGCGACGGCGAGGTCACCTGGCCGCCCCCGCCGGTCGCGGTGTCGGCCGCGCCCGCCGCCCCCGCTGCACCGGCCGCGCAGCCCGCCGCCGGGTCCGCCGGGGCCGCGCCGGGGAAGACCGGGACGACCCCCGCGGTCCGCTTCGGCCTGATCGGGCTCGGCCTGCTGGCGATGTTCCTGCTGGTGGCCTTCGCCCCGGCCCAACTGGCGCAGAACTTCACGGTGTTCACCCTCGCCGTGGTGATCGGGTACTACGTCATCGGCAAGGTCCACCACGCGCTGCACACACCGCTCATGTCGGTGACCAACGCCATCTCCGGGATCATCGTGCTCGGCGCCCTGCTCCAGATCGGGCACGACAGCCGGATCGTCACCGTCCTGTCCTTCACGGCCATCCTGCTGACGAGCGTCAACATCTTCGGTGGTTTCGCCGTCACCCGCCGCATGCTGTCCATGTTCTCGAAAGGCTGAGCCGAGATGACTTCCCTGACGGCATCCCACGCGGCGGACCTGGTCGCCGCCCTGTTGTTCATCCTCAGCCTCGCCGGGCTGTCCCAGCACCGCACGTCCCGGGCCGGCGTCGTGTACGGCATCGCCGGCATGGGTCTCGCGCTGGCCGCCACGGTCGTGGTGGCGGCCGACTCCGGCACGGCGGGCACGGTCGGGCTGATCCTGCTCGCGACGGCGCTCGGCGCGGTGATCGGCCTCTGGCAGGCACGCCGCGTCGAGATGACGCAGATGCCCGAACTGATCGCGGTGCTGCACAGCTTCGTGGGCCTGGCCGCCGTGTTCGTCGGCTGGAACAGCTACCTGGAGGCGGAGTCCGACGACCGGGTGCGGCAGAACCTGGCGGACGCCGGACTGCTCGGCATCCACCACGCCGAGGTGTTCATCGGCATCTTCATCGGCGCCGTCACCTTCACCGGATCGATCGTCGCCTACCTGAAGCTGTCGGCCCGGATCAAGTCCCGTCCGCTGATGCTGCCGGGCAAGAACGTGCTGAACCTCGGCGCGCTCGCGGCCTTCGTGGCGCTGACGGTCTGGTTCGTCCTCGCCCCGGGCCTGCCGCTGATGATCGCGGTCACCGTGCTGGCACTGGCGCTCGGCTGGCACCTCGTGGCCTCCATCGGCGGCGGCGACATGCCCGTGGTGGTCTCCATGCTGAACAGCTACTCGGGCTGGGCGGCGGCCGCGGCCGGCTTCCTGCTCGACAACGACTTGCTCATCGTGACCGGCGCGCTGGTCGGCTCCTCCGGCGCCTACCTGTCCTTCATCATGTGCAAGGCGATGAACCGGTCCTTCCTGTCCGTGATCGCGGGCGGCTTCGGCATCGAGGCGCCCTCCGCGGGTCCGGAGGAGCAGGGCGAGCACCGCGAGGTGCGCGCGGCGGAGGTGGCCGAGGCGCTGGCCGGCGCCCGCTCGGTGATCATCACCCCCGGTTACGGCATGGCCGTCGCCCAGGCCCAGCACCCGGTCGCCGACCTGACGCGACGGCTGCGCGAGCGCGGGGTCGAGGTCCGCTTCGGCGTCCACCCCGTCGCGGGCCGCCTGCCCGGGCACATGAACGTGCTGCTGGCGGAGGCGAAGGTGCCGTACGACGTCGTCCTCGAGATGGACGAGATCAACGACGACTTCGCCGCGACCTCGGTGGTGCTGGTGATCGGCGCCAACGACACCGTCAACCCGGCGGCGGAGGAGGACCCGGCCAGCCCCATCGCCGGCATGCCGGTGCTGCGGGTCTGGGAGGCGGAACAGGTGATCGTCTTCAAGCGGTCCATGGCCTCCGGTTACGCGGGCGTGCAGAACCCGCTGTTCTTCCGCGAGAACACGGGGATGCTCTTCGGCGACGCCAAGCAGAGCGTCGAGGAGATCCTGCGGGCGCTCGACGCCGACGGGGCGGGCGAGGGCGCCGGCCGCGCGGCGGGCACCGACGGCGGCCTCGCGGTCGCCCGCTGACCACAGCCCCGGCTCGCGGCCGCCGGCCCCGTACCGCGGCCGGGGCGGGGCGCCGCCTCCGGGCCGCCCGGCAGGTCCCGCCTCGGCGGGCCGGGGGTGGGACCGTATCGCGGGGGACGGTGGTCGTGACGGGGCCGCCTTACGGGCGTGGGGTGTGAGGGGTGTCAGCGTGGCGTGCCGTGTCCGGGCGGCGCGCGGGTGAGCATGTGCGGGCCCAGCACCCCCGTCCCGTACCGAGGCGATGCGATGCCCGACCGCGCCGACGGCACCACCCACCGCGAGGGCGTCGCCCCCGGCGAAGGCCCGCGCCGCCGCCCGCCGGAGCGGTGGCTCTTCGGCGGCACCTACGGACTGGTGCTGGCCAGCGCCATGATCTCCGCGCTGGACGCGACGGGGGAGACGGCCGACCCCGGTTCGGACGCGCTCTGGCTGCTGCTCACCGCGCTGGCGTCGGCCGTGGCCCACGGGTACGCGCACGTCATCGCCCACCGGGCGTCGGGCCACGCGGGAGCCGGCACCACCCGGCGGAGGGCGGTGCTCGCCGAGTGGCCCCTGGTCGCCGGCGTGCTGCCCACGGCGGCGCTGCTCCTCGCCGCGCTCGCCGGCTGGTGGAGCGAGGACACGGCGGTGGACGTGGCCCTGCTGTCCAACACCGTCGCCCTGTTCGGCGTGGGGGCCTGGGCCGCCCGCGCCGCAGGCCGCGGCAAGCTGTCCGCCCTCCGAGCAGGAGGAATGGACATGATGATCGGCTTCCTGATCATCGCGGCGAACGCACTGATCCATTAGGGGGCCGCCGCCGGACGGCACGTAAGGTGGGCGAGTGGCCCTCGGCGGGACCGGGTCACCGTCGCCCGCCGGCCCGGGGCCCTCTTCGTGCCGCGGCGGCGACGAGACCGCGACCGTGACTGGACAGGAGCAGCGCTGTGGACGGGACCCCGGCCGCCGCCTCCCCGGCCGCCTCCTCCCCGGACGGCTTCGAGCAGCAGACGCTCTTCGACTGGTCCGCCGAGCCGGCCGCCCCGCCGCAGGGCGGGTTCCGGGACAGCCCCCGGGCGCGGAGGATGCTGGACGTGCGCCAGGTGTACGCCGAACCGGCCGCGCTCGACTCCCCGCGCGGCCGGCAGATCCTGGCGAGGCTGCCGGGGGTCCCCGTCACCGAGGTGCCCGGCCACTGGCGCATCCCCTCCCTCCACGGCGACGACGCCAACGTCGCCCGCTGGACCCGCGTCAAGACCGAGACGCTGGTGCTGGGCGTCAAGCAGACGCTCACCACCCGCCCCAACGGCCGGTCCGCCGACTGGATCGCGCCGGGCGCCTCCAACGGCTGCGCCATGGCGTGCGCCTACTGCTACGTGCCCCGCCGCAAGGGCTACGCCAATCCGATCACCCTGTTCACCAACATCGAAGCCGTCGTCGCCCACGTACGGCGCCACGTCCTGGCGCAGGGCCCCAAGCGGGAGCCCAACCAGTGCGACCCCGAGGCGTGGGTGTACGACATCGGTGAGAACGGCGACTGCTCCGTCGACGCCCTCGTGTGCGACAACACCGCCGACCTCGTCGCCGCGTTCCGCCGGCTGCCCACCGCGAAGGCATCCTTCGCGACCAAGTTCGTCAACCCCGACCTGCTCGCCCTGGACCCGCGGGGCCGCACCCGGGTGCGCTTCTCGGTCATGCCGGAACCGGACTCCCGCGTTCTGGACATCCGCACCAGCCCCGTGCCGGACCGCATCGCCGCCGCCGCCGACTTCCTCGACGCCGGGTACGAGGTCCACTTCAACCTCTCCCCGGTGGTGCTGCGCCCGGGCTGGCAGCAGGACTGGGCCGACCTGCTGGTGCACCTGGACGACGTCCTTCCCGCCCGGGTGAAGCAGCAGGCGGCAGCCGAGGTCATCATGCTCACCCACAACGAGCGGCTCCACGAGGTCAACCTGGGCTGGCACCCCCGCGCCGAGGACCTGCTGTGGCAGCCCGCCGCCCAGGAGACCAAGCGCTCCGAGAACGGCGCCGTCAACGTCCGCTACGCCCGTGACGTCAAGCGCGACGCCTTGGCGCGCCTGCGGGAGCTGATCGCGGCCCACGCCCCGTGGCTGCGCGTCAGGTACGCGTTCTGACCCACGCACCCCCTCGCGGCGTGCGACATTTCCTGGTGCAGGATGGGCTGATCCGTTCACGACGAGGGGGGCCGGGTGGTGGCCGGAAGACTCGGACGGTTGCTCGCGGGTGCGCTGGTCGCGGTCTGCGTGCCGCTGATCGGCCCGGCCGCGCCCGCCGGCGACCTGGTCGCCCGGCCCCTGCCTGCCGAGGCCGTCCGTGAGGTCGTCCCGCACCGGGTCATGACCTGGAACCTCTGCAACCCCTGCGGCGCCCGGAACGCCGACCGGGCGAGGGAGATCGCCACCTACGCCCCGCAGGTCGTCGGACTGCAGGAGGCCTGCGTGGGCGACGTCGAGAGGATCCGCCACTACCTGCGGGCCTACTACGGGCTCGACTACCACGTCGCGTACGGGCCCGTCCTCGGCAGCCGGGGCCGCTGCGGGGGGACCCCGTGGGCCCCCGGCGGCTACGGGCAGGCCGTCCTGTCGGCCGCGCCGATGACGGACCGGGTGTCCGCCGAGTACCCCGACGGCGGCTCGGAGGACCGCGGGTACCTGGCGGTCACGACGCGGGTGGGCGACCGGCCCGTGCGCGTCTTCGTCACCCACCTCGCCCAGCGGCGCCAGGAGTCGGTCCGCGCGGGCCAGGCCGACGTCCTCGCCGCCGCGATCGGCGAGCACGACCGCGCCGTCGTGCTCGGTGACTTCAACGCCGTCCCCGCCGCCCCCGAGCTGGCCCCGCTGTGGTCCGTGGCCGGCGGCGCGGACGCCCGCTGCCGCCCGACGTCGCCGGGCGCGGACTGCCCGACGACGACGGACTGGCGCAGCAGGTTCGACTACGTGTTCCTGCGGGGCCTCACGGCGCACGGGGAGCGGGTCCGGCCCACACCCCACTCGGACCACGACCTGCTGTACGCGGACCTGGACGGGTGAGGCGTGCCGGCACGCCCGGCCGGCCGGGCGTGCCGGGGACACCGGTCAGCAGTACAGGTTGCCGCCGGGGTCGACGCCGAGGATCTGGGCGAAGCGCTGGTAGGTGCTCACCCGGCTCTGCACCTGCGCGGGGTTCCTGCCGTCGCACTCCAGCGAGCCGTTGATGGAACGGATGGTCTGGCCGAAGCCGGCGTTGTTCACCATGGCGTTGTGCGGGGTCATGGTGCCGGGACCGGACTGGGTGTTCCAGTACCAGAGGCCGGTCTTCCAGGCCACGGCCGCGTCCCGCTCGACCAGCCAGGGGTTGTTCAGCAGGTCGATGCCGAGCGCGGCGCCGGCCGCCCGGTAGTTGAAGTTCCAGCTGAGCTGGATGGGGCCGCGGCCGTAGTAGGCGGCCTGGCCCGCGGGACAGCCGTAGGGCTGGCTCCAGTCGCAGTAGTGGGGGTAGTTGGCGGTGTTCTGCTCGACGATGTGCACCAGTCCGCCGGTCTCGTGGCTCACGTTGGCCAGGAACGCGGCGGCCTCCCGCTTCTTGGTGGCCTCGTCGCCGGTGGTGGCGAAGCCGGGGAAGGCGCTGAGCGCGGAGGTCAGACCGCTGTACGTGTAGAAGGAGTTCCGGCTCGGGAACATCTGGTTGAACTGCGCCTCGGTGACCACGAACGAGCCCACCGGCGTGCCGGGGCCGGGCCCGTTGTCGCAGGCGTACGGCTCCCAGTACCAGGTGCTGATGACCGGGTCGTAGCCCGGGTTGGCGTGCTCGGCGCGGTAGGCCCTGCCGTCGGTGTAGCGAACGATGTCACCGGCCGCGTAGGACCTGCCGGCGACCCAGTTCGGATAGCTCGAGCAGGCGGCCGCGGCGGCCTCACCCGCCGGCATGAGCACCGGCGTGACACCGGAGAGGGCGAGAACGGCCACGACGGCGGACAGGCGGCGTCTCGACACGAGATCAACTCCCTTGCGGGCGGGGCCGTGACCCGCCGGAACGGACCGGGCGGCGTGCGCCGGGGCGCGGCCGGGCCGGCCGTGTCGTGGGGGACGGCCGTGGTGGGGGAGCCACACTCAACCGCATTGGTCTGTACCAGTCAAGGCTCGCAATCGGTCAACTCACCGCGGCAGCAGCCGAGTTGCCGCCTTGCCGCCGGTGCCGTCACCGCAGCCGTCACCCGTGCCGCTGCCGCGGACGGTGACCGCTTCCGCCGCACCGGTCGCACCGGGCGCACCGGACACGTCGGGACCCCGGTCACCGTTCCCGCCATGCGGTGGGGAACTGTCCCCCGGACGGCCCTGAGGACCAGGTCCGGCCGCTTGATCGTCCACGTGCGGGGTAGCGCAAGGACATGGCCACCGACGACACCACCGCCGCCGCCGCGAGCGGCTACGTGCAGCCCGAGGTCGACGTCAGGGCACTGACCGACGTGCTCGACGGCGAGTACGCCGAGATCCGCGACCTCGTCCGAACCAATCTGGTGACGTACGCCTCCGTCCTCGAGGAGGCCGAGGAACTCGGTGTCGACGCCTTCCGCGAGCGGGTGCGCGAGCTCGTGGTGGGGATGGCGGCGACCGGGCAGACCGGCATGGGCTTCCCGAGCCGCTACGGCGGCGGCGGCGACATCGGGGCGTCGATCGCCGCGTTCGAGACGCTCGCCTTCGGCGACCTGTCGGTGCTGGTGAAGGTCGGCGTGCAGTTCGGGCTCTTCGGCGGGGCGATCCTCCACCTCGGCACCGAGCGCCACCACGAGGCCTACCTCCCGGACCTGATCACCGGGAAGCTGATGGGCTGCTTCGCGATGACCGAGACCGGGCACGGCTCCAACGTCCAGGCGATCGGCACCGTCGCGCGGTACGACCCCGACGCCCAGGAGTTCGTGATCACCACGGAGGGCGACCAGGCGCGCAAGGACTACATCGGCAACGCGGCCCGGCACGCCGAGCTGGCGGTCGTCTTCGCCCAGCTCGAGGTGGGCGGGAAGTCCGAGGGCGTGCACGCGCTCGTGGTGCCGGTCAGGCGCGACGGCGAGGTGGCGCCGGGCGTCCACATCGAGGACGACGGCCGCAAGATGGGGCTCAACGGGGTCGACAACGGCCGCATCCGGTTCGACGGCGTGCGGGTCCCGCGTGAGGCGCTGCTCAACCGGTTCGCCGACGTCACGCCAGACGGCGTCTACCGCAGCTCGATCGAGAACCCGAACCGGCGGTTCTTCACCATGCTCGGCACCCTGGTGCAGGGCCGGGTCAGCGTCGGCGGGGCCGGGATCAACGTCGCCAAGGTCGCCCTCACGATCGCCACCCGGTACGCGGTGCGGCGCCGCCAGTTCGAGGCGGCCTCGGACCAGGAGGAGCAACTGCTCCTCGACTACGGTCTGCACCAGCGGCGGTTGCTCCCGCTGATCGCGAGGACCTACGCGCTGCACTTCGCGCAGGACGCCGTGCGCGACCAGCTCCACCAGGTGTTCTCCTCCATCGAGGACGACCCGCAGGCACGGCGCAAGCTGGAGGCGCGGGCCGCCGGTACCAAGGCGCTCGGCACCTGGCACGCCACCCGGGTGGTCCAGGAGTGCCGGGAGGCCTGCGGCGGCGCCGGATACCTCGCGGTCAACCGGTTCGCCGCGCTCAAGGCCGACAGCGACATCTTCACCACCTTCGAGGGCGACAACCACGTCCTGCTCCAGCTCGTCGCCAAGGGGCTGCTCACCCACTACGCGAGCGAGTTCGAGGACCTGGACCAGCTCGGCATGGTCCGCTACGTCACCAATCTCGCCGTCGAGACCGTCATCGAGAAGGCCTCGGTCCACAAGCTGCTCGAGCGCGTGCGCGACCTCCTGCCCGGCGGGGACGACTGGGACCAGGAGGCGGGACTGCTCGACTCCGAGTACCAGCTCGCCATGCTCCGCTACCGCGAGGAACACATGCTCGCCGGGCTGGCCCGCCGGCTCAAGCGCGGAATCGACCGCGGGCGCAATCCGGGAGTCGTGTTCTCGCGGGTGCAGGACCACGTCATCGCCCTCGCCCACGCACACGTCGAGCGGCTGGTCCTCGAGGCGTTCGTCGACGCGGTGCGGGCACAGCCGGACGGCGGCAACAAGGTGGCGCTGGGCCTGCTCTGCGACCTGTTCGCCCTCTCGACCATCGAGGCCGACCGGGCCTGGTTCATGGAGCACGGCCGGCTGACCGTCCAGCGGTCCAAGGCCATCAGCCGTGAGGTCGGCTCGCTCTGCCGCAGGATCCGGCCCCTCGCCGTCGACCTGGTCGACGCGTGGGGCGTGCCGCCCGAGATGCTGCGCTCACCCGACCTGGTCGGCTGAACGGCGGGCCGCACGGCCCATGTGGTGGCGCCGCGGACCGGGGCCGGGGCAAGGTGGCGGGCGTGAACGCGCTGTCGGGCGGACTCGCCGCCAACCCCTCCCTGCCGAGCCGGCTCGTGGACCGGCTGATCGCGACGGCGGACGAGGAGCTCGCCCTGGAGCTCGCATACCGCTCCGACCTGACCGAGCGGCAGGCCGCGGCCCTGGTGGCCCGCTACCCCGGGACGGGCGTGCCCTTGGCGCGTGCCGGACGGCTGACACCCGGGCAGGTCGATCCGGCCGAGCTTCCGGACACCGCGCTGGCCCTCCTCGACGAGGGCGCGGGGCCGCCCGAGTGGGCCCGGCTGTTCACCCAGGATGCGGACACCGGCCGCCGGGTGCGGCTGGCCGCCTGCCCCGGGCTCCCGCCGGACGTGGTGGCCGCCCTGGCCGACGACCACGAGGTCGAGGTCGTCGCGGAACTCGCCCTGTCCGCTCCGGCCGAGGTGGCGGTCCGGCTCGCCGGTCACCCGCACGCCGAGGTGCGCTGCGCCGTCGCGGGCAACGAGAACACACCGCCCGACTCCCTGGTGGCACTGCTCACCGGCGAAGGGCTGGAACCGGCTCGGCACTGCCTGGTCTGCGACACGGTACCGGTGCCCTTCGTCCACGATCCGGGCTGCCCGAGCCCCGACTGCGACCTCCCGCCGGGCGCCGACTGCGACGGCGGCCACGCCTCGACGCTGCTGGCGACGAGGGAGCGGGCCCTGCGGAACCCGGCCGTCCCCGGGGAGGTGGTGGTGCGGTTCGCCGGAGACCCGGTGTTCTGGATACGCGAACTCGTCGCCGCACACCCCCGGCTCCCCGCGGACGCCGGCACGCCGCTCGCCGCGGACCCGTCGCCCGCCGTGCGCGGCGCCCTCGCCCGGAACCCGGTGATCGGTACGGACCTCATGCGCACCCTCTCCGCCGACGCCGATCCCGCCGTGCGCAGGGAGCTCGCGCACAACCCGCGGCTGCCGCTCGACCTGCTCGCGGAGCTGACCGGCCGTTTCCGGTCCGGCTGCGGGCCGCTGCCCCGCGTCGCCTCCGCCTCCCCGGCGGAGGTCGCACGGCTCGCCGCGTCCCCGCACGCCGGGCTCCGCGCCCTGGTGGCGGCCCGTGACGACCTCCCCGCCGCGACACGGGACGCGCTGGCCGCCGACCCCGACGCCCAGGTCGCCAAGAACGTCGCCCCCCACCCGGGCCTCGACGAGGCGCTGCTCCGCCGCATGCTGGAACGGCACGGGGAACGCGTCGCGGCGAGGGTGGCGGCCAACCCCGGAGCGACGCCCCTGCTCCTGGCGGAGCTGACCCGGCTCCTCCCCGGGGCGCGGAAGGCGCTCCGGGTCGTCGCCCGGCATCCCGCGGCCCCCGCCGGAGCCCTCGAAGCCTGTCTCGACGACCGGCAGGCCCGCCCCCTGGCCGCCGGCCACCCGCGGCTGCCCGTACCGCGGATCCTCGCGCTGCTCGACGACGGTGACGAGCGGGTGGTGGAGGCCGCGGCGGCCAATTCGTCGCTTCCGGTGCAGGAGATGGAACGGCTCGTGCCGTGAGCACGCGCCACCGGAGACCGCAACGCAAGTGATACACAACCCAGTTGCGGCGGCTGCCGTAGGTGTGGTGCGGCGGCGCCGGGTACACTCGCCGCACTGCTCCGGCAGGGCCTTGTCGTCGGCGAAAGAGAACTGGTGGACGAGCGTCATCCGTCGGAAAGCACGGTCACACATCCTCCGGCCCCCGAGGGGCCGTGGGCGTCGTCCCCGTCGGACGACCCCGCAGTGGTCGGTCCGACGGGCGCCGCCCCGCAGTGGTCCCCGTACGACCAGGACGGATGGGACACCGGCGCGTACGACGGCTACGCGGCCCAGTACTTCGCGGAGGCCCACTTCTCCGCCCACGACACCGGGACGCACGCCACGACCGGCTGGGACACCGGCGCCTACGCCACGACGGGCCGGGACACCGGGTCCCACGACACGACGGGCTGGGACACGGGCGCGTACGACACCACCGGCTGGGACACCGGCGCCCAGTACGCCGTCCGGGTGCCCGAGCAGCCCACCGGTGGTCCCGACGCGGAGGACGGCTGGAGCGAGCGGCCGACCGACACCACCACGCCGACCGACCCGACCACCCCGGACGACACCACCACCCGGGACGACACCGTCCCGCCGCGGCGGCCGGACCACGACGCGAGCCCCGCCGATGTGGTGCCGGAGGCCGGGACCCGCTCCCGCTCCGGCTCGCGGGGCCGCCGCCGCCCGCCGGCCCGGCGTTCACCGCTGCTCACCGTGGCCGTGCCCTCGGTCTGCGCGCTGGGAGTGGCCACCGTGGCCGCGGTCTCGGTGGCCGACCCCTCCGACGAGGCGGCCTCCGCCGCACCGTCCTCCGAACCCAGACCGGTGCGGCCCTCCACCGACGACGCGTTCGCCTCACGGGTCAGCGGGCTCACCGACACGGCCAACGACTTCGGGGACCGGGCCAGCCGCGAGCAGGAACGCGCCGACCTGATGGAGCGGCGCCAGGGCGAGATGCAGAAGGCGGCGGCCGAGGCCGCCAAGAAGGAACGCCTGCGCCCCAAGGTCGTCAGCCCGGTCGCCCAGCGCGGACTGAGCGCCTACTACGGGGCGGCCGGCGCCCGGTGGGCGCGCGGCCACACCGGCATCGACTTCCCCGTCTCCTACGGCACCCCCGTGTTCTCGGCCACCGACGGGGTGGTGAGCACCCGGTCCCACGCGGCCCTGGGGAACATGGTCATCGTGACGGCGAAGGACGGCACCGAGACCTGGTACTGCCACCTCGCCAACTTCAAGCTCCCGCCCGGCGCGGTGGTGAAGGCCGGCGACACCATCGCCTGGTCCGGCGACACCGGCAACTCCAGCGGCCCGCACCTGCACTTCGAGGTGCATCCGGGCGGCGGCCCCGGCATCGACCCGCTGGGCTGGCTGGCCAGCCACAACATCGACCCCACCTGACAGCCGCCCCCGCACCCTCGTCGCACGGGTTCCGCACGCCCGGGCCCTCCTCGGTGACCGCACCGCCGCCTCGGTACGCGTGCGGCGCCTCCTCCGCGCCGCCGGACAGGGGACGGGCGGGAGCCGCCCGCCGCGAAGGGCGCCCGCGCCACCGCCCGCCCGTCCGGCGTGGCGTCCGGGGTGAACGAACGAACGATCCGTCCGCTGCCGTCCGGTCGCGGGTCTTGCCGGGCACCCCGCACCTGCCCTAGAAACGGTCGCAAGCGCCGCCCTCCGCGGCGGACCCGCCGCGGAGCAGGTCACGAAGGGATCCCCATGTATCCGGGTGCCCACGCAGTGAAGGATCCGCGCCGCCCCGCCGTCGTGATGGCCGGGTCCGGCGAGCGGCTGACCTACGGGGAACTGGACGAACGATCCATCAGGCTCGCCGGCGTCCTGCGCTCCGCGGGTCTCCGCCGGGGCGACGTGGTGGCCCTCCTCTCCGACAACTCCCCGCACAGCTACGAGGTGTACTGGGCGGCCGTCCGCTCCGGGATGTACATCACGGCCGTCAACAGCCACCTCACCGCCCCGGAGGTCGCCCACATCGTGCGGGACTCCGGAGCCGCCGCCCTGGTGGTCTCGCACGGCGTGGCCGCCCTCGCCGAGGGGATCGCCGGGGAGACCCCCGACGTGCGGGTGCGGCTCGCCTACGGCGGACCCGTCGCGGGATACGGCGACTACGAGGCCGCGCTGGCCGCCGCGTCCCCGGAACCGCCCGCCGACCAGCCCCGCGGCGCCGACCTGCTGTACTCCTCCGGCACCACCGGCCGCCCCAAGGGCATCAAGCCCGAACTCCCCGACCGCCAGGTGGACGAGCCGGGCGACGTCCTGGTCGAGGTGCTGCGCGCCTTCTACGGATTCGGCCCCGACAGCGTCTACCTCTCGACGGCCCCCGTGTACCACGCCGCCCCGCTGCGCTACGGCGCCTCGGTGCACGCCCTCGGAGGCACCGTCGTCATGATGGAACGCTTCGACGCCGAGGGCGCGTTGCGCGCCGTCGAGCGCCACCGCGTCACGCACAGCCAGTGGGTGCCCACCATGTTCATCCGGATGCTGCGCCTGCCCGAGCGGACGCGCACCGCCTACGACCTGTCCAGCCACCGGGTGGCCGTGCACGCGGCCGCGCCCTGCCCGCCCGACGTGAAACACGCGATGATCGACTGGTGGGGGCCCGTCCTGTACGAGTACTACTCCTCCACCGAGGGCGTCGGGATGACCTTCATCACCTCGCAGGAGTGGCTGCGCAGGCCCGGCTCCGTCGGGCGGGCCGTCCTCGGCGAACCGCGCGTGTGCGACGACGAAGGACGGCTGCTGCCCGCCGGGGAGACCGGCACCATCTACTTCGCCCGCGACGAGAACACCTTCGCGTACCTGGGCGACCCCGAGAAGACCAGGGCCGCGTACCACCCGGAGCACCCCACCTGGGCCACCACCGGCGACATCGGCCACGTCGACGAGGACGGCTACCTCTTCCTCACCGACCGCAAGGCGTTCATGATCATCTCGGGCGGGGTGAACATCTACCCGCAGGAGGTGGAGGACGCCCTCGCGCTGCACCCCGCCGTCCTGGACGTGGCCGTCATCGGCGTCCCGGACGCGGAGATGGGGGAGGCCGTCAAGGCGGTCGTCCAGCCGGCGCCCGGCCACGCCCCGGGGCCGGAACTCGAACGGCGGCTCATCGACCACGTGCGTTCCCGCATCGCCCACTACAAGGCGCCCCGCAGCGTCGACTTCGTCGACGAACTGCCGCGCACCCCCACCGGCAAGCTGGTCAAGGGCAGGCTCAAGGCCCGGTACACGGAGGCCTCCGGGCCGGCGGGGTCCTGACGCCACGCCCAGGCCCGGCGGGCGGGTGCCGTCCGGGTGGGTGAACCACCGCCTCACAGCATGGACTTGAGCGTTTCCAGGTCGGCCAGACGCCGGGCCGGGTCGGGCGACACCGGGTCCACCTGGAGCGTGGTGACCCCGGCCCGCCGGTAGGCCTCGACGCGTTCGGCGACGTACCGGGCCGGCCCGACGAGCGAGATGCCGCGCAGCAGTTCGGCGGGCACCGCGGCGGCCGCCTCCTCCTTGCGGCCGTCCAGGTACAGGTCCTGGATCCGCGCGGCCTCGGCCTCGAAGCCGTACCGGCAGGCGAGATCGTTGTAGAAGTTGCGTCCGCGCGCGCCCATACCGCCGATGTACAGCGCGAGTTGGGGCCGTGCCAGGTCGAGGAGCCCGTCGACGTCGTCACCGATCGCCAGGGGCGCCTGCGCCACCACGTCCAGCGGGCCGAGCGCCGGATCGCGCAGGGCGGACCCCTCGGCCAGCGACTGCCCCCACACCTCGCCGGCCTTCTCCGGGTGGAAGAAGATGGGCATCCAGCCCTCGGCGATCTCCGCGGCCAGCGCCACGTTCTTCGGCCCGATCGCCGCCAGGATCACCGGGATCCGCTCCCGGACCGGGTGGTTGATCAGCCGCAGCGGCTTGCCGAGTCCGGTGCCCCGGTCGGCGGGAAGCGGGATCCGGTAGTGCCGGCCCTCGTGGACGACCTTCTCGCGGCGCCACACCTGACGGCAGATCTCCACCAGTTCCCGGGTCCGGCCGAGCGGCGCGTCGTAGGACACCCCGTGGAAGCCCTCGATCACCTGCGGCCCGGAGGCGCCGATGCCCAGGGTGAACCGGCCGTCCGAGACGTAGTCCAGGCCGGCCGCCGTCATCGCGGTCAAGGTGGGGGTGCGGGTGTACACCTGGAGGATCCCCGAGGCGATCTCCAGGCGTTCGGTGCTCGCCGCGATGTAGCCGAGCTGGCTCACCGCGTCGAAGGAGTAGGCCTCGGCGACGAAGACGATGTCCAGGCCGGCCTTCTCGTAGTCGCCGAGCAGGGCGACGGTCTCCTTGAAACCGCTGCTGTAGCTGAGCGCCATGCCGATCCTCATGCCGTGGCCCTCCTCGTCCGCCGTGCCGTCCGCGACCGTCCGCGACCGTGTCGCGGTGCTGTGCTGACCGGGATCATCCGATGACTCCTCGTGCGGAGAGACTGTCGAGTTCGGTGTCGGTGAGGCCCGCCTCGGCGAGCACCCGACGGGTGTGCTCGCCGACCTCCGGCACCGGGCCGGAGGCGGTGGCGGGCGTGGCGGAGAACCGGGGCGCGGGGGCGGCCCGCAGCGGGCCGTCCTCCTCCAGGAAGGTGCCGCGGGCCGCGTTGTGCGGGTGCCGGGGCGCCTCGGTCAGGGAGAGCACGGGGGTGACGCAGGCGTCGGTGCCCCCGAAGTGTTCGGCCCACTCGTCGCGGGTGCGCCCCGCGAAGACCTCCGCGAACCGCCGGCGCACGGCCGGCCAGGTGTCCGGCGGGCCCTGCCGGGCGCACTGCGGGTCCTCGGCCAGCCCCAGCCCCCGCACCAGCGCCGCGTAGAACTGCGGCTCGATCGCGCCGACCGCCACGTGCCCCCCGTCCGCACAGCGGTAGGTGGTGTAGAAGGGCGCGCAGCCGTCGAAGAGATTGACGCCGCGTTCGTCGCGCCACATGCCCCCGGAGAGCATGCCGTGGGTCATGGACAGCAGCAGCGCGCTGCCGTCGGTCATGGCGGTGTCCACCACCTGGCCCTCGCCGGTCGCCCGGGCGTGGAGCAGCGCGGCGGCCACGCCCAGGGCGAGCAGCATCCCGCCGCCGCCGAAGTCGCCGATCAGGTTGAGCGGCAGCACCGGGTCGCCGTCCGCCGGGCCGATGGCGTGCAGGACGCCGGTGAGCCCGATGTAGTTGATGTCGTGACCGGAGGAGTGGGCGAGCGGCCCGTCCTGCCCCCAGCCGGTCATCCGCCCGTACACCAGGCGCGGGTTGACCGCGAGACATTCCTCGGGCCCCAGCCCCAGCCGCTCGGCGACACCCGGCCGGAAGCCCTCGATCAGCGCGTCGGCGGAGGACGCCAGGCGCAGCACGGCGGCGGCGCCCTCGGGCTGCTTGAGGTCCACGGCGGCCGAGCGGCGCCCGCGCAGCAGCACCGCGTCGACCGGGGTGGTGGCGGCGCCGGGCCGCTCGACCCGGACGACCTCGGCCCCCAGGCCGGCGAGCATCATCCCGGCGAACGGGACCGGGCCGATGCCACCGAGCTCCAGGACGCGCACGCCGGCCAGCGGCCCGCCCGCCGCCCCGCCCCGGGCGGCCATCAGCGGCCCGCCCGGAGCGGCGCGCACACCACGGGCCCGGAGAGCCGGTTCGCCGGGCCGCGCACGGCCTCGGGAGGGCCGAACCGGTGACCCCGGGGGCGGCGGACGGTGACGGCGGCGACGCCGTCGGGGAACGAGGTGCGGACGGCGTCGGGCATCGTGTCTCCGTTGGGGCGGGAGGGCGCGGATACGGGGGAGTGCGCAAGGACTGACGCGCAGGAACTGATGCGAGAGGGCTGAAGCAGAGGGCCGAAGCAGAGGGCCGATGCGTGAGGGCTCCTGTGCGAGGGCTCCTGCGTGAGGGCTCCTGCGAGGGCGCTGAGCCCCGGGCTACTTCGGGGCCATGCGGATGGCGCCGTCGAGGCGGATGACCTCGCCGTTGAGCATCGGGTTGTCCACGATGTGCGCGACCAGCGAGGCGTACTCCTCCGGCGCCCCCAGGCGCGAGGGGTGCGGCACCTGCCGGCCCAGCGAGTCGCGGAGCTCCTGCGGGGCCCGGCCCAGCATCGGGGTGTCGAACAGGCCCGGCGCGATCGTCGCCACCCGGATCAGCCGGCCGGCCAGGTCCCGGGCGATCGGCAGGGTCATCCCGACCACCCCGCCCTTGGACGCCGCGTACGCGGCCTGCCCGATCTGGCCGTCGAAGGCCGCCACCGAGGCGGTGTTGACGACGACGCCGCGGTCGCCGTCGAGCGGTTCGTTGTCCGCCATCGCCGTGGCGGCCAGCCGGATCACGTTGAAGGTGCCGATCAGGTTGACCGTGACCACCTGGGTGAAGCGGTCCAGCGGATACGGCCCGTCCTTGCCGACCGTGCGCGCCGCGCCGCCGATGCCGGCGCAGTTGACGGCGATCCGCAGCGGTCCGCCGGCCGTCGCCGCCTCCACCGCGCGGGTCACATCGCCCTCGTCGGTGACGTCACCGGCCACGAAGGCGGCGCGGTCGCCCAGCCGCTCGGCCACGGCCTCGCCGCCGGAGGACGGCAGGTCGAACAGGACCACCCGGGCACCCGCGGCCAGCAACCGCTCGGCGGTCGCCAGACCGAGGCCCGAGGCCCCGCCCGTGATCAGTGCGGAGACACCGTCGACGCGCATGGAACAACCCCACCTTCCCTGTGGCGGCGCGTGAGCAGCCGCGAAAAGTACTTAGCGATCGTTCAGCAAGGGGCCACTCAGGCAACCACAGGGGCATGACGGTGTCAACGAGGGTGCGGCAAAGGCCTGTTGGCCTCGCATTACGCGCGGGCGGCTGGTCTCCGTGCCGTGTGCGGGACGCGGTGGAGGCCCCTCTGGACAGGAGCCGGACCCGCCGCTAGCTTAGCGCTCGTTCGACAGCTTCACCGCCGCGTCACCACCCCGCGCCCGGCCCCACGGGCCCGCAGAGCAGCGGGAGTTGCCGTGCGCCGGCGGCATCCGCACCCCAGCGAAGGAGCACCGTCATGCGTGACGCGGTCGTCGTCGACGCCGTCCGTACCCCCATCGGCAAGGGCAAGCCCGGCGGTGCCCTCGCGGGCGTCCACCCCACGGACCTGTCCGCGCACGTCCTGCGTGCGCTCGCCGAACGCAACGGCCTGGACCCGGGCACCGTCGACGACGTCGTCTGGGGCTGCGTCTCCCAGGTCGGCGAGCAGGCCGGCTGCATCGGCCGCTACGCCGTCCTCGCCGCGGGCTGGCCCGAGCACGTGCCCGGGCTCACCATCGACCGGCAGTGCGGCTCCTCGCAGCAGGCCGTGCACCAGGCCGCCGCCGGGGTGATCGCCGGCCAGTACGACATCGCCGTGGCCGGCGGGGTGGAGTCCATGTCGCGGGTGCCGATGGGGGCCACGCGTGCCGAGGGGCGGTTCGGGGAGGCGTTCGGCCCGCTGGTCGCCGAACGCTACGACCACCACGTCTTCAACCAGGGCATCGGTGCCGAGATGATCGCCGAGGAGTTCGGCCTCGACCGCGCCGCCCTGGACGAGCACGCCCTCGCCTCGCACGCCAAGGCCGCCCGGGCCGCCGACGAGGGCCGGTTCAAGAACCAGATCGTGCCCGTCACCGTCACCGGCGAGGAAGGCGCCGCCCGGGAGTTCGACACCGACGAGGGCGTGCGCCGCGGGGGGACCCTGGAGGCCATGGCCGCGCTGAAGACCCCCTTCAAGGAGGACGGTGTCATCACCGCGGGCAACTCCTCGCAGATCTCCGACGGGGCCTCCGCCCTGCTGATCACCACCAGCGAGATCGCCCGGCGCAACGGCTGGACCCCGATGGCGCGCTTCCACACCGGGGTGGTCGTCGGCGCCGACCCCGTCACCATGCTCAAGGGCCCCATCCCCGCCACCCGCAAGGCCCTCGACCGCGCGGGCCTCGCCCTGGACGACATCGGCGTCTTCGAGATCAACGAGGCCTTCGCCTCCGTCTCGCTCGGCTGGCAGCGGCAGACCGGCGCCGACCCGGCCCGGCTCAACCCCAACGGCGGCGCCATCGCCCTCGGTCACCCGCTGGGCGGCTCCGGCGCCCGCCTGATGACCACCCTCGTCCACCACATGAGGGACAACGGCATCCGCTACGGCCTCCAGTCCATGTGCGAGGGCGGCGGCATGGCCAACGCCACCATCCTCGAACTCCTGTGACGCCCGTGGCCGCGGGGTGAGCGGGTCGCCCCGCGGCCACGGGAGGCGGCGCGAGGGCCGTTGACGGGTCGCACCCCCTCCAGCGCCGCCGTGGGCGTGGCCACCGCCCGGGGGACGGAGGGGTGAGCGCATGACGGAGGAGAACGCCGATCCGCACCACACCACCGAGCATCGAGGACGGCCTGCCCATCACCCTCGTCCGGCGGTGAGGCGGCGTACTACGACCGCGGAGGCCGCCGATCAGGCCGGTCCCGCGGCGCGGACCGCTCGCCGGGGCGGTGCAACGCCTCGGCGGCGGCCGCGAGGACGGCCTCCGTCACCCGGGCCAGGGCCGGGACGTCCAGCTTCCACTGCTGCCAGTACAGCGGCACGTCCAGCCGCCGGCCCGGCACCAGCTCCGTCAGGGCGCCCGCCCGCAGCAGCGGCTCCGCCTGGGGCTCCGGGACCAGCCCCCAGCCGAGTCCCGCGGTCACCGCGTCGCAGAAGCCCTCGGACGTGGGCACGTAGTGCCGCAGCCGCCCGGCACCCGAGGCGTCCGGGTCGAGGGACCGCGCGAACCGGTCCTGGAGCTGGTCCCGCCGGTCGAAGACGATCACGGGCGCCCGGGGCAGCAGGCGCTCCACCGGCCCGCCGGACAGGTGCCGCCGCGTGAACGCGGGGCTCGCGACCGGCAGGTAGCGGGCCAGGCCCAGCGGGCGCACCGTGCAGCCGGCCACCGGTTCCGCCGACGAGGTGAGCGCCGCCATGACCTGCCCGTCCCGCAGCAGCGCCGGGGTGTGCCCCTCGTCCTCGCGCCGCAGCTCGAAGGAGATCGGCGGATCCTGCGGGACCCGGGACAGCACCGGCAGGAACCAGGTGGCCAGCGAGTCCGCGTTGACCGCGATCGGCACCCGGGCCGGCGCCCCGGCGTCCGCCAGCCCCAGCTCGACGCCCGCGTCGTGCTCCAGCGCGGCGAGCTGGCGGGCGAACCGCACCACCACCTGCCCCGACTCGGTCGGCCGCACCGGCTTGGTACGGGTCAGCAGCACCCGGCCGGTGCGCTGCTCCAGCGTCTTGATCCGCTGGCTGACCGCGGAGGGCGTGATCCGCAGGACGGCGGCCGCCGCGTCGAAGGTGCCCTCGTCGACGACGGCCAGCAGTGTCCGCACCTGGTCGTGCGGGAGGTCGGTCATCACGTCGGCTAATGATAGTTAAGAAAGTTGAGCTGTACTAATGAAGCGGGGCCGCCTAGCGTCGGGGGACGTGAACAGCGGTTTTCTCCCGGCGGCCCTCGCCGGATTCGGTACGGGACTCTCCCTCATCGTCGCCATCGGCGCCCAGAACGCCTTCGTCCTCCGGCAAGGGGTGCGGGGGCAGGCGGTGGCGGCCGTGGTCGGCATCTGCTTCGTCTCCGACGCCCTCCTGATCGCGCTCGGCGTGGCCGGGCTGGGCGCGGTGGTCACCGCCTGGCCCGGCGCCATGACCGTGGTCGGCCTGGCCGGCGGGGCCTTCCTGCTCTGCTACGGAGCGCTGGCCGCACGCCGTGCGCTGCGGCCGGCCGGGGAGGCGCTCAGCGTCCAGGGCGCGGCCGCCGGCTCGGTGCGCGGCGCCGTGCTCACCTGCCTGGCGCTGACCTGGCTCAACCCGCACGTCTACCTCGACACGGTGCTCCTGCTCGGCTCCGTCGCCTCCGACCAGGGGTCGCACCGCTGGATCTTCGGCGCCGGGGCGATGCTGGCCAGCCTCGTCTGGTTCACCGGGCTCGGCTACGGCGCCAGGCTCCTCGGCGGCGTCCTCTCCCGCCCCGCCGCCTGGCGGATCCTCGACGCGCTGGTGGCCGCCACCATGCTGGCGATGGGCGCGATGCTGCTGGTCCGCGCCCTGTGACGGTCCGGGCGGCGGACGCGGGCGCCGGATTCCCGGGGCCGCGCGCTTGGTGAAGCGCCCGGCCTGCCGCAGGATGGTTGGTATGGGTGTTCTGCGGAGAAACAGGGTGAATGTCGTTGGCGACCCGGACGGTCCGGTCGTCATGCTGGCGCACGGTTTCGGATGCGACCAGAGCATGTGGCGCCTGGTCGTGCCCCGCCTCGCCGCCCGCCACCGGCTGGTCCTGTTCGACTACGTGGGCGCCGGCGGGTCCGACCCCACCGCCTGGAGCGAGGAACGCTACTCCTCCCTGGAGGGGTACGCCCGGGACGTGGTCGAGATCTGCGAGGAGCTGGACCTGCGGGACGTCACCTTCGTCGGCCACTCCGTCAGCTCCATGATCGGCGTCCTGGCCGCCCGCGCGGCGCCCGAACGGATCACGGCCCTCGCCATGATCACCCCGTCGCCGTGCTACATCGACAAGGGCGAGTACCACGGCGGGTTCAGCGCCGACGACATCGACGAGCTCCTCGCCTCGCTGGACGCCAACTACCTCGGCTGGTCGTCCGCCATGGCGCCGGTCATCATGGGCAACCCGGACCGCCCGGAGCTCGGCGAGGAGCTCACCGAGAGCTTCTGCTCCACCGACCCGGCCATGGCCCGCGTCTTCGCGCAGGCCACCTTCCTCTCCGACAACCGTGACGACCTCGCGGGCGTGGACGTCCCCACGCTGGTCGTGGACTGCTCCCAGGACGCCATCGCGCCGCCCCAGGTCGGCGCCTTCGTCCACGACCGCATCCCCGGCTCCCGGCAGGTCACCCTGGACGCCAACGGCCACTGCCCGCAGCTGAGCAACCCGGACGTCACCGCCGACGCCGTCCTCGAGTTCCTGGACCGCATCCGGTGAACCACGGGCCCCCGCCGGAGGACGCGGACGCCCCCTCCCCGGTGGAGGAGCCCGGGGACGACGCCGAGGAACTGTACGACGCCGCGCCCTGCGGCTACCTGTCCACGACGATGGACGGCACCATCGTCCGGATCAACGCCACCCTGCTGGAGTGGCTGGGGGCCGAACGCTCCGACACCGTGGGCCGCACCCGGTTCGCCGACCTCCTCACCGCCGGGGGGAAGCTGTACCACGAGACCCACTTCGCCCCGCTGCTGCGCATGCACGGTCAACTGGGCGGCATCGCCCTGGAGCTGAAGACCGCCGACGGCTCACGGCTGCCGGTGCTGGTGTCCTCCACCGTCAAGTACGGCGAGGACGGAGAGCCGCGGCTGATCCGCACCACCGTGTTCGAGGCCTCCGACCGGCGCAGGTACGAGGAGGAACTGCTGAGGCAGCGCAAGGAGGCCGACCGGGCGCGGGTGCGGGCGGAGGAGGCCCGACTCGACGCCGAGCGGGCGCAGCGGGAGGCCGAGGCCGCCCGGCGGCAGGCCGACACCGACCGGGCCGGGCGCGACGAGGCGTTCCACGTGCTCCAGCAGGCGCTGCTGCCGCCGGCCCTGCCGGTCGTCCCGGGCCTCGACATGGCCTGCCACTACCGGGCGTTCTCACCCGAGCGGCTCGGCGGCGACTTCTACGACGTCTTCGACATCGGCGGCGGCTGCTGGGCGTTCTTCCTCGGCGACGTCAGCGGCCGCGGCCCCGAGGCGGCCGCGGTCACCTCGCTCACCCGCTACACGCTGCGGGCCGCCGCCTTCCACGACCGCGACCCGCTGGGCGCCCTGAGGTCGCTGAACGCCGCCCTCTGCGAGCGCAACGAGGGCGACGACGGGAACGTGCGCTTCTGCACCGCCGTGGCGGGCGTGGTGGAACCGGACCGTGAACGCGGGGAGGCCCGGGTGCGGCTGGGCTCCGGGGGGCACCCTCCCGCACTCGTCCTGCGGGCCTCGGGCGCGATCCAGTTCCTCGACACCCCCGGCGGAATGCTGATCGGCGTCGTGCCCGGTGCCGACTTCGTGACCGCCACCACCACGCTCCGGGCCGGGGACACGATGCTGCTCTACACGGACGGGCTCACCGAGGCCAGGACCGGCGACGGCCCCGGCGACCTCTTCGGCGGCGAGGGCCTGCTGGACTTCGCCCGACGGCTCGGCCCGGTCCGCGCCGACCGGCTCGTCGACGAGGTGAAGGCGCTCCTCGACCGCTTCGGCGAGGACCTCGACGACGACACCGCGCTGCTCGCCCTGGGGGTCCCCGCCCGGCCGTCCGCACCGCTCCCGGACTGACGGGCGCCGCTTCCGGACCGGCCGCGCCGCTTCACGGACCGGCCGCGCCGCTTCCCGGACCGGCCGCGCCGCTTCCCGGACCGGCCCGCCGCGCCGGAGCGCGCCGGCTCAGACGCCGTCCGCCGGGCTCGCCGTGATCGGGTGGCGCCGCCCGGCGAAGGTGTGGGCCACCCCGGTCTGCCAGCCCGGCAGCGGCAGCGCGCGGACCCCGTCGAACCCCGCCCGGCGCATCCGGGCGGCGAACTCGGGCGCGGTGTCGAACTCCAGGACGCTGCGCCACAGATGCCGGTACAGCGCCCGGTCCCCGGTGGCCGTGCCCAGCGGCACCACCAGGCCCCGGCAGACCGCCGACCACAGCGTCCGGTCGGCCCGCCGGCCGCTCAGCGCGTACTCGTGCGCCACCAGCCGGCCGCCCGGCGTCAGCAGGTCGTGGACGCCGCGCAGGACCGGGTCCGGATCGGAGACGTTGCGGAAGAGGTAGGCGGCGAAGACCGCGTCGAACGGCCCGTGCGCACCGTCCGCGACCAGTTCCTCCGCCGTCGCGTGGACGAACCGCACCCGCTCCAGGCCCCGCCGGGCCCGGGCCCGGGCCAGCATCGCCGCCGAGGCGTCGGCTCCCACGATCTCCGCCTCCGGGAAGGCGGCGGCCAGCGCCGCGGTCGACCCGCCCGTGCCGCAGCCGAGGTCCAGCACCCTGCGGCCCGCTCCGCGGTCCGGCAGCGCCAGCCGGCGGGCGGAACGGCGCAGGTGGGCGTGGTGGCCCGGGTTGAGGGCGACCAGGCGGTCGTAGGCACCCGCGCCCCGGTCGAACGCGGCGGTCAGTTCGGCGTCGTACAGCAGGGTCATCGATCGGCTCCGTCCGTCCGGTGCACGCGCACTTCCTCTCCTCCGGCGGTTCCGGCGCTCGGGCCGGCTCCGCGGAGTATCGCGCCGGGCCGCACCGGGGCGGCGGCACCGGCGCGGCGGGTGCCCGCCGGACGGGTGGCGTGCCCACGGGTTCGGGCCAATCCCGCGCGCTCCACGGGGCCCGCGACCACGACCGGAGGGCGGTTTCCTAGAGTGGTCCGGACAGTGGCGGAACCGCGGCCCGCCTGCCGCCGGCGGCCCGCCGCCCACCGTTCGCAGCCCGCATCGGAGCATCGTGCGCACACGCCTTCTCGACCGCCTCGGCCCGACCCTGCCCGTCCTCGCCGCGCCCATGGCGGGCGGCGCCGGGACGCCCGAGCTGGTGCTGGCCCGCCGCCCGGGCCGGAAGCCTCGGCTTCCTGGCGGGCGGCTACCGCACCCCCGACGCGCTGGCGGCGCAGATCGAGCGGGTGCGGGCCGCCGGCGTGGCGTTCGGCGTCAACCTGTTCACCCCGCCGCCCGTGCCGGTGGACCCGCGGGCCTACCGCGACTACGCCCGCACCCTGGAGCCCGAGGCGGAACGCCTCGGCATCGCCCTCCCGGACGGTCCCCCCGTGGAGGACGACGACCGGTGGGAGCGGAAGACCGAGCTGCTGCTGGCCCGGCCGGTGCCGGTGGTGTCGTTCACCTTCGGGCTGCCCGGGGCCGAGCTGGTGGAGGCGCTGCGGAAGGCCGGCACGGCCGTCCTGCAGTCGGTGACCTCGCCCGAGGAGGCGTCGCGCGCCGCCGACCAGGGCGTCGACGCGCTGGTGGTGCAGGCCTGCGCGGCCGGCGGCCACTCCGCCACCCTCACCCCCGGTCGGCCGCCCGCCGACGTGCCGCTGCCCGACCTGGTCGACGCGGTGCGCCGGGCGGTGCCGCTGCCGGTCGTCGCCGCGGGCGGCGTCGCGGGGCCCGAGGACGTGGCGGCGGCCCTGCGGGCGGGCGCCGAGGCGGTCTCCGTCGGCACCCTGCTGCTGCGCACCCACGAGAGCGGGGCGTCCGCACCCCACCAGGACGCCCTCGCCGACCCGGCCTTCACCGGGACGGTCCTCACCACGGCCTTCACCGGCCGTCCCGCCCGGGCCCTGCGGAACCGCTTCACCGATCTCCACGGCCCGTCGGCCCCCCTCGGCTACCCGGCGCTGCACCACCTCACCGCCCCGCTCCGCAAGGCGGGCACCGCCGCCGGGGACACCTCGGTCGTCCACCTGTGGGCCGGAACCGGATACCGCCGGGCGCGATGCGAACCCGCCGCGGACACCCTGCGCCGCCTGGCCGCCGGCGCCCCGTAGCGCAGCCCGGCTCGGGCGGCGCGGGAACGCACCGGCCGACCGCCGCCGCCCCGCGGACCTGCGGACCCCCGGACCCGGGCCGTGTCGACCGCCCGGCACGCCGTCGGCGTCCGATAGCTTCGGCGCGGAAGCTGTCGGCGAGCGTACGGGCGTCAGGAGGCGCGCATGGGCAAGGTCCGCGGCAAGGTCACCGTGGTCACCGGGGCGGGTTCCGGCATCGGACGGGAGCTGGCCCTGTGCCTGGCCGACCGCGGCGCCCGGCTCGCCCTCTGCGACGTCGACGAGCTGGGCCTCGGCGAGACCGCCGACCGGGCCAAGGCCAGGGGCGCCGAGGTGGAGGCGTCCCGCGTCGACGTCGGCGACCGGGCCGCCGTGGAGGCCTTCGCCGCAGCCACCGCGGAGCGCTTCGGGGTGGTGCACCAGGTCTACAACAACGCCGGCGTCGCCTCGCCCGGACGGTCCGTGCTGGACTCCGCGTGGACCGACCTGGACCGCGTCCTGAGGGTCGACCTGTTCGGCGTCGTCCACGGGACCAAGGCGTTCCTGCCGCACCTGATCGCCTCCGGCGACGGGCACGTCGTCAACGTCTCCAGCCTCAACGGACTGCTGGCCCTGCCCGACGCCGCCGGGTACTGCGCGGCCAAGTTCGGGGTCCGGGGCTTCACCGAGGCGCTGCGCGCCGAACTGCTGGTCGCCCGCCACCCGGTGCGGGTGACGGTGGTCCACCCGGGAGGGGTGCGCACCGGCATCAAGCGCAACGAGCGGGAACGCCGCCGGAGGGAGGGGCAGGAGATGACCCCCGAGGAGATCCGGCGCAGCGAGACGTTCGAGCGGAAGCTGCTGAAGATGCCCGCGGAGCGCGCGGCACGGACCGTGGTGGACGGGGTCGAGGCGGACCGGGCGAGGATCCTGATCGGCCGGGACGCGAAGAGCTGCGACCGCCTGGTCCGCCTGGCACCCGCCCTCGCGCCGCGCCTGGCCGCCTGGTTCGCCCGGCGCACCTACCGCTGAGGCGGGGGCCGCTACCGGTCGGCGCCGGCCGGTGCCGACCGGTGCGGGTCAGTGACGGCCGCGGACCACGATCACCGGGCAGTCGGCGTGGTGCAGCAGGGCCTGGCTGACCGAACCCAGCAGCATGCCCTGGAAGCCGCCCCGGCCTCGGGCGCCCACCACCACCAGCCGCGCCTCACCGCTGGCCCTCAGCAGGGCGGCCCGGATCCGGGAGCGGACCAGCCGGGGCTCGACCCGCACGTCCGGGTGCGCGGCCCGGTGCGGCGCCAGCGTGTCGTCGAGCAGGCGCCGCTGCGCCGCCTCCAGCCGGTCGACGTCCACCACGATGCGCATCGGGTCGAGCGGGTCGTCGAGTGCGTCCTCGCTCCGGCTGTTCCAGACGTGCAGCGCCACCAGCGGCGCCCCGCGCAGCGCCGCCTCGGCGAAGGCGAAGGCGACCGCGGCTTCCCCGGCCTCCGACCCGTCCACGGCGAGCAGCACCGGGCCGACCGGGGAGGGACGCCCCCGGACCACCATCAGCGGGCAGTGGCCGTGGGCGGCCAGGTGCACCGCCGTGGAGCCGAGCAGCAGCGAGGAGAACGTGTTCAGCCCGCGGTTGCCGACGACGGCCAGCCCCGCGGAGCGGGACTCGATGGTCAGGACCTCCAGCGGCTCCCCGGACACCACCGAACGGGTGACCTCGAGGCCCGGCACCCGGCTACGGGCCCGCTCCTCCGCCTCGGACGGCACCCCATGCACCAGCCCGGCCAGCCCGCGGCCGCTCATCTCCGGGGTCGGCGTGACGCCCGGGAACCGGCCGGGCCGGTTGCCGAAGGCGTGCACGATCCGCAGGGGGACGCCGCGCAGCCGGGCCTCGTCGGCGGCCGCGTCGACCGCGGCGAAACCGGACGGCGAACCGTCCACCCCTACGATCACTGGCTTGTTCACTTCCGGCTCCCGTCCCGGCCCGTCGTCGCGTCGTCGCCGCCGTGGTTCTTCCTCAGCCTCGCCGAGCCCGCGCCCCGGGGCCACCGGACGGGGCCCGGCCGGTGGTCCGGGAGGCGCCGCCCGACGATGCGCTTCGGCCGCGCTTCACCGGAACGCGGGGCATCGGTCACGTACGCGCCGCCGAGGGCGGGCAGGTTCGGCCCATGGCATTCCGACAGACAGCAACGCGGCCTGGCCGCACCGGGCGCCCCCGCCGCGGACGTCCCGTCCTGCGCACCGCCGTCGCCGCCGCGCTCGCGGCGTGGCTCGCCGCGGGCGCGTCCGCCGCCTCCGAACACCCCCGCCACAAGCGGGCGTTCGACCTCCAGGCGCACCGCGGCGGCGCGGCGATGACGGTGGAGAACACGCTGCCCGCCTTCGCCCGCGCCCTGGAGCTCGGCGTCACGACCCTGGAACTGGACGTCCAGATCACCGAGGACGGGTACGCCGTCGTCACCCACGACCGCGACGTCCAGGAGCGCAACTGCCAGGACACCGGGCCCGCCTTCCCGCAGGACCCCGAGTACCCGTACGTGCCCGGCAGGAAGTACGTCAAGGACCTCACCCTCGCGCAGATCCGCACGCTGGACTGCGGATCGCTGCGCCAGGCGAAGTTCCCGGGACAGCGGCCGGCGCCCGGGGCGCGGATGCCGCTGCTGTCCGAGGTCTACGCGCTGGTCCACCGGTACCGGGCGCACGGCGTCACCCTGAACGTGGAGACCAAGGTGGAGGCCGGCGCTCCGCACGAGACAGCGCCGCGGGAGCGGTTCGTGCGGGCCGTGATCGAGGAGACGCGGCGCGCGCGGATGCTGCGGCAGGTGACCGTGCAGAGCTTCGACTGGGGCGCCCTGATGCGGGTCGGGGAACTGGAGCCGCGGCTGCCGGTGGTGGCGCTCACCAACGGGCAGCAGTTCCTCCAGCAGGGGCAGCCGGGGGCCTCGCCCTGGCTGGGCGGCCTCGACATCGACGACTTCGAGGGCTCCCTCCAGCGGCGGTACGTGGCCGCGGCGGCCTCCTTCGGCGCCGACGCCGTCTCCCCGGTGCACGGCGACCCGCAGGGCGGCGGCGTCGGGGACCCGGGATACGTCCCCTTCACCACCCGGGAACTGGTCGACTCCGCGCACCGGGCGGGGCTCGAGGTCGTGCCGTGGACCGTCGACGACCCGGCGACCGTCCGGTACCTGCTCGGGCTCGGCGTGGACGGCCTGATCACCGACGCCCCGGACGTCGTCCGCGACATCCTCGCCGAGGAGGGCTACCGCCTGCCCCGCGCCTACCGGGCGAGGCCTTAGAGGAACGGTCCGCGGCCCGGGCGCGCGACGGGCGCCCCCGGCCGCGGACCGTGGTTCAGCCCGCGCCGGAGGAGGACGGCCGGGCGGCGCCGGCCGCTCCCGTGAGGATCCGGCCCAGGGAGGCCAGGACGGACGGCGCGACCCGGTAGTAGACCCAGGTGCCGCGGCGTTCGGAGGTCAGCAGGCCGGCCTCCCTCAGCTTCTTCAGGTGGTGCGAGACGGTCGGCTGGGAGACGCCGACGTCGGAGATGTCGCAGACGCAGGCCTCGCCGCCCGGGTGCGAGGCCACCGCGGAGAACAGCCGCAGCCGGACCGGGTCGCCGAGGGCCTTGAACACGCGGGCGGCGGTCTCCGCCTCCCGGGCGTCCAGCGGGCGCTCGGTGAGCGGCGGGCAGCACGGCCCGGCGCCGGCGGCGGTGTCGGCGGCGGTGTCGGCGGTGGTGAGGGTAGGGGCGGGGTCGAGGAGCGGGAGGGTCCTGGCGTCGGGCATGGGCCCATGGTCCCACCCGGTTCGATGTGCGTCTATGTCGATGCCCGTCGAAGCAGGTGAGGCCGCTCCGTGCCGGTGTCCGGGCAGGTCGTAGGCTTTGGAGTGCCCTGACCGGGCCGACCCGCCGTCGTCAGGGCTGCCGCCCGTCCAACTCTCGGGGGAGTAAGTCCCGTTGAACTTCTGGTCGCTCTACCAGCACGGCTTCGCGCGGATCGCCGCCTGTACCGGTCACACCGCGATCGCCGACCCCACCGCCAACGCCGAGGCGGTCCTGCGGCAGGCCCGCCGGTGTGACGAGGACGGCGTCGCCGTCGCCGTCTTCCCGGAGATGAACCTCTGCGGATACTCCATCGAGGACCTGCTGCTCCAGGACGCCCTCCTGGACGAGGTGGAGGACGCCCTCGCCACCGTGGTGGCCGCCTCCGCCACCCTGCTGCCCGTCCTGGTGGTCGGCGCCCCGCTGCGCCACCGCAACCGGCTGTACAACTGCGCGGTGGTGGTCCACCGCGGCCGCGTCCTCGGCGTGGCGCCCAAGTCCTACCTGCCGAACTACCGCGAGTTCTACGAGAAGCGGCAGATCGCCGCCGGCGACGACGAGCGCGGCGGCACCCTCCGGATCGGCGGCCAGGACGTGCCGTTCGGCGTGAACCTGCTCTTCGCCGCCGAGGACGTGCCCGGCCTGGTGATCCACGCCGAGGTCTGCGAGGACATGTGGGTGCCGGTGCCGCCCAGCGCCGAGGCCGCCCTCGCCGGGGCCACCGTGCTGCTCAACCTCTCCGGCAGTCCGATCACCGTCGGCCGTGCCGAGGACCGCAAGCTGTACTGCCGCTCGGCCTCCTCCCGCTGCCTGGCCGCCTACGTGTACGCGGCGGCCGGACTGGGCGAGTCCAGCACGGACCTGTCCTGGGACGGGCAGACCATGATCCACGAGAACGGCGTGCTGCTCGCCGAGACCGACCGGTTCCCGCAGGGCGACCGGTACGCGGTGGCCGACGTCGACCTCGACCTGCTCCGGCAGGAACGCCTGCGGATGGGCACCTTCGACGACAACCGCCGCACCCACGCCGCCCGCACCGGGGACTTCCGCGAGGTCTCCTTCCGGCTCGACCCGCCCACCCGCGACCTCGGGCTGCGGCGCCGCCTGGAGCGGTTCCCGTTCGTGCCCGCCGACCCCGAGCGCCTCGCCCAGGACTGCTACGAGGCGTACAACATCCAGGTCAGCGCGCTCCAGCAGCGACTGGCCGCGATCGGCGACCCCAAGATCGTCATCGGTGTCTCCGGCGGACTGGACTCCACCCACGCGCTGATCGTGGCCGCGCAGACCATGGACCGGGCCGGCCGCCCGCGCAGCGACATCCTCGCCTTCACCCTGCCCGGCTTCGCCACCAGCGACCACACCAAGGGCAACGCGCACAAGCTGATGAACGCCCTCGGCGTCACCGCGGCGGAACTGGACATCACCCCCACCGCGCGGCTGATGCTCCAGGAGATGGACCACCCCTTCTCGGCGGGCGAGCCGGTCTACGACGTCACCTTCGAGAACGTGCAGGCGGGCCTGCGCACCGACTACCTGTTCCGGCTGGCCAACCAGCGCGGCGGCATCGTGCTGGGCACCGGAGACCTGTCGGAGCTGGCGCTCGGCTGGAGCACGTACGGCGTCGGCGACCAGATGAGCCACTACAACGTCAACTCCGGCGTGCCGAAGACCTTCATCCAGCACCTGATCCGGTGGGTAATCGGCAGCGGCCAGTTCGACGAGGCGACCGGCGAGACGCTGGCCGCCATCCTCGACACCGAGATCAGCCCGGAACTGGTCCCCGGCGAGGAGATGCAGTCCACCGAGTCGAAGATCGGCCCCTACGCGCTCCACGACTTCACCCTCTTCCACGTGCTCCGGTACGGGTTCCGGCCGTCGAAGATCGCCTTCCTGGCCTGGCACGCCTGGCACGACGCCGCCGCGGGCGACTGGCCGGCCAACTTCCCCGAGGCCAAGCGGGTCGCCTACGACCTCCCCGAGATCCGGAAGTGGCTCGAGGTGTTCTGCCGCCGCTTCTTCGCCTTCGCGCAGTTCAAGCGCTCGGCGATGCCCAACGGCCCCAAGGTGGCGGCCGGCGGTTCGCTCTCGCCGCGCGGCGACTGGCGCGCCCCGTCCGACAGTTCGGCGGCCACCTGGCTGCGGGACCTCGCCCGGATCGACAGCGCCCTCGACGCGCCCGACGCCTGAGCAGCGCTCTCGACGCGCCCGACGCCTGAGCAGCGCTCTCGACGCGCCCGACGCCTGGAGCGCGGAGCCCCGGCAGGACGGGCCCCGGAAGCCCGACAGGACGCGGCCCACGTGGCCCCGCCGACACGGCGGGGGCCACGGGGGCCGCGGGTCCGGCACGGGGGGCACGGCCGGGTCACCCCATCCGCCGCAGCGCCTCCCGGGCCCTGCGGGCGTCGCGCAGCCGGCGTTCGTAGGTGGAGCCCAGCAGCAGGAGCAGCAGACCGGCCGCCGCCGGGGGAGCCCAGCGGGGGAGGGCGCCCAGGGCCTGCACCAGGTAGGGCGCGAGCTCGTGCAGGGCGTCCAGGACCAGCACCGCGCCGCCCAGCACCAGGGGCGCCTGCAGCCGGCGCACCGCACCGGCGACGGTGACCGCGAGGGCCGCCAGGCCGAGCAGCAGCGGACGCGTCGCGTGCGCGTCGGCCCAGGCCGCGAGCAGGCTCGGCAGCAGGCCCGCGGCCAGGCCGGGAGCGTACGCCGACCAGGACGACACGGCGGCGTCCCGGCGGCGGCGCACCACACCCAGCACCAGCATCGGCACCGCGACCGGCAACGCGTACGCCTCCGGGGCGGTGACCTCCCAGGCCGCCAGCCGGACCCAGGCGGCGAGCAGGAACAGCGCGCCCGAGGCGTAGCCGACCGGACGGCGGTCGGCGCGCAGCGCGGTCGCTCCGGTGACCACACCGGCCAGGGCCAGCGCCACGGCGAGCACCGGCGGGTCCAGCACGGTGAGCAGCAGTGCGCAGACCCCGACCGCGGCGCCGGTGACCTCCACCGCGACGGTCGCCGGCCCCGTCCAGGGCCGGGCCGCGAGGAGCGCCGCGGCGGCCGGCACCGCGAGCAGCACCGCTCCGGCCGTGGACGCCTCCCAGTCCCGCAGGGCGGCGACCGAGCAGACCAGCAGCGCCGCGTGGACCAGGGCGGCGGGCAGGCCGACCCGGGCGAGCGGGCGGCGGGCCAGGGAGAAGGCCGTGAAGAGCGCGATCAGCACCGGCAGCACCACCAGCGGCGCGAGCCGCCCGGACATCACCGACACCGCGGTCCCGCCCGAGACGACGAGGGCCACCACCACCGCCGTCCACGCACCGCGGCCAGCCGTCCGCCGTGCCACCTCCAGCGCGCCCGCCACCACCAGGACGCGGACGGCCGCCCCCGCCTCGTGGGGCAGCTCGAACACCGTCGGCAGCGCGTAGAGCGCGGCGGCGCCGAGGACCGACGCGCCCTGCCGGCCACGGGCCCGCCACACCTCGTCCCGGCCCGCCACCAGCAGCACCGCCGCGACGACCGCGAGGACGAGCAGCGCCGGGCCCTCGTGGACGAGCGCCGGCCGCGCGACCGGCTCCGCCAGCGCCACGAGGGGCAGCGGCAGCGCCCACAGCAGCGCGACCCCCTGCACACCCGCCGAGGCCCACAGCGCACCCCGGCGCAGCACGGCGGGCAGCGGCGTCCGGACCGCGCCGAGCAGCAGCAGCGCACCGGCCAGGTACACCGGCACCGCCCACACCGCCGTCAGGAGGGGCCGCACCGGGCCTCCCGCGGCGGCGACCGCGAGCACCCCCGCGACGACCGCCAGGGCCGTGGCGGTCCCGCCCTCCCGCAGCCGCCACGCCGCCACCGCGGCGGTCACCGCGGCGAAGGCCAACAGCAGGGCCGCGGGCACGGCGTCCCCGGGCCCGCCCGCGGACGCCGAGAGCCACAGCGCGAGGGGCACGGCCGGCACGGCCTGGACGCAGGCCCCGACGGCCGCCGCCCACCGCACCGGCGTGCTGCGCAGCCACAGCGCGGCGGCGGTGTCCAGGGCGGCCGTCGTCAGCAGGGCCGCGACGAAGAGCTCGCCGCTCCCCTCGGACGCCGCCGACGGCAGCGCGAGCTGCGCCACGGCGACCGCCGCGGGCCGCGGCCCGCGCAACTCCCGGAACAGCAGGCCGTAGCCCGCCCAGACCGCCGCCAGCAGCGCGCACGCCCCCGCCGCGTACGCGGTCGCCGGAGCCTCCGGCCACACCGCCCGGTGCAGCGCGTACGCGTCCAGCACGGTCAGCGTCATCCCGAGCCCGGCCATCGCCTCCGCCGTGGCGCGCAGCCCGCGCCGCAGCAGCGGCGCCGGTGACGCCAGCACCACCGCGGTGAGCGCGCCCAGCACCAGCGCCCGGCCGCCGATCCCCATCGACCCCCACGCCACCACGGTGAACACCAGCGAGGCGATCCCCAGCAGCAGCCCGCCCAGCAGCAACAGCACGTTCTGCACGTCCGGGGCGGACGCCTCGCCCCCGGGCCCGGCCGTCCGCGTCGGGGAGGCGGCCGCGGGCGTCCGCGCCGCCCACAGCACCTGCGTCAGCCAGGCACGGCGGGCCAGCAGCTGGGCGCGCCGCGCGTCCAGGGCCCGCAGCTCGGCGTCGATGAGCCGCAGCTCCTCGGCCGGCGGTGGAGTCGTCGTCATACCGGCACGATGACGCGGGTCCGGCCCGCGCACATGAGTGCGGATACTCAGAACCGGTACTCACCGGGCTCACCGCGTCTGCGGGGCCGGCGGGGCCGGCGGGGCCCGCAGGCCCGGTGGCGGGAGGGGCGTCGTGGGAGGGACCGGGGCGACAGGTACGGTTTTGCCCGGACGCTTGTCTTTTTCGAGCGCGGTCGTGTCAGGAAGGGAATCACATGGACGTCGGACTCAAGCGTGAGCTCGAGCGGAAGGTTCGGGCCGGTGAGCGCCTGACCCGGGAGGACGGCATCGCGCTCCAGGAGTCGGACGACCTGGCCTGGCTGGGCGCGCTGGCCCACGAGGTCCGTACCGCGCGCCACGGGGACGTGGCGTACTTCGACGGCACCCGGGCCGGCGGCGGGCTCGCCCTCGGGTTCGGCGGCCGCCGGGAGCGGGCCGCCGACGTCGACGCCATGCTGCGGTTCCGCGAGGAGTGGGACGGCCGGGTGCAGGCCGCCGTCCCGACCGGGGACCGGTCCCTGTCCGGGCTGGAGGTCCTGAAGGCGTTCGCCGTGGCCCGGCTGCTGCTGGACAACGTCCCGCACCTGAAGGTCCTCCGCGGGACCTACGGCGACCGCACCGCGCAGCTCGCCCTCCAGCACGGCGCCGACGAGATCGACGGCCCGGACGGCGACGAGGTCGTGGAGCTGGTCCAGGACGCCGGATTCCGCCCCGTCCGGCACGACGGCGACTACACGGTGGTCCGCGCGTACGACGGGCCCGACCCGGCGCGGCGCGACGAGCCGCAGGCGATGCGCCTCTGACCGGCCCCGCGGCCCGAGGGCGGGGGTGAGGACCGGCCGGCCCTCACCCCCGCCCGGTCGCGTCAGCCCACGGTCCACTTCTGGTTGGCGCCGCCGGTGCAGGTCCAGATCTGCGGCCGGGTGCCGTCGGCCGAGGAGTTGCCCCTGACGTCCAGGCACTTGTCCGAGCCGGTGTCGGTCAGGTCGCGGGCCGCGGTGTGCACCCCTCGCTGCGCGCCGGTGCCGTTCCACGTCCACAGCCGGACCACCGCTCCGTCGGCCGTGGAACCACCGGAGACGTCCAGGCACTTGCCCAGGGCACGCACGGTGCCGTCGCCGGGGAAGCTCCACTGCTGGGCGGCGCGGTCGGTGCAGGGGTGCAGCTGGACCGGCGTCCCGTCCGCGGTGCCCGCGCCCGCCACGTCCACGCACATGCCGCCGATGCCGCGGATCGGGTCCGACGCCGGGCGCCGAACCGGCCTCCCCCCGTCACCGGTTCGAGAACCGGCATCGCCCGGCGCGGGTCGGGCGCCGAACGCGCCTCGCCCTGGGGCCCGGCCGGGCGAGCCCGGCTCCCGACGCGCGTGCACACCGGGAGGAAGCGCGCCTCGCGGACTTTCCGTCCGGCCACGAGGAGGGGAGGACCGCCGCCGCGGCGGCCGAGCACCGTCCAGCCCCTGTTGTCACGGCGGGCCGGTGCTTAGCCTCTGCGCATGACACACGGAACACCCCTGACCACGACGGTCCGCAGGGTCGCGGTCGTCGGCGCCGGGGCCGCCGGACTGACCGCCGTCAAGGAGCTGACCGAGGCCGGGCTCGAGGTGGTCGCCTTCGAGCGGCGCGAGCGGCCCGGCGGGCTCTGGGTACGGGACCCGCGGGGCGGGGTCTCGCCCGCGTACGCCTCGCTGCACCTCAACACCAGCCGCCGGCGCACCGAGTTCGCCGCCCACCCGATGCCCGCCGACTGGCCGGACTACCCGTCCGCCGACCTGATCGCCGGCTACCTGGACGACTACGCGCGCCGTTTCGGCCTGTACGAGGCCATCCGGTTCGGCGTGGAGGTGAGCCGGGTGGAGCGCGGGCCGGACGGGGACGGCTGGCTGGTCACCGCGGAGGGGGACACCGAGCGGTTCGACGCGGTGGTGGTCGCCAACGGGCACAACTGGGACCCGCGGTGGCCCGACCCCGCCTATCCGGGGGAGTTCACCGGCGAGCAGATGCACGCCCACGACTACGAGGTCGCCGACGTCTTCGCCGGCCGCCGGGTGCTGGTCGTCGGCATGGGCAACTCGGCCGTGGACATAGCCGTCGACGCCTCCCACCGGGCCGAGGGGCCCGTCCTGCTGTCGTCGCGGCAGGGCGTGTACGTGATCCCCAAGTACCTGTTCGGCAAGCCCGCCGACGCGACCAACGGCAGGCTCTCCAAGCTGCCCTGGCGGCTGCGGCAGCGGATCTCCGAGACGGCGCTGCGACTGGCCGCCGGGCGCCCGGAGGCCTACGGCCTGCCGAAACCGGCCAGGGGCCTGCTGGAGAGCCACCCCACGGTCTCCGACACCCTGCTGCACCGGCTCACCCACGGCGAGATCGCCCCCCGCCCGGGCATCGAGCGCTTCGACGGCGGCCAGGTCGTCTTCACCGACGGGCGCCGCGACACCGTCGACCTGATCGTGTGGGCCACCGGCTACCGGGTGACCGTCCCCTTCCTCGACGAGCGCTGGCTCGGGCCCGACCCGGAGGAACTGCTGCTCTACCACCGGGTCTTCCACCTCGACGACCCCACGCTCTGCTTCGTGGGCCTGATGCAGTCCACCGGCGCCGCCTTCCCCGTGGTGGAGGCGCAGTCCCGGCTGGCGGCCGACGTGCTCTCCGGCCGGGCCGCGCTGCCGCGGCCGGACGAACAACGAGCAGCGGCCGAACGGGCGTTGAGGGCGAGCGTCGAACGCTGGGGAGGAGACCGCCGCCCCGCCATGCGTATCGACTTCGACGGCTACCTGGCCGAGACGGCGGCGGTACGGAGCGCGGCGGTGGACCGGGCCCGCGCCGGACAGGGCGTACGGGTGCGGCCGGCCGCCCCGCAGAGCATCGGAGGAGAGCGATGAGGACGCTGGACGCGGCAGGGCGGCGGGTGATCGTCACCGGGGCCTCCGGGACGTTCGGACGGGAACTGTGCCGCCGCTTCACGGAGTCGGGGGCCACCGTCGTCGGCCTCGACCTGGTGGCCGACGAGAGCGGCCCGGTGCCGGTCCTGCCGTGCGACATCACCGACGACGACGCCGTGCCCGCGGCCGTCGCCGCCGCCGTCGGGCGGCTCGGCGGCCTCGACATCCTGGTCAACAACGCCGGGGCCGGCGGCCCCGCCCCCGCGGAGCGCGCCCCGGGCGAGGAGGTCCGCCGCCAGTTCGAGGTCAACCTGTTCGGCGCCTGGCGGGTCACCGCGGCCTGCGTGCCCCACCTGGTCGCCGCGCGGGGCCGGGTGGTCATGGTCAGCTCCCGGATGGCGGTCCTCCAACTGCCGCTGGCCGCCGCGTACGGGGCGTCCAAGCGCGCCCTCGTCGCCTACGCCGACGCCCTGCGCCACGAGATCGGCACCCACGTCGGCGTCTCCTGCGTCTACCCCTCCATGGTGCGCAGTCCCATCCACGACTCCACCGCACGGGCCGGTCTCTCGCTGGAGGGGATGAGCTCCTACGAGCCCCTGGACGGCGTCGTCGACGCGGTCCTGCGCGCCGCCACCGCCGCCCGGGCCCCACGCGACGTGGCCACCACCCGGCGTGGCGCGGTGGAACTCTGGCTGGCCCGCCACCTCCCCTCGGTGACCGACCGGATCGTGGCCCGCACCCTCGCCGGACGGGTCCGCTCCGGCGCCTTCGAGGGCGCCGACCTGGCCTCCGGAGTGGTCGCACGCCACGCCGGCGCGGACGGAGCGCGGTCATGACCGGCGTCGGGCCCGTGCGCGAGGAACCGCGGGCCGGCCGGGAGGGGCACGCGGTCGCGGAGACCGAGGGGGCGCCCAGGGCGGCCACCGGCGCCCTGCTGCGCTACTCGGCGGGCTCCCTGGGCATGGGCGTCTGGATCACGGTCCCGGGCATGCTGCTGCTCTACTTCATGACCGACACCCTGGGCGTCGCCCCCGCCCTGGCCGGCGTGACCCTCCTGATCCCGAAGGTCGTCGACGCGGTCGCCCACCCCGCCCTCGGCACCTGGTCCGACCGCGAGGCCAGGCGCCGCGGGCACCGGCGGCGGATGCTCACCCTCGGCCTCACCCTGGCGTTCGCCCTGACCGCCCTGTTCACCGTGCCGTCCGGGCTCTCCGGGGTCGGCGCGGCGCTCTGGGTCGGCGTCATGTACACGGCCGGCAACCTGCTCTTCGCCTGCTTCCAGGTCCCCTACATCACCACCCCCGCCGAACTGCGCATCGGCTACCACGAACGCACCCGCGTCTTCATGTTCCGGATGGCCGCGCTCACCGTCGGCCTGCTGGCCACCGGCGTCGCCGCGCCCGCCCTGGTGGCGTCCGGGGAACGCGACGCCTACTCCCGCGCGGCGATGCTGCTCTCCGCGTTCATGATCGTCACAGGGCTGGTCGCGGTGCGCGGCGTACGGCAGCTCACCGAGGAGTGCGGCACCCTGCCGCCGCCGGACGAACGGCACTCGGTCCTCGCCGACATCCGGGCGGCACTGCGCGACAAGGACTTCAGGCCCCTGCTGCTCGCCTATCTCGTCACCAGCACCACCACCCACCTGTTCCTGGCGGCCGTGCCCTACTACACGGCGTACGTCCTCGGGAACGAGAAACTGACCTCGGTGCTGATGGGCGCCTTCCTCGGCCCGGCGATCGTGGTCGGACCCCTCTGGCAGGCGCTCTCCCGCCGTCACGGCAAGCAGCGGGCCCTGATGGCCGCCCAGGCGCTGTTCCTGGCCGGCTGCCTCGGCCTGTGGCCGGCCGGTGAGCTCGGCGTCCCGGCCACGGTGGCGGTCGCCGTGCTGCTCGGGATCTCCTTCGCCGGGCTCCAGCTGCTCTCGTTCAGCATGCTGTCCGACGCCGTCGCCGCGGCCGAGGCCCGCGGCGCCACCCGCGCCGGGGCCTACTCCGGCATCTGGACGGCGACCGACGCCACCGGCACGGCGGTCGGCCCCTACCTCTACGCGCTGGCCCTCGCGGCCGGCGGGTTCGTGGCCACCACCGGCGGGACCGCGCCCCAGCCGCAGCGGGCGCTGGACCTGCTGCTCATCGGCTTCACGGCCCTGCCCGCCGTGCTGATGGCGTTCGCCCTGCTGTTCCAGCGGCGCTGCCGGCTCGACGAGCACCGGGGGCCCGGCACGCCGGGCTGAGGCCGGGCGCCGTCACATGGTGGGCGCGGAACGGATCGCCGCGATGTCGAACTGCAGGCGCACCTTCTCGCTCACCATGGCGCCGCCCTCGGCCAGCCGGCTGTCGTAGGTCAGGCCCCAGTCCGAGCGGTTGATGGTGGTGGTGCCGTCGAACCCGGCCCGCTGGTAGCCGAACGGGTCCGTGACGTTGCCGATGTAGGTGAGCTCCAGGGTCACCGGCCGGGTGACCTCCTTGATGGTGAGGTCCCCGGTCATCAGGTAGACGTCGCCGCCGGAGACCTCCACCGAGGTGCTCACGAACCGCATCGTGGGGAAGTTCGCGGAGTCGAGGAAGTCCCGGCCGACGAGATGGGCGTCACGCTGCTCGACCCCGGTGTCCACGCTGGCCGTGTTGATGACGATCTCGGCCTGGGAGCGGGCCGGCATGGTGCCGTGGAAGAAGAGACGGCTGCTGTACTCGCGGAAGCAGCCGCGGACCGTGGTCACCATGGCGTGCCGTACGGAGAACCCGACGCGACTGTGCGCCGGGTCGATGAACCACTCGCCGGTCAGGGCGGCGAGGGCCGGGTCGACGGGAGCGACCTGCGCGAAGGCCGATCTGGCCTCGACGGCGGGGTCCGTCACGGCGAGAGGCTCCGGGCGCCCGGGGGCCGCGGTTCGCTTGAAGAGATTCACACTTCACCTGTGGGATTCGCTCGGGACTGCACGCATGACTGCGGGATCCTATTCCCTAGGCCCGAATTCCGGCACGGTATGCGGGCGCGCGCAGAATCCCCACACATTCCCCACGCGGCGGTCGGTATTCCTGTCCGGTGCGGCCCGATTCACGGGCTTCGCGGCTCCCGGAGGGACCGGAACGGCCCTGTTCAGGGTCGATGGCGGTCACCAGAACTCCACTACCCGCCACCGCGGCGGCGAGACGTGAAAAAGCTCACCTCCACGAATCGCCGCCCAATTCCCCCACTTTCCCACGTTCCCCGAGGGGCGCCGAGGGGCAATTCCCTGCTTGAGGAGAGAAATCCGGGCAGGTCGGTAAAGGGTGCGGCGGGGAGACCCGCGGCGTGACACGGGCGTGACCCGCGGTCCGGTGCCCACCGCCCCCTCGCCCGCGCCCCGGCCGCGGCAGGCGCGGGGCGGCTACCGCTCGCCGGGCGTCGGGGGTGCGGACACCGCGCGGAGGAAGGCGTCCGCGAACACGTCGCAGACCTCCTCGGCGGGCGGCAGCGAGGCGTCGGTCGTGGTCTCCAGGCCGGGCCGCAGCAGGAAGTGGGTGAGGACGGGGCCGGCCAGCTGGTGCATCAGCAGCAGCGGCGGCAGGTCGCGGATCCGCCCGGCCGCCACCTCCGCGGCGAGCCAGCGCCCGGCCCCGCCCAGCATCCGCGGGAAGACCTTCCGCGTGAGCGACCGGACGGCCGGGTCGTGCGGCCGGGCGAGAACCTCCGCCAGCATCGCGTGCAGCACCCGCGGCTGCCGGGCCAGGGCGGTCGCCAGCAACCGGTGCATCTCCCGCACCCGGTGTTCGAGGCCCAGATCGGGCCCGGCCAGCAGCGCCTCGACGTCCAGGATGGGGCTGTACCGCTCGTAGGTCGCGAACAGCAGTTCGTCGCGGCCCCCGAAGGCGGCGTAGAGGCTGTGCACCGAGCAGTCCGCCGCGGCGGCGACCCGCTCCAAGGAGACCGACGCCAGCCCGTTCTCCCCGATCAGCGCGGCCGCCGCCTCCACCGCCCGCTCCCGCACCGGCCGGCGTCCGCCCGGGTCGGCCCCGGCCGCGCGCACCGCCTCGTCCAGTGCCCGCCGCGTGCCCCCCAGGCGGCGCAGCAGGGTGCTGCGCGAGACGCCGGCCTCCCGCGCGACCGCCTGGATCGGCACCTCGGCGACGGGCACCCCCTTCGCCTCGGCCGCCCGCAGCGCCGCGCGGACCAGTTCCGGGGAGATTCCGGGGCGCGAATCGTCTGTCGTTGACACATGGATCAACGTAACCTGTAATCGGATTCCAGACCAGTCCCGCGGTCACGACCCCTGGCGAGGAGCCCGCGATGTCCGCAGCCCCCGAGACCCCCGAGGTTCCCGAGACACCTCCGCCGTCGGCGCCGCGGCCCGCCGCCGGGAAGCTGATCGCCGTGGTGCTGGGCCTGACCGCCCTGGTCGTCGCCATGCTCCTCGCCTTCGCCCTGCCCGCCGTCAACGGCGGCCCGCAGGACATCCCGATCGGTGTCACCGGCCCGGCCCGGGCCACGGCCGGACTCGAGCGGGCGACCGCCGGAACCGAGTGGGAGGTCACCCGCTACGGGGACGCCGCGGAACTCGCCGCCGCGGTCGAGGACCGCGAGATCGTGGGCGGCATCGCGGTGACCCCGTCGGGCGTGACCCTCTACCAGGCCACGGCCGCGGCCCCGCAGGCCGCCGCCGCGCTGACCGCCATGGCGACGGGCGCCGCGGAGCGCGGGCAGGTGCCGCTCACCGTCGAGGACCTCGCGCCCTTCCCGGCGGACGACCCGCGCGGCACCGGGTTCGCCGCCGCGGCGCTCCCCATGGTGTTCGGCGGCATCGTCCCCGCGATCGTCCTCGCCCGGCTGTTCCCCGCCCGGACAGGGCTCCGGCTCGCGGGCGCGGCGCTCTTCTCGGTCGCGGCCGGCTTCGCGGTCGCCGCGACCCTCCAGTTCGGCATCGGCTCCCTGGCGGGCGACTACTGGGTGAACGCGCTGGGCCTCTCCCTCGGCATCGCCGCCATCGCCCTCACCCTGCTGGGCCTGGAGGCGGTCTTCGGACTTCCCGGCTTCGGCCTGGGCGCGGCACTGATGATGCTCCTGGCCAACCCCCTCTCCGGCTTCGCCACCGGCCCGCACTGGCTGCCCGGCGGCTGGTCCGACCTCGGCCAGCTCCTCCCGCCCGGCGCCTCCGGCAGCCTGCTCCGCGCCAACGCCTTCTTCGACGGCACCGGCGCGGCCGGCCCCGCCCTGGTCCTGGCGGGCTGGGTGGTGCTGGGGACGGCGCTGCTGCTGGCGGGAGGACACCGCCGGAACACGCGGGCCGCCCGCGCGGAGACCACGGCGGCCTGACCCCCGGCGCCCGTCCACGGGGCCGGTGCTCAGGCGTGCGACAGCCCGAACGAGACCAGGAACCCGCACACCGTCACCAGACCGATCGCCAGGTGCGCGTCCTCGAACGCCTCCGGGATCATCGTGTCCGCCACCATGGCGAGGATCGCCCCGGCCGCCACCGCCGTCACCGCGGCGATCACCGCCGGGGAGAACGCGCCCACGACCGTGTAACCCAGGACCGCCGACACGGTGCTCGCCGCAGCGATCGCGCCCCACACCCCGAACACGTAGCCCTTGCCGCGGCCCGCCCGCCGCATCCCCGCCGAACTCGACAGTCCTTCCGGCACGTTGCTGATGAAGACCGCCACCACCGTCACCAGGCTGACCGCGCCGCCGTCCAGGAGACTGACGCCGATCACCGCCGACTCCGGGACCCCGTCCAGCAGCGCCCCCAGGGCCAGGGCCGTGCCCGAGCCGCCCTGCTGCTCCTCCGAGGGCTGCGCGTGGGCGGCGTGCCGGCCCGACCGCTTCCGGTGCCGCGCACCCCGCCGGGCCAGCCACATGTTGCCCACGGTGTACGCCACGGCCCCGGCCAGCGTCCCGAGTGCGGCAGGCGCCAGCCCGGCCTGGTCGTAGGCCTCACCCACCAGCTCGAACGACACCGCCGACAGCAGCACCCCCGCGCCGAAGGCCATCACCGTGGCGATCGCCTTCGCCGGCACCGGCACGCCGAACCCGATCAGCGCCCCGATCAGCAGCGCCGAGCCCGCCACCAGCCCCCAGAGTCCCGCCTCGACCACCTCAGCCATACGGCACCCCCTACCCGGAGGAGCGGGCCCCGGCCCACCGGGGCGCAGGCGTTCACACGGCCGGTCGATCGCGGTCCGTTAGTCGCCCGGGGCGGCCGGGGGCCCGTCCTGCTCCTCCCCGAACCCGACGAGCGCCCCGCGGGCGTCGAAGCGGGCCGTGCGGGCCCAGGCGAGCTCCCACCGGTTGCCCTCCGGGTCGGCGATGTACGCGGAACGGCCGCCCCACTCCCGGTCGGCCGGCTCCGCGACGGCCTCGGCCCCGGCCGCCACCGCGGCACGGAACGCGGCGTCCACGTCCTCGCGGCGGTCCAGGTTGCAGGCGAGGGTCACCCCGGACCAGCCGGGGGCGGGGCGGGGTGACCCCGGGGCCGCCTCGGCCGTCAGGTCGTCGACCGGGAACAGGGCGAGCAGCACACCGCCGAGCAGGAACCCGCACCAGCCGTCGTCGCTGCCGGGCGCCTCCTCCCAGCCGAGGCCGCGGTAGAACCGGCGGAGGGACGGAAGGTCCCGGGCGCCGAGGGTCAGGACGGTGAGGCGGGACGGGAGTCGGAACATGGCGGGAGGGTAACGCCCTTTCACCGGCGTCACCCGTGACGGTGATCCGGCCGCGTGGTGCCGCCCGCGCACTGGGCCGTTCGGAGCAAGGTGACTCCATGTTCCGAACCCGGTCGCTGGTCCTCGCGCTCCTCGTCCCCCTCCTGGTCACCGGCTGCGTCGCGGTGGCTCCGGCGCCCGGCCGCCCGCCCGGTGACGTCCCGCCGGGCGCCGCCGGCCGCCCCGCCCAGGAGCGGACGGCGCCCTCACGGGGGCAGGCGGACCTGGTCGAGAGCGGCCGGACGACGTCCGGGGAGGGGGAGAAGGAGGAAGCGGGAAAGGCGGGAGAAACGGGAGAAGGGGGCGGCAAGGGCGGCAAGGGTCAGGGCGACGGCGCGGCCGGGAACCAGGACGGGGCCGTCCGGGAACCCCGCCAAGGCCGGGCGGCCGCCCTCCGGTCCCAGGGCGAGGGCGGGGGCCGGGCCGTCGGGGCCCAACCGCCCACCGCGGGGCGCGAGGCGGCCGGAGCACCCCGCTCCGTGTCCCGGGCGCCCCGCGCACGGCGGAAGGCTCCCGCGGCACGGGTGCGTCCTGCGCGGACCCGGCAGCCCCGAGGCCACCACGGGCGGCAGCGGCCGGGATTCCGCATGGGGGAGTGGTGCCGGCAGGCCCGCGGGGTGGCCTCCTCCGACGTCGTGTCGCTGTGCCACTCGGCGTACGGCCGCTGACGGCCCCGCGGAGCTCCGCCGGTCAGGCGCGGGGGCGCTCCAGCGTGAGCAGCAGCCCCTCGACCGCGCCCGGCCCTATGCGGCCCTTCACGTCCGCCGAGGTGATGGTCTTGAGCCGCCAGCCCTCCTCGGCGTGCTTGTTGAGCGTCTTCTCGAGCTTGTCCCCGTCCAGCGCGTCGCCGATCAGCGACTCGCGGAAGGTGACGACCTTGTACTCGTACGTGCCGGGGCCGCTCATGCGGTGGCCTCCTGATGCGTCGTGGCCCGTGCGGGCCTGAGTGATCCGTTCGACAAGGCCACACCCAACCACCTCCGCGCTTCCGCGGGGAGACCCGGCGGTCACCGGTGGCCCCGCGGCGCGGCCCGGGTGACGCGGCCCGCGGACACGGCGGAGGGGCCGGTCCCGCCGTCGGGCGGGACCGGCCCCTCCGCGTCACCTCCGCGGAGCCCGGCTCAGCGGCCGGACTCCTCCGAGCCCGCGGCCTTCTCGGCGGCCTTCTCGGCCTTCTCGGCGTGGAGCCGCTTGATGCGCTCCTGGTCCTTGCGGACCTCCGCCTGGAGGGCCTGCTCCTTCTCCAGCCACTCGGGACGCTCGGTCTTGATCGCCTCGATCTGCTCGGTGGTCAGCGCCTCGGTGACGCCGGCCCGGGCCAGGCCGGAGGCGGAGACGCCGAGCCGGGCGGCGACGACCTGACGCGGGTGCGGGCCGTCGCGCCGCAGCTCCCGCAGCCACTCGGGCGGGTCGGCCTGCAGCCGGTTCAGCTCGGCGCGCGAGACGGAACCCGCCCGGAACTCGTCGGGCGTGGCCTCGAGGTACACACCCAGCTTCTTCGCCGCGGTCGCGGGCTTCATCGTCTGGGTGCTCTGGTGCGACTTCATACCGCCCAGCGTAACGACCGCGCGGAGCGCCCCCGACCACGCCCGGTAGCCTGGGCCGGGTGACCGACTCCGCCGCATCCCCCGTTTTCCGGCTCGCCTACGTACCGGGAGCCACGCCCGCCAAGTGGGTGCGGACCTGGAACGAGCGCTTCCCCGCCACCCCGCTGGAACTGGTGACGGTGCCGGCCCACGAGGCCGAGGAACTGCTGCGCGGCGGCGGCGCCGACGCCGGCCTGGTCCGGCTGCCGGTCGACCGTGACGTGTTCAGCGCCATCCCGCTCTACACCGAGGCCACGGTGGCGGTCGTCCCCAAGGACCACCTGATCACCGCCGTGGACGAGCTGTCCCTGGAGGACCTCGCCGACGAGGTCGTGCTGCATCCGCTGGACGACGTCTTCGGCTGGGAGCGCCCGCCGGGGGAGGAGGCGTTCGAGCGGCCCGCCACCACCGCCGACGCGGTCGAACTCGTGGCCGCGGGCATCGGCGTCCTGATCGTCCCCCAGTCCCTGGCCCGGCTGCACCACCGGCGGGACCTCACCTACCGGACGGTGGTGGACGCCCCGCAGTCGGAGGTCGCGCTGGCGTGGCCGCAGGAGGCCACCACGGACCAGGTGGACGACTTCATCGGGGTGGTCCGCGGACGCACCGCGAACAGCACGCGCGGCCGCAGGAACGCCGACCCCGAGCAGAAGCAGGCCCCCGCCCGCACCGCCCGGAAGGCCCCGCGGAGCGGCAAGGGCAAGCCCGCCACACCGCAGGGCCGGGGCGGCCGCGGCACCACCACCGGCAAGGGCAGAACCCCGCGCCGCGGCGGCGGCCGCCCCAAGCGGCGCGGTTAGAGCTCCGACGCGACGCCCGGGCGCGGCAGCGCCCCGGCGGCGTCACCGAGCCGCGGTGGTCCGGCCCACGGACTCCACCAGCGGCAGCAGGCGGTACGGCACGCGCTCCCGCAGCGCGACCTCGGTGCGCGTGCGGACCACCCCCGGCAGGCTGATCAGCTTCTGGATCACGTCCTCCAGGTGCCCGTTGTCCCGGGCCACCACCCGGGTCAGCAGGTCGCCGCCGCCCGTGATGGAGAACGCCTCCACGATCTCCGGCACCGCCGCCAGCTCGTCCCCGACCTCGTCCAGATGCCCCTGGGTCACCTCGATGTGGACGAACGCCAGCACCGGATGTCCCAGCGCGGCGGGGGAGAGGCTCGGCCCGGTCCCCGTGATCACCCCCCGGCGCTCCAGCTGGTCCAGCCGGGCCTGCAGGGTGCCCCGCGCCACCCCGAGGATGCGCGCGTACTCACGGGCGCTGGTGCGCGGCTGCTCCAGCAGCAGCCGCAGGATGCGGGTGTCGAGTTCGTCCACGGACATGGCCGCCGACTGTACCAACGGCCCGCCCGGCCGCACGCATGCCCGGCCGCCCGCACACCCACCCGCACGCCCGGCCCTCCGGAGCCCCGGCGCGCTGGTCCGATGGCCTCCTCCCGGCCGGGGTCGAACCTCGACCGCCGGGCCAATGGTCCAGTGGATCGGCGGTCGTTTGAACCAAGAGCATCCCGCATGGTGAAATGGTCGGGTCAATGGCGCTGTGGGTTTCCGCGGCGCCTTTTTTGTGCCGCTTTTCAAGGCGCCGGTCCCCCGGGCAGCCCGGGACGGCGTCGAGGAAGGTGAGATCTTGGTCCTGACACAGCAGCGCACGGGCCGGTCACGGTGGACGGCGCCGATCCGCACCGCGCTGGTGCCCCCGGCCGACCCCGGACTGATCCGTCTGCGCTTCGCCTCGCGCGGCGTGCTCGGCATCGCCCTCGCCGTCACGGCCTGCGGGCTGCTCGGCCACGACATCGCCGGCATGGCCACCGGCGGCCTCGCCGCCCTGCTGGTCCTGTTCACCGTCACCGACCCGACGGTGCGGGGCCAGGCCGTCACCGTCGCGCTGCAGCCCGCGGTGGGCCTCCCCGTGCTGGCGGCGGCCGCGCTGCTGCACGACCGCCCGGTGGCCGGCGGCCTGGTCTTCGTGGCAATCGGCGGGCTCGGCGTGTACGCGCGCCGCTGGGGTCCGCGCGGGCACACCCTGGGCGCCTTCGCCTTCATGTGCTTCTTCGTGGCCCAGTTCGCCCGCACCACGCCCGCGGTGCTGCCCTCGCTCTGCGCCGCCGTCCTGGTCTCCGTCGCCGTGGCCGCCGCCGTCCGCTTCGGACTGTGGTGCTACGAGCGCCGCTTCCCGCTCCCCGTACCCCCGGCGCCGCCCACCGGCGGCACCGGGCTGCGCCGCATCACGACGCGCCAGGCGGTCCAGGTCACCGCCGGCTGTCTCCTCTCGCTCCCGGTGGGCCACCTCCTCTCCGACGAGCGCTGGTACTGGGCCGTCGGCGCCACCTGGTGGATCTTCGTCAACGTGACCTCGCGTGGGGAGACCGCCGTCCGCGGCTTCCGCCGGGTCCTGGGCACCTGCGTGGGCGCGCTCCTCGGCGCGGTGCTGACCCTGCCGCTGCACGGCGCCCCGGTGCCCTCGGCGGTCGTCGCCGCCGTCGCCACCTTCGGGATCTTCTACACGGCGCAGACCTCCTACACCTGGATGATGCTCTCGGTGACCGTGCTCGCCCAGGCGCTGTACGGCGTCGCCGGCCTGCTCGACGCCGGTCTGCTGGTGCTCCGCGTCGCCGAGACGCTGGCCGGCGCGGCCGGCGCCTGGCTGGCCGTCCTGCTGGTCCTGCCGGTGACCACCCACGCCTTCAACGACGCGTGGATCCGGCGCGCCGTCCGCTGCGTGCACGCCTGCACCACGGAGGCCGCGGCCCGCCTGGCGGGCGACCCCGACGCCGACCCGGCCCCGCGGGTCGCCGAACTCGAGGCGCTGCTGGCCCAGGTGCGCAAGACCGTGGCGCCGCTGGTCCACCCGCTGTACCTCGGCAGGACCCGCCGTGAGCGCGCCCGCCGGGTGCTGGTGCTGCTCGACGAGTGCGCCCGTGAGGTGCGGGCGCTGGTCTCCGTCGCCGGGGACCCCGAGGCCTCGCACGACGCCCGGCTGGCCGCCGCCTGCTGGCGGGTGGAGGCGGCGGTCGAGGCGCTCGGCCGTCCGACCGCCGGGCGGCCCGGGGGCGAGCGCGCGGAACCGGTCGCCGACGGGGCCCTGGCCCACCTGCACGGCGTGGAACGCGCCCTGGTCGCCCTCGCCGAACCGCTGCGGGCCGCGGCGACGTCCGAGAGGTCCGTGCCGGTCCGGGTCTGACGCCCGCCCCCCGGGGGACACGACCGAGAACCTCACCCGTTTGGTCTAGGCCAATGGGCGGCGGCTGCTACCGTCGCCCTGCCGGCCGGTGGACCGGCGGGCGGTACGGGGCGGCGAGAGGGGACACGCGGTGACGGACGGCGGAGCACGACGACCCAGGGCCTACATCGGGTCCTTCACGGCGGCCGGCGGTCCCGGCCTGGTCACCGCGGAGCGGGACCCGGCCACCGGTGCCCTCACCCTCGCCGGCGCCACGGACGACCTCCCCGACCCCTCCTACCTGGCCCTCTCCGAGGACGGCGAAGTCCTCTACGCGGTCAGCGAGACCGCGCGCGGAGCCGTCGCCGCCTACCGGGTCACCGGGGAGCGGCTCCCCGTCCGGCTCGGCCCGCCCGTCCCCGTCGGCGGCAGCGGCCCCACCCACCTGAGCCTCTTCGCCGGGCGCGTGCTGACCGCGAACTACAGCTCCGGCAGCGTCTCCGCCCTGCGGACCCGCCCCGGCGGCGCCCTGCACCGCGGCCCCGCCGCCGTGCTCGCCCACACCGGCTCCGGGCCCTGCAGTGTGCGCCAGCAGGGCCCGCACGCCCACCAGGTGCAGCCGGACCCCAGCGGTCGCTGGGCGGTCAGCGTGGACCTCGGCACCGACTCCGTGCGGGTCTGCGCCCTCGACGAGGAGGGACTGCGGGTGCACCGGGAGATCAGGACGCGGCCCGGCTCGGGGCCGCGCCACCTGGCGTTCCACCCGGACGGCGACCGCGCCTACCTGGTCAACGAGCTGACCCCCTCCGTCACCGTCTGCCGTTGGAACGCCGCCGAAGGGCTTCTGGAACCGCTGTGCGAGCTAGGGGTGCTGCCGGGGGCCGCCGAGGGGGACGCGTACCCCTCCGGCGTCGTGGTCGCCCCTGACGGCCGTTTCGTGTGGACCGCCACCCGGGGCGCGGACGTCGTCTCGGTGTTCGCCGTCGACGGGGAGACGCTGAAGCTGTCCGGCACCGTGCCCTGCGGCGGCCACTGGCCCCGCGCCCTCGCCGTCGAGGGACGGTTCCTCTACGTGGCCAACGAGCGCTCCGGTGACGTCACCTGGTTCGAGACCGACCCGCTCACCGGCCTGCCCGAGGGGCGCGGCTCCGTGCCCGTGCCCGCCGCCTCCTGCGTGGTCGTCGCCTGACGCCTCCCCGGTACGGCGAACGGCCGTGGGCCGCGCCCCGGGTCACATCGGACCGGAGGCGGGTCCCACGGCCGTTCGCCGCTTGGACCACGGGTATCCGCAGGGACCGGTGGTCTAGCGGACGGGCATGCCCTGCGGCTGCTGGGGCGCGATGCCCAGCGCGGTCGTGTACTTGGCGAGCGCCAGCTTGCCGACCGCCGGGTAGGCGCCGAGCGGCGCGGAGGCCGGGCAGCCCGCCTCCTGCGCGGCGGCCTCCAGCAGCTCCGGCGAGACCTCCGGACCGATCAGGTACGGGGCCAGCGCCAGCTGCTGCGAGCCGGAGGAGCGGAGCTGCTCGGTCACCGACGCCAGGGAACCCTCCTGGTCCAGCGCCGCCGCCATCACCGGCACGGCGAGGCGCGCGGCCAGCAGCATGCCGGTGATCCCGGCCGCCTGGACGGCCTCCTCGCCGCCCACCGTGGCGAGGACGATGCCGTCCGCGGCCGTGTGGACGGTGAACAGGCGGGCACGGTCGGCGCGGGCGTGACCCGCCTCCGACAGGCGCACGTGCAGGGCCTCGGCCAGCAGCGGGTGCGGGCCCAGGGCGTCCGTCAGGTCGGCGGCGACCCGGCTGTCCATGACGGCCTGGCGCACCGCGCGCAGCATCGCGCTGTCCGGACCGGCCAGCAGCGGCACCACGACGGCGACCGGCCCGTCGGGCTCCCGCACGTCCGCACCGGCGGCGCGGGCCAGCTCGTAACGGGCGGTCCGCTCCTCGGCGGCGCGGGTCAGCACGGACTGCAGCGTCGGGAACTCGTCGTCGTCCCCGTCCAGATAACCGATGCGCCCGTCCAGGCCGGGCAGCTCGGAGCGGGCGATGCTCACGACCTCCTCGGCGAGACCGCGGGTCTCGGTGGTGGGAGCGCCGGGCACCGCCAGCACCAGCGCCGGCGCGCCCTCGGGGGCGGCCAGGGGCTCGGGCCGGCGGTGCCGGCCGGGCTGGCGGGGTCGCGGCATTCGTACAGGCAGGCCTGCGGGCCCAGTGGGGGAGCTCATGGCGCCGCATGCTACTGGCTCCAGGGGCTCCTCTGTTCGGGGAGGGGGCGGGTGAGCGGTATCCGTCCGCATTTGTCTGCCCGTGGTGTGGCAAGCGGAACGATTCCGCGCCTTCCGGGTGCGGCGGCGGGCGCCTTCGGCCCGAGGCCCCGCGAACAGGGACGCCCGGCCGTGACGGTGCGCCCCGAGAGCGACCTGACGCCGCATCATACGGAAGCCGGCCGCCCCGCCCCCGCGCGGAGCGGGAGCCCGTGCCGACGGGCCACAACCTCTGCGGAATCTTCACCTCCGGACGGACGGGCCGACGGAAGGGGCCGACGGATGGCCGACGGCGGGCGGATGGCGGGCTGATGGGCGAACGGGCAGGCGAACGGGTGGGGGCCGGGGTGGGGGCCGGGGTGGGGCGCAGTCCGGGGCAGACAGGTGATCTGTCGACAAGTGGTCACCGTTGCGCCGCCCCGCGGATCCGCCTCCCGGGGCGCCTCGGCGCCATCGGGTCAGGGCCGGGCGGCGGCCGGTGTCACCTGCAGCATCCGGGCGTCCCGGGGGAGCGCGGGGCCGCCGAGGACCAGCCCGGCGGCCAGGCGGAAGGCACCGGTCAGCGGGTCGCCCTCGGGCGCCACCCGACGCGCGTGCGGCAGGGCCTTGGCCAATGCCTCCTCCAGCGGTGCGAGCAGCGGCTCACCCAGCCGCGTCAGACCGCCCGTCACCGAGACCACGGGCGCGCCCTCCTCCGGGCAGACGGCTGCCGCCGCGCCGGCCATGTGCCGGGCGGCGTCCCGCAGGATCTCCTCCGCGACCGGATCCACCGGCGCGCAGGCCGCGACCTGCGGCGCGAACGAGGCCAGCACCGCGGGCCGGTCGGGGCGGGGGTACAGCGCCGCGGGCCACCCGGCCGGGGGCCCCAGCAGCGACTCCCCGCGCTCCAGCAGCGCCGAGGAACCACCGGGGCGGCCGTCGTGCGCGCGCAGGGCCGCCTCCAGGCCGGCCCGGCCGATCCAGGCGCCGCCGCCGCAGTCGCCCAGCAGGTGTCCCCATCCGTCCGCCCGGCGCCAGCGCGACAGATCGGTGCCGGTGGCCGTGAGGCCCGTGCCGGCGGCGATCACGGCGCCCGGACGGTCCCCCAGGGCGCCCACGTACGCGGTCACCGCGTCCGACGCCAGCGCCACGCCCGCCCAACCGCGCCGTCCACCGCCGAACCGCCGTGCCAGCTCCGCGGGGAGCTCGGCCCGCCAGGCGTCACCCAGCGAGGCGAAGCCCGCCGCGCCCACCGCGACCGCGTCCGGCGCTCCGTGGCCCGCCTCGGCCAGAGCCTCCTCGGCCAGCGGCGACAGCAACTCGACGAGATGGCCGGGATCGAGCCCCCGTTCACCGGTCCGCACCGGCTCCCGTCCCGAGCACCGCGCCACCGGGCCGCTCTCGGGCGTGCCGACGGCGACCCGCAGCCCGGAGCCGCCCGAGTCCACCGCCAGCACCACCCGCTCCCGCGGCCCGGCCCCGCTCACGGCAGTCGCCAGTCCACCGGCTGGGCGCCCTGCTGCAGCAGCAGTTCGTTCGCCCGGCTGAAGGGACGCGAGCCGAAGAAGCCGCGGTCGGCGGAGAGCGGCGACGGGTGCGGCGACTCCACGGACGGGTAACTGCCCAGCAGCCGGCGCGCGGCCCGGGCGTGGCTGCCCCACAGGATCGCCACCAGCGGCTTGCCGCGCTCGGCGAGGGCGCGGATGGCCTGCTCCGTCACCTCCTCCCAGCCCTTGCCCCGGTGGCCGTTGGTCCTGCCGGGGGCCGTCGTCAGCGAGGTGTTGAGGAGCAGCACGCCCTGCTGGGCCCAGGGCGTGAGGTCGCCGTTGGACGGCTGGGGCGCGCCCAGGTCGCTCTGCAGCTCGCGGAATATGTTGATCAGGCTGGGCGGCAGCGGGCGCACCTCGGGGGCGACGCTGAACGACAGCCCGACCGCGTGCCCCGGTGTCGGATAGGGGTCCTGACCGACGATCAGGACGCGGACGTCGTCGAAGGGCTGCTGGAACGCGCGCAGGATGTTGGGTCCCGCGGGGACGTACCTGCGTCCCGCCGCGATCTCCGACCGGAGGAAGTCGCCCATGCGGGCGATCCGGTCGGCCACCGGTTCCAGGGCCTTGGCCCAGCCGGGTTCGACGATCTCATGCAAAGGTCTAGGTGCCACGGGCGTCACCCTACTGCCGGGGTCGGACAGACGATCAAGCTCTGGCCCACACCGGAGGAGGGCGACGCCGCGGCCCCGTCAGCCGACGACCGCCGCGCGGACACAGAGCACGTCCGGGAGGTGGGAGGCGAGCAGACGCCAGCTCTCGCCGTCGTCCGCGGAGGCGTAGAGCTCGCCGTTGCGGGTGCCGAAGTAGACCCCGGCGGGGTCGGCGTCGTCGGTGCAGAGGGCGTCGCGGAGCACGATGCCGTAGTGGTCCTCCTGCGGGAGGCCGGCGGAGAGCGGCTCCCAGGTGCGCCCCGCGTCGGCGGTGCGGAAGACCCGGCAGCGCCGTCCGGCGGGGACCCGGTCGGTGTCCGCGGTGACCGGGAACAGGTAGGCCGTGTCCCCGCGGTGCGGGTGGGCGGCGACCGCGAAGCCGAAGGTGGTCGGCAGGCCCTCACCGATGTCCGTCCAGTGGGCGCCCGCGTCGTCGCTGCGGTAGACGCCCCAGTGGTTCTGCAGGTACAGCCGGTCCGGATCGGCGGCGTCCCGCGCGATCTTGTGCACGCACTGGCCGAACTCGGGGTCGGGGCCGGGCAGGAAGTCCGCCCCGACACCGCTGTTGGAGGGGGACCAGCTGCCGCCGCCGTCCTGGGTGCGGAAGACGCCGGCGGCGGAGACCGCCACCGTCACGGCCCGCGCGTCGCGCGCGTCGGTGAGGATCGTGTGCAACCCCTCGCCGCCTCCGCCGGGCACCCAGCGGGAGCGGGTGGGGTGCTCCCACAGCGGGCGGACCAGCGAGAACGACTCGCCGCGGTCCTCGGACCGGTACAGCGCCGCGGGTTCGGTGCCCGCGTACACCACGCCGGGCTCCGCGGCGGACGGGTGCAGCTGCCAGACCCGCTCGAGCGAGGTGCCGGTGTCCTCCGGGAACCGCACGGCGGGGCTGGCCGGTTCGGTCCACGTGCGGCCCAGGTCGTCGGAGTGGAAGACCGACGGACCCCAGTGGGAGCTGACGCCTCCCACCAGGATCCGGGGCGCCGGTTCCCGGGTGTCCAGGGCGACCGAGTAGACGGCCTGGGCGTTGAAGTGGGGAGCGGGGTCGAACTCCCAGTCCCCGCCTCCCCGGCGGCGTGCGAGGAACAGACCCTTGTTGGTCCCCACGGCGAGCAGTACGTCGGCCATCCGGGCCACCTCCAGGACATCGTCGTCCAGATGCGTGTCAGTCGGACACGGCACAGTCTGCACCGTGCCACCGACAACGCCCGGGAAGCACCGGCGCGGTCCGGGCGCCGGCCGCCCTCGCACGGCGGCGCGTCGACCCGGGCCGGCGCCCCGTCAGACGGTGGGACCGGCCGCCGCACCGTCCGGGCGCGCCGCCGTGGGTGCCGCGCCGGGGGCCTTCTCCGGCGCAGAGGCTGCCTCGGGCCCGGACGCTGCCTCCGGCCCGGAGACCGACGGCGAACCACCGCCGCGCGCGAAGTGGTTGAAGACGAGGTTGAGGAGCACGGCGGTGAGGCAGCCCGCGCTGATGCCGCTGTGCATCACCGTCTGGAACCAGTCCGGGAAGGCGTCGTACACGGTGGGGACGCCGACCGGCAGCATGCCCACGGCCAGGGAGACGGCCACGACGGTCAGGTTGTGGCCGTCGCCCAGTCCCGCGCCGACCAGCGTGCGCAGTCCGCTGGCGGCCACCGTACCGAACATCACCAGGCCCGCACCGCCGAGCACCGGGGCCGGAATGGCCGCGACCAGCGCCCCCAGCTTGGGCAGCAGCCCGAGCAGCACCAGCAGACCGCCGGCCGCGGCGACCACCCAGCGGCTGCGCACCCGGGTCATCCCGACCAGGCCGACGTTCTGGGCGTAGGCCGTGTAGGGGAAGGTGTTGAAGACGCCGCCCAGCACGGTGGACAGGCCGTCGGCCCGCAGACCGTCGGCGAGGGCCCGCGGCTCGACCTTGCGGCCGGTCAGCTCGCCCACGGCGATGAGGTCACCGGTGGTCTCGGTCATGATGACCAGGGCCACCACCAGCATCGACACGATCGCCGAGACCTCGAAGACCGGCGCCCCGAAGTGGAACGGGGTGCTGACGCCCACCCAGGCGGCGTCCGCGACCCCGCCGAAGTCGGTGAAGCCCAGGGGCACCGCCACGACCAGACCGACCACGATGCCCACCAGCACCGCGATCCGGCTCAGGAACGGCGGGGCGAACCGCTGCACGCCCAGGACGACCAGCAGGACGAAGCCGGCCAGGGCCAGGTTGCCGGGAGCGCCGAAGTCCTCGCTGCCCTGACCGCCCGCGGCCCAGTTGCCCGCCACGGGCATCAGGGAGAGGCCGATGATCAGGATCACGGTGCCGGTGACCAGCGGGGGGAAGAACCGCAGCAGCTTGCCGAAGACCGGGGCCAGCAGCAGGATGGCCAGCCCGGCGACGATGACCGCGCCGTAGATGGCGGGCAGCCCGCCGCCGGTGGTGCCGATCATGACCATCGGGGAGACCGCGGCGAAGGTGCAGCCCTGCATGATCGGCAGCCGGACGCCGAACCGCCAGAAGCCGATGCACTGGATCAGGGTCGCTATGCCGCATACCAGCAGGTCGGCGGTGATCAGGTACGCCAGGTCGGCGGCGGGGAGACCCATCGCGCCGCCGACGATCAGCGGGACCGCCACGGCGCCCGCGTACATGGCGAGGACGTGCTGCAGCCCGAAGGCGGCCAGGTGCCGGACGGGGGGCACCTCGTCGACGGGATGGACGTTCGCGGAGGGGGAGGGGGAGGGCGAGGGGGCGGGTGGTCCGGCGGGTACGGGGGTCGGCATGAGGGGCTCCCGGAGGCAGGGGGCGGGCAGGGCCGCGAGCCCGGCACCGCGCCGCCGTCCGGGCTCAACTGCAGTGAACCGTAGGGCCGTTCAACAGTTTGTTGATTTCCGGAATGTTGCCGCCGCGTCTCGCCGTGTTGCGATCCCCGCACCGCCGCACCGCCGCACCGCCGCACCGCGGGGCGACCGCGACGCCGGCGACCGCACCGCCCCTGCCGGAGTCCCGCTGTCCGCGCGGGCTCACGCCGTCGTGGTGACCGCGCTCAGCGCATGTCCTCCATGCGCGCGATCTCCGTGGTCTGCGTGGCGATCACGTCGTCCGCCATCTCCTCGGCACGGATGTTGTTGCCCTCGGCCTTCACGTCCGAGGCCATGGCGATCGCGCCCTCGTGGTGGGCGATCATCAGGTCCAGGAAGAGCGCGTCGAACTCCGCGCCCTCCGCTGCCGCCAGCTTCTTCATCTGCTCGGGCGTGGCCATGCCCTTCATCGCTTCGTGGTCGTGGCCGGCGGCGTCCTTCTTGGCGCCGTGCTCGTCGAGCCAGCCCTCCATCATGTCGATCTCGGCGCCCTGCACGTCCGAGATCCGCGAGGCCAGGCCCTTCAGCGCCTTCGACTTCGCCCGGTCTGGGGCGAGCCGGGCCATCTCCAGAGCCTGTTCGTGGTGCTCGATCATCATCTGCACGTAGCTGATGTCGGCGGTGTTGGGGGAGTCGTCCTCCTTGCGGTGCTCGGCCGCCTCCTCCGGGGACAAGGTCTGGTTCGCCTCACCCGGCTTGCCCGGGGCGAGCACCGAAGAGCCCTGCGCCGCACCGGACTTGGCCTCGGAGCCGGAGTCGCAGCCGCCCAGGGCGAGGGCGGCCAGGGCCAGTGTGGCGGTGACGAGCGAGGCTCGTGGGGCACGGCGGATGGGCACGGCGACCTCCCGGGAGCACGGCGGTTGACGGTTGTTCGTGTGTGTCGACGACCGTCCTAGCACGGTTTTGTCGGTGCGTGATCAAAAAATCTTGTGACAATCGCATTGCCAGTCTGTTGATCTGTGCATGATGCAGACGATACTCGGGGGCGTCCGTGCCCGCTCGGTTGCGAGTACGGGTCGATGAGGGAGGACGAAGTGCTCAGACGGAACCCCCGAACGCAGCGCAGAAGGCTGGGGATCGCGGCCACCGCCGCCGGTCTGATGGCCGCACTGCTCACCGCCGCCCCCGCGGGCGCCGTTCCCGGGCCGGGCGACATCCCGGAGAAGCGGCTCTCCAGCAGCGCCAAGGCCGAGGTCGAGGCGGCCATCGAGAGCGGCGAGATACCCGGCGTGGACGAGATCGTCCACAGTGCGAACATCACGCACGTCAGCAACACCCCGAAGGACCTGCTGCCCGGCACCAACTCGGACCTCGCCTTCCAGGGCGACTACGCGTTCTCCGGCAACTACGACGGCTTCAAGGTCTTCGACATCAAGAACCCGAAGAAGCCGAAGGTCGTCGCCCAGGTGCTCTGCCCGGGCTCGCAGAACGACATCTCGGTCTCGGGCGACCTTCTCTTCCTGTCCACCGACTCGTCGCGCAGCGACGACTCCTGCAACAGCACCACGCAGCCGGTGACGGAGAAGTCCTCCTGGGAGGGCATGAAGATCTTCGACATCAGCGACATCCGCAACCCGCGGTACGTCGCCGCCGTCGAGACCGCCTGCGGTTCCCACACCCACACGCTGGTGCCGGATCGCGACGACGTCTACGTGTACGTCTCCTCGTACTCGCCGAACGCCGCCTACCCGGACTGCCAGCCGCCGCACGACGGCATCTCGGTCATCAAGGTCCCGACCGACGCGCCGGAGACCGCGAAGATCGTCAACTTCCCCGTGCTCTTCCCCGGTGAGGGCGAGCTCGGCGGCGGCAACCCCGGCTCCCCCGTGAACCCGGGCGTCTCCCGCACCACCGGCTGCCACGACATCACCGCGCTCCCGTCGAAGAAGATCGCGGCGGGCGCCTGCATGGGCGACGGCATCCTGATGGACATCTCCGACCCGGCCAACCCGGTGGTCATCGACCAGGTCCAGGACAACGTGAACTTCGCGTTCTGGCACTCGGCGACGTTCAACATGGACGCCGACAAGGTCGTCTTCACCGACGAGCTCGGCGGCGGCGGCATGGCCACCTGCAACGCGGAGATCGGCCCGAACCGCGGCGCCAACGGCATCTACGACCTCGTCGGCAAGGGCAAGAACGCCGAGCTGGAGTTCGTGAGCTACTACAAGATCCCGCGCCACCAGGCCGACACCGAGAACTGCGTCGCGCACAACGGCTCGATCATCCCGGTCAAGGGCAAGGACATCATGGTCCAGTCCTGGTACCAGGGTGGCGTCTCGGTCTGGGACTTCACCAACTCGGCGAAGCCGAAGGAGATCGCCTACTTCGAGCGCGGCCCGCTGCCCAACGGCGCCGGCGGCGGCACCTGGTCGACGTACTGGTACAACGGCTACCTGTTCTCGAACGACATGGCCAAGGGCTTCGACGTCCTGAAGCTCAACGACCGGCGCACCAACCAGGCCAACAGCGTTCACCTGGACGAGCTCAACGTCCAGACGCAGCCGGAGTACTACAAGAAGAGGAAGTAACCCCGGCGCCGGGCGGCCTCCGGGCCGTCCGGCACCACCCCGTTCCCGCCGCGCGGCGCGTCCGCACGGCGGGAACGTCGTTCCCGGGGCCGGTACGGCCGGGCGGGCCCGAGCGCGGAAACCGCGCAGGGCCGGGTCGGGCAGCCATGGTCGGGAGCCTCGAGGCGCGGGGCCCGTTGACCGGACGGCGGCCCGGCGACATCCTGTAGGCCCGTCCGGGGCGACGCGGGGGAGCGCCCCGGGCGGGGTCTACGCGCGGTGCCCCGGCTCCGGCCCGCGCAGCTCCCGCGCGGCGCGGACGGTCTCCTCCTCGGTCATGCGGATCCCGGTGTCCCGCAGCACGCCGCGCAGCCGGCTCTCGGCGGACTCCACGCACAGCCGCGTGCCGGAGAAGTCGAACAGCACGGTCGAGAAGGCGGTCATGTGCCGGAGCGTAGCCCCGGACCGGCGTCCGCCGCGGGGCGCTTTCCGGCCTCCCGCAGGCGCGGCACGCCCGCGAACACCGCGACGGCCACCGCCACCACCAGCGACCCGAGCAGCCAGCCGCCCACCACGTCCGACAGCCAGTGCACCCCCAGCCACACCCGGGTCAGCCCCACACCCACCACGCTCACCACGGCGACCGCCACCGCCGCCCGCCACCGGCGAGGGCCCACGCCCTGCCGGCGCACCACCCACAGCAGCAGGCCGCAGCAGACCGTCGCGGTCATGGCGTGGCCCGAGGGGAAGGCGGCGAAACGGGCGTCGTCGACCGGGTCGGACCACACCGGCCGCGCCCGGTCGACCGCCGCCTTGAGCACCTGCTGCAGCACGGCCGCGAAGGCCACCGTCGCCACCAGCCACAGCGCGGGCCACCACTGAGCCCCGCGCCACACCAGGCCGACGGCCACCGCCACGGTCAGCGCACGCAGCGTGATCGGGTCCCAGAACCAGTCGGTGAGGATCCGCGCCACCGCCGTGACGCCGTCCTCCCGGACCGCCCAGCGGTGCGTGGTGCGGGCGATCTCGCCGTCCAGGGCCATCAGCGGCTGCCAGGACGCCTCCACCAGGGCGAGGAGCACCAGCGAGCACAGGGACAGCAGGGCCGCGGCGCGCAGCGCGGCGTCCTGGAGCGCCTGGTGGGGGCCGGACGACGGCGTGGCGGAGGGGGGAGCGGGCGAGGAGAGGCGCATGCGCCGATAGTGACCCACCCGGGGCCCCTGAAACCATCCTTTCGCGCCGTTTCGTCGAGCTCCGTCAGTCGAGCTGCGTCAGTCGAGCTGCGTCAGTCGAGGTGGAGCACGCCCAGCCCCGGGGCGAAGGCGATGAGCAGCGGGACGGCCGGGACCAGCGCGCCCGCGGCCGTCAGACCGAGGCGGCGGACCGGGCTGAGCCGGCGCGGGGGAGTGATCAGGCGGTCGACGCGGCGCGGCACGTCGGCCCGCGGGCCGGACGGGGCCGCGGCGAAGACCCCGCGGTCCTCGTTGAGGCCGACCAGGGCCAGCGCCACGGCGAGGCGGCCGTGGCGGCGGGAGGCGGAGTCGTCGGCGGCCAGTTCCACCAGGCGGTGGATCTCGTCACGGAACGCCGCGAAGACCGGCACCCGCGGGAAACCCTCCGCCAGCGCGGAGGAGCAGTGCAGCAGCCAGTCGTGACGCGCCCGGGCGTGGCCCTGCTCGTGGGCGAGCACCGCGTCCAGCTCCCGCTCGCCCAGGCGGCGCAGGGCGGCCGTGGTGATCACCAGGCGGGGGGTGGGGCCGGGCAGCCACCAGGCGTCCGGGCGGTCGGCCTCCAGCACCAGGAGACGGTCGCCCGCCGCGCCCTCGCCGGGCAGCCGCGGGGCCCGCTCCAGCAGGGCCGCCCGCTCCCGGCGGCGGCGGGACCGGGCCCGGACCACCACACGGGCCAGCATGGCCAGCGTCCACAGTCCGCCCGCGGCCAGTGCCAGCGCGGTCCCCGCCGCCCAGGGCCCGGCCGTGCCCTCGGGGGCGTAGACGTCGACCACATGGCTCGGGGCGGGGGCGAAGACGTGGCCGCGCACCGCCTGCCAGGCGGCCGCCGCGCTGAGCGTCATCGACAGCGCGAAGCAGAGCAGCACGGCCGCGATCACGCACTGCCAGACCCAGAGGGCCACCACCGGCTCCCGGTCCACGTCGGCCGGCGCGAGGACACGGGGAGCGACGACGGCGGTCAGCACGCCGAGCAGCAACAGTGCCGCGGGGACCATCATGGTGGCAGCGTATGAGGCCCGTCGGCGCGGTGGAACACGGTCGCGCCGCGAGTGACGCACGACACGGCGGGCGGAGGCGTCCGGCCCTTCGCGCGGCGACCCGTCACATCGTCAGGAGCATGGCCAGCATGGCGATACCCATCGCCAGCCGGCACACCCGGGCCAGCTCCGGCCGGTCGCCCCAGCGCACCCCGGCTCCGGCGGCCGCCACGGCCCCGGAGGGCAGCAGCCGCGCCCCGGCGACCAGCACGTAGCCGGCGAAGTACAGCAGCAGAACACCCGTCAGCAGCGGGAGGCCCGCGCCTCCGCCGCCCGCGTGGCCCGCGTGCCCGGCAGGCGCCGCGGTCATGGCCAGCGCCATGTAGACCATGGCCAGCGCGCCGACGGCGTGGTGCAGGTGGTGCGCGCTGCTCCGGGCCGCCCACAGGGCGTGCAGGGCCGCCGCGCCGAACACGGCCGCGTACACCGGCCACACCCAGCCGGGCGGCCCGAGCGCCGCGGCCGGCACCGCCATGGCCGCCATGCCGAAGCCCATCACCGCCTCCCCTCCGGCGGCCCTGCGCTGCTCCTCGACCCCGCTGCCCATCCGCAGCACGCAGTAGGCGCCCGCCGCCGCGCACAGGGCGACCATCAGCCATCCGCTCGTGGCCGGTCCGTGCACTCCCGCCCCCTTCCCCCGAGGTCACCGCCTGCCTCGGCGGTCGGTCGAGGGATGCCCGTCCCGGGCGGCGCGCATACGGGCGCAGAGGTGCGTACGGGGAGCATCGGGCGGAGCGTGACGGATCACCCTGATCTTTTACCAGTGAAACACCTGTTAAGGTCGAAGGAGGGAAACGTCCGTCCGTCGTCCACAGGGAGGTCCCAGGGTGCGCCTGCCGCTGCTCCAGGCACTCCGGCCCGGCAGGCCGGCCGACATCTGGTACAAGCACGCCGTCAGCGTGGTGGTGGCCACCGCGCCGCCGAACCTGCTGCTGGTCGCCCTGGGCCGCCTGGACCTCGCCGTCTACACGATGGCCGGATCGCTGTGCGCCCTCTACGCCCACAACCGCCCCTACGCCGCCCGGGCCCGCACGCTGGCCTGGCTGATCGCCGGCATGGTCGCCGGTGTGGCGGTGGCGCTGACCGCGGCCTCGCTCACCTCCTCGGGCGTGGTGCTGGTCGCGGTGGGAGCGGTGCTGGCCGCCGCGCAGAAGGTGCTCTGCGACGCCACCCGCGTGGGGCCGCCCGGCAACGTGATCCTCACCTTCGTCTCCTCGGCGGCGCTCTTCGTCCCGCAGACCCTCGGCCAGGTGCCCGGCCACCTGGCGCTGGCCCTCGCCGCCGGCGCCTTCGCCTGGATGGTGGGCATGGCCCCCGGCCTGCTCCGTCCGCACGGCCCCGAACGCCGGGCCGTCGTCCAGGCCCTGCGGCAGGTCGCCCGGTACGCCGGGACCTCCGGTGCCGACGCGGACGCGCGGGCCGGGGCGGACGCCGCCGGGGCGGACGCGGCCAGGGCGGACGCGGCAGGGGCGGTGCAGAACGCCTGGCAGACACTCCTGATGACCGGCCGCCACTCCACGTCACGCCGCCCGCTGGGCCGGCTGCTGGTGCGCGCCGAGGCCGCCCTCGCCGCGCCGGCGCCCGGTGACGCGGAGACGCTGCGGTCCTGGGCGGACCGGCTGCACGGCCTCGGCCGCGTACCCGACACCTTCGGCCCGCCGCTCGACGCGGGGGACGAGGACGAACTGCTCGGCGTCGAGGTCGAACGCGCCGTCTCCGCGCCGTCGCTCCGGCAGCGCCTGGTGCCGCTCCGCGCCGTCGCCCTGCGCACACTGCTGGGCTGCGCGCTCGCCGGCTGGGCGTCGCTGGCCCTGGGCGTCGGCCGCCCCTACTGGGCGCTGGTCACCGCCGCCGCCCTCTTCCAGATCAACCTCACGCTGACCTGGAGCCGCGGCGTCCAGCGCGTCGTCGGCAACCTGGCCGGAGTGGCGCTCTTCGCGGCGCTGGCCCCCGTCGCCCACCTCAACCGGTGGACGCTCGTGCTGACCTGCCTCGCCCTGAACTTCGGCGCCGAGGCGCTGATCTCCCGCAACTACTGGCTGGGCAGCGTCTGCGTCACCCCGATGGCCCTGCTCGTCACCGAGTACGCCCACTGGCAGAGCACCCCGGAACTGGTGCTGGACCGCACGGTCGACACCCTGGTCGGCGCGCTGGTCGGTCTGGTCGCGGCCGTGGTGGTCACCGACCGGCGGGCCGTCGACCGGGTGGCCGAGGCCCTGCGCCGGGCGGAGGCCGCGCGGCACCGGGCCGACACCCTGGTCGCCGGGGCGTCCGGAGCCTCCGCCGCCCCGGCCGCCCTGGCCGTCGCCCGGCGGGACCTGGCCGCCGCGCTGGTGACCCTGCGGGGCACCACCCAGGCGGCGTCCGGCGAATGGTGGCTGCGTGCCCTCCCGGTGGAGGCGGTGACGCGGGAGGAACGAGCCGGACACCGTACGCTCGCGGCGACGGTACGGCACCCGGCCCCCGGGTCCGCCGAAGCGGTCACGCGACCGTCGCACCGCCCCGGCACCACGACGGAGGACGCCACGTCATGACGGAGAACGGGAACCGCCCCGAGGGCGAGCCGGCCACCGCGGCGGACACCGTCGCCACGGTGGTCCGGCAGTGGCGGGAGGTCCTCCCCGAACTGGACACCGACCCGATGGAGCTCATCGGGCGGATCAACCGCAGCGCCGCGCTCCTGCGCCAGGCCGAGGACGCGCCGCTGCGCCGCGAAGGGCTCACCCGGCCCGAGTTCGACCTGCTGGGCGCCCTCCGGCGCACCGGACGGGAACTCACTCCGGGCGACCTGGCCCGCGAGACGTTCTCCTCGGGGGCGGCCGTCACCAAGCGGCTCAAGCAGCTCACCGAACGCCAACTGGTCGAGCGGCGCACCGACGCCAGGGACCGGCGGGTCGTGCTGGTGCGCCTCACCGAGGCCGGCCGGGACCTGGTCGACTCCGTGCTGCCGCAGCAGTTGTCCTTCGAGGCGGACGTCCTCACCGGACTCGGCGCCGACGAGCGGGACCACCTGGCGCGGCTGCTCGGGAAACTCCTCACCCAGCTCGAGGGCAGGCTCTCGCCACGGCTGTGACCGGCGCTCGGAGGCGGAAGGTGGGCGTGAGAAGGCGGACAGGTGGCGCGAGGGGGCGGGACCTCAGATGCCCGGCCGGTGGCGCAGCGGATGGTCCGCGGGGATCTCCACCAGGACGATCGGCAGTCCGTCGGGGTCGGCGATCCACATCTCGATCAGCCCCCAGGGCTCGCGCACCGGCTCACGGACGATCTCCACGCCGCGCCCCGCCAGCTCCTCCCGCGCGGCGACCGCGTCCTCGACCTGGAGCCACAGCCGCAGCGCGCCGCCGGGAGCCGCCGGCTCGCCCGGCGCCCGCCGCCCGGACAGCTCGAGGAATCCGCCGCCGAGGAAGTACACCGTCCCCCGCTCGTCGCCGGTGCCGAACTCCCGGTACACCGCGAGGCCGAGTTTCCCGCCGTAGAACGCGCGGGAGGTCGGTGGATCGAGGGGGCGGATCAACGTCCTGCTGCTCAGTACGTGCACCATGGCCGCAGCCTAGACACCGGAGAGAACATGCACCCCACCGACAGCCCGGCCCCCACCCTGGTCTTCCGCGAGGCCACCGCCGAGGACGTCGACGCCCTGGTCGAGCTCGTCCAGTCCGCCTACCGCGGGGACGACAGCCGCGCCGGGTGGACCACCGAGGCCGACCTCCTCGACGGGCAGCGCACCGACCCGGAGGCAGTCCGCGAGATCGTCGCCGACCCCTCGGGCCGGCTGCTGCTCGCCGAGCGTGACGCCGCGACCGTCGCCTGCTGCCAGCTCGAACACCGCGGCGCGCACGCCTACTTCGGCATGTTCGCGGTGCGCCCCGGACTCCAGGGCGGAGGGCTGGGCCGGGCCGTCCTCACCGAGGCCGAGCGGTTCGTCCGTGCGACCTGGGGCGTCACCGAGATGCACATGACGGTGATCTCGGTGCGTGAGGAGCTGATCGCCTGGTACGAGCGCCGCGGCTACCGCCGCACCGGGCGGACCAGCCCCTTCCCGTACGGCGACGAGCGGTTCGGCGTCCCCCGCCGTGAGGACCTGGAGTTCGAGCTGCTGGTGAAGGAGCTCGCCGCACCGGGTGTCAGCCCGGCTTGATCTCCGGACGGTCGGTGACCACCCCGTCGAGCCCGAAGGCGTGCGCGAGGCGCAACTGCTCCGGGGTGTTGACCGTCCAGGCCAGGACGCGGAGGTTCTCCCGCCGGGCCCGCTCCACCGTCTCCAGGGTGAGGCGGCGGATGTTCAGGGACATCGTCCGCGCCCCGGCCCGGACCGCCCGGTCGACGACCTCCGCGTCGTAGCGGCTCGCCACCAGCGCCGTCCGCACCCCCGGCACCAGACGGGCGATCTCCTCGATCGCCTCCGCGTGGAACGAGATGACCTCCACCCGTTCCGCCAGATTCCGCCGGACCATCACCTCGGCCACCCGCCGCGCCGCCGCGACGTCCTTGATCTCGGCCTGCAACGGCGCAGTCACCGCGTCCAGCACCTCCTCGAACACGGGAATCCGCTCGCCCGACCCGGCGTCCAGCGTGCGGAGCTCGGCCAGGGTCCGCTCCGCGATCGGCCCCGTGCCGTCGGTGGTGCGGTCGACGGTGGCGTCGTGCATGACCACCAGCGCCCCGTCCTTGCTGAGATGCAGGTCCAGCTCGATCAGGTCGAGCCCGGCCTTCTCGGCCGCGACGAACGACCGCAGCGTGTTCTCCGGCTCGACGCCCATGAGTCCGCGGTGGCCGATGGTCAGGAAGTCCACGATCTTCTCGCTCCCGTGCGCGTGTGTCTGTCCGCCGCAGCCTAGGTGCCGCCGGGGCCCCCGCAGCCCTCCCACCGCGTCACCCCGACAGCCTCTTGACGGGAAAATCGCCGTCGAAAAGGGGTCTGTACGGGAAGTTTTCCCAAGATCCCCTCTTGCTGAAAAAGAAGATGGTGCTTACGGTGAGTCCATCCGAGGTACTCCCGTGGAGGGTGAGAGATGACGGAGGTTCTTGTGCAGGTGGGCACTCAGGGGCAGCAGCAGGCTCCCGGGGCGCGGGTGGTGGACCACCCGGCGTGGCCCGCGCTCAAGGGCGCGGTCGAGCGCATCCGCCCCTGGCAGAGCAAGGACGGATCCATCGACCTCACCGCCGACGGCGCGCCCGCCCGCGCCGAGGCCGAGCGCGCGGTCGCCGAGGTGGCGGACGCCGTCACCGCGCTGGCGCCGCTGCTCCCGCACGACGCCGAGTACCACGAGGCCCTGGTGAAGGACCTGCGCCGCTGGGCCGACGACGGCTTCGGCGTGCCGGACTTCCTGGACTCGCTGCTTGCCTTCCAGCCGGCCGCGCGCCGTGAGGACGGACTCCAGCACCTGGTCGTCTTCCCGATGTACACGCAGAACGGCAACCCGGACCGCAACCTCGAGGCCGTCGTGCTCCGCATGGTCTGGCCCGACTGGCTGGCCGAGCTGGAGCGGACCCGGTACGACAACCCGCTCTTCTGCGCCATCACCTTCGAGGACTTCACCTCCGGCTACGACACCAACTCGGCCGTCCTCTTCCCGGAGACCGTTGCCGTCCGCGAGGCCCCCGAGCGCTTCACCTGGGGCGGCATCTTCTGCGACCGCGAGGCCGCCCGCTTCCGCCGCGTCACCGAGGCCGCCGTGGACATCCTCGGCCTGGAGCTCCCCGAGGACGTCGCCGCGATGGTCCACGACCAGCAGCGCTGCCAGGACGCCTTCGTGCTGTGGGACCTCGTCCACGACCGCACGCACAGCCACGGCGACCTGCCGTTCGACCCCTTCATGATCAAGCAGCGCCAGCCGTTCTGGATGTACGGCCTGGAGGAGCTGCGCTGCGACCTCACCGCCTTCAAGGAGGCCGTGAAGCTGGAGGCCGAAGGCGTCCCGCAGGCCCGCGACGTGCAGATGGCGGTCCTCTTCGACCGCATGTTCCGTTTCCCGGTCACCGGCGAGCGTTCCCGCAACTACGACGGCCTCGGCGGTCAGCTGCTCTTCGCCTACCTGCACAAGCACGACGTCGTCCGCTGGACCGACAACAAGCTGCACATCGACTGGCGGCGCGCCCCCGAGGTCACCAACCAGCTCTGCGCCGAGATCGAGACGCTCTACCGCGACGGCATCGACCGGCCCAAGCTGGTCCACTGGTTCGCCGGCTACGAGCTGGTCTCCACCTACCTGGCGCCGCACCCCGGCTCCCGCTGGGCCAAGGGCCCCGACGCCCTCGACCTGACGCAGCCGCCGCGCAAGCTGGTGGACGACGTGCTGCCGGACGAGTTTCCGCTCAGCATGTTCTACGAGGCGCTCGCCAAGAAGCTGAAGAACGTGATCGCCTCCACCAAGGGGATCCGCGTCGAGGCCGGCGACCTGCCCGCCGCCGCGTAGCGGACGCGGGCACACCGCGACCCGGCCGGAACGGCCGGACGATCGAGCGAGACGCCGAGGAGGCGAGAGCGATGGGGAACGGAAACGGAGCGCTCGAGGGGGCGGTCGTCGCGGTGGCCGGCGCGGGAGGCGCCGCCGGGCGGGCGACACTGCTGCGCCTGGCGGAGGCCGGCGCGACGGTCGTCGCCTCGGACAACGACCCCGAGCGCCTGGCGGAGGCCGTCGACGCGGCCCGCTACGCGCACGGCGGGGCCACGGTCACCGGCGAGCCGGTCGACCTGCTGGACCTGGACGCGGCACGCGCCTGGGCCGCCGGGACCGAGAAGGAGTTCGGCCGGATCGACGGCATGGTCCACCTGGTCGGCGGCTGGCGCGGCAGCGCCTCCTTCGCCGGAACCGACCTGGGCGACTGGGCACTGCTGGAGAAACTGCTGATCCGCACGGTGCAGCACACCTCCCTGGCCTTCCACGACGCCCTGGTGCGCAGCGACCGCGGCCGGTTCGTGCTGATCAGCGCCGCCGGCGCGACGAAGCCCACCGCGGGCAACGCCGCCTACGGCGCCGCCAAGGCCGCCGCGGAGGCGTGGACCCTCGCCCTCGCGGACGCCTTCCGCAAGGAGGGGGGCGAGGACGGTCCCGCCGCCGCGGCTGCGATCCTGGTGGTGAAGGCACTGGTGCACGACGCCATGCGCGCCGAGCGCCCGAACGCGAAGTTCGCGGGCTTCACCGACGTCAAGGACCTGGCCGAGGCCATCGCCGGAGTCTGGGACAAGCCCGCCAGTGAAGTGAACGGAAACCGTCTGTGGCTGACCGAGAAGCCGTGAACCCACCGAAGACCGACGCGCGCCGTCGTCACGACCAGTCGGTCCGCGGCTTCGCCAGCGACAACTACGCGGGGGTCCACCCCGAGGTGCTCGCCGCCCTGGCCCTGGCCAACGGCGGGCACCAGGTCGCCTACGGCGAGGACGTCTACACGGAGCACCTGCAGCAGGTGGTGCGCGGCCACTTCGGCGCCACCGCCGAGGCCTACCCCGTCTTCAACGGCACGGGCGCCAACGTGGTGGCGCTCCAGGCGGTCACCGACCGCTGGGGCGCGGTGATCTGCGCGGAGAGCGCCCACATCAACACCGACGAGGGCGGCGCCCCGGAACAGGTGGCCGGCATCAAGCTGCTCACCGTGCCGACCCCCGACGGCAAGCTCACCCCCGAGCTGATCGACCGCCAGGCGTTCGGATTCGACGACGAGCACCGGGCGATGCCGCAGGTCGTGTCGATCACCCAGTCGACCGAGCTCGGCACCGTCTACACCCCGGACGAGATCCGCGCGATCTGCGACCACGCCCACGCGCACGGCATGACGGTCCACCTCGACGGCTCCCGCCTCGCCAACGCGGCGGCCTCCCTGGACGTGCCGATGCGGGCCTTCACCAACGCCGCCGGCGTCGACCTGCTCTCGCTCGGCGGCACCAAGAACGGCGCCATGTACGGCGAGGCCGTGGTGGTGGTCGACAAGGGGCGGGTGCGCCGGATGAAGCACCTGCGCAAGACCTCCATGCAGCTGGCCTCCAAGATGCGCTTCGTCTCCGTGCAGCTCGAGGCGCTGCTCGCCAAGGACCTGTGGCTGCGCAACGCCCGCCGGGCCAACGAGATGGCCCAGCGGCTCGCCGAGGGCGCCCGTTCCGTGGACGGCGTCGAGATCCTGTACCCGGTGCAGTCCAACGCCGTCTTCGCCCGGCTGCCGCACGCGGTGACCGAGCGGCTGCAGAAGCGCTTCCGGTTCTACTTCTGGGACGAGGCGGCCGGTGACGTGCGCTGGATGTGCGCGTACGACACCACGGAGGACGACGTCGACGCGTTCGTCGCCGCGCTCAAGGAGGAGATGGCGGCCCGCTGAGGCTGTAACTGCATAGGTATGCGATCGTCTGCAAATTCATTGACCGCAGGCGGTCGTATTCCTATGATCACGTGGCATGGAGACCATCCAGCTGAGCCCTGATCTGTCCGCGTATCTGGCCGCGTCCGAGGTGATCGACCACGAGCATCCGGTGGTGCGCGAGACCGCCGACCGCATCGCGTCGGCGGCCGAAGACTCGTATGACTATGCGCGGGGGGCCTTCGACTTCGTCCGGGACGAGATCCCTCACTCCCACGACGCGGACGACCCGCGCGTCACCTGGCGCGCGTCCGACGTGATCCGGTCGCGCACCGGCATCTGCTACGCCAAGGCCCACGCCCTGGCCGCCCTGCTGCGGGCCGAGGACATCCCCGCCGCGCTCTGCTACCAGCGCCTGCGCGACGACCGCGGCGGCTTCGTGGTGCACGGCCTGGTCGCCGTCCGCTTCCACGGTGCCTGGCACCGCCAGGACCCCCGGGGCAACAAGCCGGGGGTCGACGCGCGGTTCTCGCTGGCGGGGGAGCGGCTGGCGTTCCCGGTGGACGTCACGCGGGGCGAGCGGGACCACCCCGAACTCCACGCCGAGCCGCACCCCGCGGTGCTCGCGGCGCTGCGCGGTGCGCGCGACCGGGCCGAGCTGTGGCGGACGCTGCCCGCGGACCTGTGACACGGGCAGCGGCGGCGGCGCGGGGGTGCCCGCGGGGGAGCGCCGGTCAGCGCTCCTCGCGGCGGGCGACCTCCTCGGGCGTGGGCGCGGTGCCGCCGAGGTGGGCCGGCAGCCACCAGGAGTCCTCGGGCCCGGCAGGGCTGTCCGGATAGTCGCGCCGGGCGTCGTCCAGCAGCTCCTGCACGTGGCTCTTCAGCCGCCCGGTCAGCTCCTCGGTCGACGCGTCGGCGGTGTCGATCGGCTTGCCGACCCGGATGGTCACCGGCGTGTGGCTCCGGCTGAAGTCGCGCTTGCGTCCCTTGGTCCACAGCCGCTGGGTGCCCCACAGCGCCATCGGGATCAGCGGCACGCCGGACTCCTGGGCCAGGCGCGCGGCGCCCGACTTGAACTCCTTCAGGCAGAACGACTGGGAGATCGTGGCCTCGGGGAAGATGCCGACCACCTCGCCCGAGCGCAGCGAGTCGAGCGCGTGCGCGTAGGCCGCCTCGCCCTTGCGGCGGTCCACCGGAATGTGCCGCATGCCGCGCATCAGGGGGCCGGACACCTTGTGACGGAAGACCGAGTCCTTGGCCATGAACCGCACCAGCCGCTTGCTCGGACGGGCGGCGTACCCGTCGAAGATGAAGTCGAGGTAGCTGATGTGGTTGCTGGCCAGTACCGCGCCGCCCGACCGGGGTATGTTCTCCGCGCCCCGGAGGTCGATCTTCAGGTCCCACGCCTTGAACAGTGACAGGGCGAGGCCGATGACGGGACGGTAGACGAGCTCTGCCATGGGTGGGACGAGCCCCCTTCTCTGTGTGACTGCCAGGGAAAGGGTTACCACTCCTGGCCGAAGCAACCTACGCGGCCGTAACTTACGGACGCGTAGAGATCGTGCCCCAAGAACGGGTAAACGACCAGACGAAGTGCCCGACGCCGAGGAGATCCTCGTCACGTCGCCCTAAAGTGCCCCTGACCGGGGAATCTTCACCCCCCGCCCACCGCTGGCAGTGACGGACAGGTGATGATGGGGGACGCCGCGACGGCGGCGGAGCGGAGGAGTGCGGGTGAGCGGGCGCCACGACGGGCCACGGAACGACACCGACGTGCCCGGCGCCGACGGGCTCGGCGCCGACGTGCTCGGCGCCGATGTGCCGGGCGCCGGCGTGCTGGGCGGCCGGGCCGGGGCGCGGGCGACGCTGCTGCAGTTCTCCACCGCCTTCTGCGCGCCCTGCCGCGCGACGCGGCGGGTGCTCGCCGAGGTGGCCGCGATGGTGCCCGGCGTGACCCACGTGGAGGTCGACGCGGAGGCGCACCTCGCGCTGGTCCGCGCGCTGGAGGTCGAGTCCACTCCGACCACGCTGGTGCTCGACGCGGAGCGCCGCGTGGTGCGCCGGGCCGCCGGAGTGCCCCGCAAGGCCGATGTGATCGCCGCTCTCGGAGAGGCGATATCCCTCGGAGAGGCGACATGAGGAAGGACGGCCCGGTGACGGTCGAATCCATGGCGGCCCGGTCCACGACGGCGCGGCCGGTGAACGGCGGGAGTGCGGGCGCGGTGCCCGCGGGCGCCGGCCCCGCGGCCGGGCCCCGGCCCGCCGTGTCCCGCGTGCCCGCCGGAGACGGCCAGGCGCCCTCCGAGCTGCTGCGTTCCGTCTTCCGGCGGCACGCCGCCGGCGTGGCGGTGATCACCGCCGGTCACCAGGGCCGCCCGTACGGCTTCACGGCCACCTCCCTCACCTCGGTCTCCGCGGAACCCGCCCTGGTCTCGTTCGGCATCAGCGAGCACTCCTCCTGCTGGCCCGCCGTCGCCCGGGCGGAGTACGTCGGCGTCCACATACTCGGCGAGCACCAGGCGGACCTCGCGGCGACCTTCGCCCGCAGCGGCGCCGACCGGTTCGCCCCGCCGACCGCCTGGCGCGAGGGCCCCGGCGGGGTGCCGCTGCTCGACGACGTCGTCGCCTGGCTGGTCTGCCGCCCCGTCGCGCGCGTGCCCGCGGGGGACCACCGGCTGGTGGTGGCCGAGGTGACGGCCGGGGACCCCGCCGGCGACGGCCGGCCACTGCTGTACCACCAGGGCCGGTACAGCGGTCTCCGTGACGCGGACCCGCGGGGCTGACCGACCGGTCGTTACGGAGCGTTACGCAGGTCACACTGCAAAGCGCTTGCTTAGGCCGGTGTGACCGGGTGTACTACTGGCGAGTAATTTATTCGTCGGGGGACAGACACTCCCCGGACGGAAGTGGCGGCTTCGGACGCATATGCTGCGTGGCAGGAAGCAGCCCGACATGACGATGCAGTAGGAGAGCCGGCGTGAGCTTGAGGATCGTTGTCACTGTGAAGTACGTGCCCGACGCCACCGGCGACCGGCACTTCGCCGACGACCTGACCGTCGACCGCGACGACGTCGACGGTCTGCTGTCGGAGCTCGACGAGTACGCCGTCGAGCAGGCGCTGCAGATCGCCGAGAACGCCGACGACGCCGAGGTCACCGTGCTCACGGTCGGCCCCGAGGACGCCAAGGACGCCCTGCGCAAGGCGCTGTCCATGGGCGCCGACAAGGCCATCCACGTCGAGGACGACGACCTGCACGGCACCGACGCCATCGGCACCTCCCTGGTGCTCGCCAAGGCGATCGAGAAGGCCGGCTACGACGTGGTCATCTCCGGCATGGCCTCCACCGACGGCACGATGGGCATCGTGCCCGCGCTGGTCGCCGAGCGCCTGGGCGTCCCGCAGGTCACCCTGCTCTCCGAGATCGCGGTCGAGGACGGCAAGGTCACCGGCCGCCGCGACGGCGACGCCGCCTCCGAGCAGCTCGAGGCCTCCCTCCCGGCCGTCGTCTCCGTCACCGACCAGTCGGGCGAGGCGCGCTACCCGTCCTTCAAGGGCATCATGGCCGCCAAGAAGAAGCCGGTCGAGTCCTGGGACCTCTCCGACCTCGACATCGAGGCCGAGGAGGTCGGCCTGGAGGGCGCGTTCACCAAGGTCGAGTCCGCCACCGAGCGTCCGGCCCGCACCGCCGGCACGATCGTCAAGGACGAGGGCGAGGGCGGCAAGCAGCTCGCCGAGTTCCTCGCGGGCCAGAAGTTCATCTGATCCCGCCCCAGCTGACCGCCCCTCAGACTTCGCAATCCGCAGGAGAGCATTCCCATGGCTGAAGTTCTCGTCTACGTCGACCACGTCGACGGTGCCGTCCGCAAGCCCACCCTCGAGGTCCTGACCCTCGCCCGCCGCATCGGCGAGCCGGTCGCCGTCGCCCTGGGCGCCGGCGCCGCGGCCACCGCCGCCACCCTCGCCGAGCACGGCGCGGTGAAGGTCCTCACCAACGAGTCCGCCGAGCTCGCCGACTACCTGGTCGTCCCGAAGGTCGACGCCCTGCAGGCCGCCTACGACGCCGTGTCCCCGGCCGCGGTGCTGCTGCCGACCTCCGCCGACACCAAGGAGATCGCGGCCCGCCTGGCGCTGCGCATCGGCTCCGGCATCATCACCGACGCCATCGACGTCGAGGCCGGCTCCGACGGCCCGGTCGCCACCCAGTCGGTGTTCGCCGCCTCCTTCACCACCAAGTCCGTGGTGTCCAAGGGCACCCCGGTCATCACCGTCAAGCCGAACTCGGCCCCGGTCGAGGCCGCCCCGGCCGCCGGCGCGGTCGAGGAGCTCTCGGTGACCTTCTCCGCCCTCGCCACCGGCACCAAGATCGTCTCCCGCACCCCGCGCGAGTCGACCGGGCGCCCCGAGCTGACCGAGGCCGCCATCGTGGTCTCCGGCGGCCGCGGCGTGAACGGCGCGGAGAACTTCGCGATCATCGAGGCGCTGGCCGACGAGCTCGGCGCCGCGGTGGGCGCGTCCCGTGCCGCCGTCGACGCCGGCTGGTACCCGCACACCAACCAGGTCGGCCAGACCGGCAAGTCGGTGTCGCCGCAGCTGTACATCGCCAACGGCATCTCCGGCGCCATCCAGCACCGCGCCGGCATGCAGACCTCGAAGACCATCGTGGCCGTCAACAAGGACGCCGAGGCCCCGATCTTCGAGCTCGCCGACTACGGCGTCGTGGGCGACCTGTTCCAGGTCGTCCCGCAGCTCACCGAGGAGATCAAGGCCCGCAAGGCCTGATCACCGCACAGGGCACCCGAGGGGCCCGCGGCCGGAACACCGGCCGCGGGCCCCTCGTGCCGTACCCCGGCCCGGTGCGCCCGGGACCCTGTTGACCGGCCCCGGACGGGCGGTTAGCCTCCCGGCGGGTTCAACGATCTGTTGAAACGACCGGTCGCGGCGATCCGCCGGGACCGGATGCCGAAGGCCCGCGAGGGCCGGAAGGGGCGCCCCGCATGAGCCCGGACGTGCCGACCTCTCTGCCGGGCGCGGTCCACGACCGGCTCGACGCGCTGCTCGCCCCCGTCGACGCCGACCTGGCGCGCCGCTACCCCGGCGACCCCGGCACCCGGCAGCCCGTCCACACCGTGTACGTGCCCGCCGACGAGTTCACCGCCCGGACACCGCGCGACTGGGGCGACCGCGCGCTCGCCGCCCTCGACCGGCACGCCCCCGACGCCGGCGCCTTCGCCACCGTGCTCGGCCTGCCCGCCGACCTCGCCGAGCCGGTGTACACCCGGGTCCGCGCCAAGCTCGAACGCGAACCCGTCGAGGACCTCCGCATCGACTTCGAGGACGGCTACGGCCCGCGCCCCGACGCCGAGGAGGACGCGCACGCCGCCCGCGCCGCACACCTGCTCGCCCGGGCCCGGCGCGAGGGCGCCGCACCCCCGTTCGCCGGCATCCGGATGAAGTGCCTGGAGGCCCCCGTCCGCCGCCGCGGCATCCGCACCCTGGACGTCTTCCTCACCACCCTGCTGGAACACGGCCCGCTGCCGGACGGCCTGCTGCTGACCCTGCCCAAGGTCACCTCCGCCGACCAGGTGACCGCCATGGTCCGGCTGCTGGAGGAGTGCGAGAAGGCCCTCGGCCTCGAGCCCGGGCGGCTCGGCTTCGAGATCCAGGTGGAGACCAGCCAGGCCGTCCTCGGCCCCGACGGCGCCGCCACCGTCGCCCGCATGATCCACGCCGCCGAGGGACGCGCCACCGGCCTGCACTACGGCACCTTCGACTACAGCGCGGCCCTCGGCGTCTCCGCCGCCCACCAGGCGAGCGACCACCCGGTGGCCGACCACGCCAAGGCCGTGATGCAGGTGGCCGCCGCCGGCACCGGCGTACGGGTCAGCGACGGCTCCACCAACGTGCTGCCGGTCGGCGGCACCGAGCAGGTGCACGAGGCCTGGCGGCTCCACCACCGGCTCACCCGCCGGGCCCTGGCCCGCGCCTACCACCAGGGCTGGGACATGCACCCCGGCCACCTCCCCACCCGCTACGCCGCCGTGTTCGCCTTCCACCTCGAAGGGTTCGACCGCGCCGCGGAACGCCTCGCCCGCTACGCCGCCCGCACGTCCGGCGACGTCCTCGACGAACCCGCCACCGCCCGCGCCCTGGCCGGCTTCCTGCTCCGCGGCCTCGACTGCGGGGCCTTCGACGCCGACGCGGTGACGCAACGGACCGGACTCACCCGGCCCCGGATCGAGGCCTACGCCCGGCCCGGGGCGGCACGATAGCCGCCGTGGGCTCAGCCGGCCGGCGGCAGTTCCCCGGACCCGCGCACCACCAGACGGGTCGTCAGCTCCACCACGGTGGGGACCAGCCCCGGCTGGTCCAGCCGTGCGAACAGCCGGCGCGCCGCCACCCGGCCGATACCCGCGGGATCCTGCGCCACCACGGTGACCGCCGGCCGCAGCAGGTCGGCCAGTTCGAAGTCGTCGAAGCCCACCAGGGCCACCGGCGCCGCCGGGGCCCCCGGGGCGCGCCCCTCCCGCTCGGCGAGCACCCGGACCACCGTGACCGTCACCCGGTTGTTCCCGGTCAGCAGGGCCGTCACCGGCTCGGAACCGCCCAGCATCCGCTCGGCCTCCCGCCGCACCCGCTCCGGGGCGGTGCTCCCCACGGACACCCAGCCGGGCCGCACCGGCAGCCCGGCCTGCGCCATCGCCGAACGGTAGCCGCGCAGCCGCTCCGCGGCCGTGTGGATGCCCGTGACGTCCCCGATGTAGCCGATCCGCCGGTGCCCGTGGGCGATCAGGTGGGCCACCCCGGACCGCGCGCCGCCGTGGTTGTCGCTGAGCACCGTGTCGGCCTCGACTCCGCGGGCCGGCCGGTCCACGAACACCGTCGCGATCCCGGCGCGCATCTCCGGCTCCAGGTACGCGTGGTCGGTCCCCGCCGGGACCACCAGCAGGCCGTCCACCCGGCGGGCGCACAGCGCCAGCGCCAACTCCCGCTCACGCAGCGGGTCCTGGGCGCTGGAACCGTTGATCAGCAACGTGTCGTGGGCCCGCGCCACCTCCTCCACCGCGCGGGACAGCGGCCCGTAGAAGGGGTCGGCCAGGTCCTCGAGGATCAGCCCCACGGTGGCGGTGCGGCCCTTGCGCAGCACCCGGGCACTGTCGTTGCGGCGGAACCCCAGGGCCTCTATCGCGTCCTGCACCCGCCTGCGGGTCTCCGACGTCACGCCGGGCTCCCCGTTCACCACCCGCGACACCGTCTTCAGCCCCACCCCCGCGCGGCTCGCCACGTCCTTCATCGTGGGACGGCTGCCGTAGCGGGTGGCCGGACGGCCGTCGGTCAGGGTCACGATGCGCTGAGTCCTGTCCTGAGGGGCGGATGGGGCGGCGTGCGGCGACGAGCATAGAGTCTGGACATCGTTGTCAGGCAGGGACATCGCAGGAAAGCAGGGGACATGACGTCGACGCCGACCGCCCTCCCGCCCGCCGGCCCCGTGGCCGCCCTCGACATCGGGGGAACCAAGATCGCCGGCGCGGTGGTGGACACCGACGGACGCGTCCTGCTGCGCGCGCGGCGGCCCACCCCCGCGACGCCGGACGGCGAGACCGTGATGGCCGCCGTGGCCGCGGTGCTCGGCGAACTCCGGGCGTCCCCGCTCTGGCCGTCGGTGCGGGCGGTGGGCATCGGCAGCGCGGGCCCGGTGGACCGCGCCGCCGGCACCGTCTCACCCGTCAACATCCCCGCCTGGCGCGGCTGTCCGCTGCGTGACCGGGTGCGGGAACTGACCGGCGGGCTGCCCGTGGAACTGATCGGCGACGGAGCCGCCGTCGCGGCCGCCGAGCACTGGGTGGGCGCGGCGCGGGACGCCTCCGACGCCCTGTGCATGGTGGTCTCCACCGGCGTGGGAGGCGGCCTGGTGCTCGGCGGGCGGGTCCGGCCGGGTCCCACCGGCAACGCCGGCCACATCGGGCACATCAGCGTCGACCTCGACGGCGATCCCTGCCCCTGCGGCGCGCGCGGCTGCGTCGAGGGCCTGGCGCGCGGGCCGGTCATCGCCCGGCGGGCGTTCGAGAACGGCTGGCGCCCGGGGCCCGGCGAGGACGTGTCGGCCGTCGCCGTGGCCGCCGCGGCACGGGCCGGACACCCGGCGGCGGTGGCCTCCTTCGCCCGCGCCGGACGCGCCCTGGCCGCCGCGATCGCCGCGGTGGGGGCCCTGGTGGAGATAGAGGTCGCGGTCGTCGGCGGGGGAGTGGCCGAGGCCGGCGAGGTCCTGTTCGCCCCGCTGCGCGCGGCCCTCCCGGAGTACGCGACGCTGTCGTTCACCAGGAACCTCAGGGTCCTGCCGGCCTCGACCGGTGCCGACGCCGGCCTGATAGGCGCCGCGGCGGCGGGGCTGGGACGGCTGCAGGGGTGACTCGGGGCGGTACGCGTCCGGGATTGTCGGTCGGTGTCGCTTTCGGGGACGCGGGGCGTTGGGTCGTGACCGATGTCGACCGAGTCCGTGTCCCGCGGGCGTGTCGCGGTGACCCAGGCGCCCGCTGCGCTGTTGTAGCGGCATGAAGAAGCGCAGCATGCTCGCCATCGCCTCCTTCGCCGCCGGGTGCGTCCTCGCGGCGGTCACCCCCTCCCACGCGGAGGGGGAGGAGCTGGAACGCCCCGTCGAGGACGTGCACACCACCGTGGAGGAGCTCACCGGCGACGACAGCATCGCCCGCCACGAGATCTTCGGACCGTCCGCCGACACCACCGTCCACGAGGGAGAGGCGTACCTCGAGGGCCTGGAGGACCTGCGCGCCCTGGACACCCTCGAGGCACTCCCGGCCCCCGACGCCGGCGTGTGGCCCGCCCTCTGACGCCCGCCCTCCGACGCCCGCCCTCCGACGCCCGTCCCCGCCGTCCCGGACGCTCCGCCCCCGGGCCGCTCCCCGCCCGCGCGGCGGAGCCCGTCACCCGGCTCTCCCGCCGCCACCGTGCTCCCCCGTGCACCCCCTTTTGCCCCCTCAACTGCAGCTGGTTTCCGGTGCAGTGTGGGGCGGGCACGTGACAGTCGTCCGGAGAGGACGAAGATCCGGAGAAGAGGGGGAACAGTGATCGTCTGGATCAACGGCGCGTTCGGCGCGGGCAAGTCCAGCACCGCTAGGGAACTGCTGGACCTGATGCCCGACAGCGCGCTCTTCGATCCCGAGGTGGTCGGGGGTGCGCTGACCCGCATGCTCCCGCCCAAGCACCTTGCCGGGGTCGACGATTTCCAGGATCTGCCGATCTGGCGGCGGCTGGTGGTGGACACCGCGGCCGCGATGCTGTCGGAGCTCGGAGGCACCCTGATCGTTCCCATGACCCTGCTGCGCCAGGAGTACCGCGACGAGATCTTCGGCGGTCTGGCGGCGCGCAGGATCCCGGTCCGGCACGTGCTGCTCACCCCGGCCGAAACGATTCTCCGGCAGCGGATCGCTGCGGCCGACGACCCGGCGGGCCCGCCCGACACCGAGCGTCGCGTCCGCCAGTGGCGGGACGACCACGTCGAGCCGTACCGGGCCGCCCTCGGCTCCTGGCTGGCCGCCGACGCGCACCCCGTGGACAACGGCCCGCTCACCCCCCGGCAGACCGCCGAGCGGATAGCCCGGGCGGTGGGCAACGGGGATGCCGCCGCCTGCGACATCGTGCAGACCCCCGAGCCGAAGGCCGAGACGGTGGCCTCCGGCGTGCTGCTCTTCGACCAGCAGGACCGGTTCCTGCTGGTCGACCCCACCTACAAGCCCGGCTGGGAGTTCCCCGGCGGCGTGGTCGAGCGGGGCGAGGCGCCCGCGCAGGCGGGGGTGCGCGAGGTGGCCGAGGAGACCGGGCTGCGGCTGGCCGGCGAACCCCGGCTGCTGGTGGTGGACTGGGAGTCCCCCCAGCCCCCCGGCTACGGAGGGCTGCGGTTCCTCTTCGACGGCGGACGGCTCGACGGCGAGGACGCCGGCCGGGTGCTGCTGCCGGGCCCGGAACTGCGCGGCTGGCGGTTCGTCACCGAGACGGAGGCCGCCGACATGCTGCCGCCGGTGCGGTTCCGGCGCCTCCACTGGGCGCTGCGGGCCCGGGAGAGGGGCTCGGCGATGTACCTGGAGGCGGGAGAGCCGGTGGGCTGACCCCGGGCTCGGCCGCTCCTCGTTCCGTGCGCGGGGCGAGGAGCGGCCGAGGTGGGACTGCGGTGGGGCCGACGTCCGGCTGCCGGTGGTGGCCGCGGTAGGGCTGCCGTGAGATTCGGCGGGTCTTTCGGCGGGGCTTCGGCGGGCCTTTCGGCGGGGCTTCGGCGGGCGTCGTCAGCCGGCCGCGTACTCCCGCAGGAAGAGGGCCTCGGCGACCGACAGCCGCTCCAGCTCCTCGGGCGAGACGCTCTCGTTCGGCGCGTGGATCTGCGCCTCGGGCTCGCTGAGGCCGATCAGCAGGATCTCCGCCTCCGGGTAGAGCGTGCCGAGGGTGTTGCAGAGCGGGATCGAGCCGCCCTGCCCGGCGAACTGCATCTCCTGGCCGGGGTACGCCTCGGCCATCGCCCGCGCCATCGCCGTGTACGCCGGGCTGCCGGCGTCCGCGCGGAACGGCTGCCCCTGGCCGATCCGGTCGACGGCCACCCGGGCGCCCCACGGCGTGCGGCTCTCCAGGTGCGCCTGCAGCAGCTCGGCGGCCTTCTCGGCGTCCACGCCCGGCGGCACCCGAAGGCTCACCAGCGCCCGGGCGCTCGCCTGCACCGACGGCGTGGCACCCACCACCGGCGGGCAGTCGATGCCGAGGACGGTGACCGCCGGCCGCGACCAGATCCGGTCGGCGACCGTGCCGGAACCGATCAGCTCCACACCGTCCAGCACCTTGGCGTCGGCGCGGAACTGCTCCTCGTCGTACTGCAGGCCGTCCCAGACCGCCTCGCCGGACAGGCCGTCCACCGTCGTGGAGCCGTCCTCGGCGCGCAGCGAGTCCAGGACGCGGATCAGCGCCGCCAGCGCGTCCGGCGCGGCGCCGCCGAACTGGCCCGAGTGCAGGTTGCCCTGCAGGGTGTCCACCTGGATCCGCACCAGCGTCATGCCGCGCAGCGTGGTCGTCACGGTGGGCAGACCCACCCGGAAGTTGCCCGAGTCGCCGATCACCACGGCGTCGGCGGCCAGCAGTTCGGGGTGCTGCTCGGCGTACCGCTCCAGACCGCCGGTGCCCTGTTCCTCGGAACCCTCCGCGATCACCTTCACGGTGACCGGCACCCCGCCGTTCGCCTTCAGCGCGCGCAGCGCCAGCAGGTGCATGATCACGCCGCCCTTGCAGTCGGCAGCGCCGCGCCCGTACCAGCGTCCGTCACGTTCCGTCAGCTCGAACGGGGGCGTCACCCAGGCCGCCTCGTCCAGCGGGGGCTGGACGTCGTAGTGCGCGTAGAGGAGGACGGTCCGGGAACCCTCGGGCCCGGGCAGGCAGCCGTACACGGACTGCGTGCCGTCCGGGGTGTCGAGCAGCGCGACGTCCTCGAAGCCCTCGGCGCGCAGGGCGTCGGCCACCCAGTTCGCGGCGCCCTCGCTCTCGCTGCGCGGGAACTGCTCGAAGTCGGCGACCGACCTGAAGGCGACCAGCTCGGCGAGTTCCTCCTTCGCCCTCGGCATCAGCGAGGCGACGGTCGCGGCGACCGGGTTCGACGACATGGGCGGGGCTCCTCGTAAGGTCTCGGGACTGACGTCTTCCCTGTCCGTCCGGATCCGGACGGACAGGCCCCGTGCCGCGGTCCTCGCAGGGCGCGGCCCGCTCGCGGGGATGCGGACGGGGCGTCTGGTTCCGCGGTCCGCAGCGTCGATACTCCCACAGTGGCCTGCGGCGATCGCCGCCGTAGTATGCCGGGGACGGTTCGGCAGGCATCATCGTGACGGTGATCGGGAGCGGTGGACGATTGTGAGCGGCGAGAACGGCGAGAGCGGCAAGCAGGAGGAGAACGGCGAGCTGGGCGCCGGCGCGGCCGGGACGCCCGCGGGGCCGGAGGACCCGGCGGGGGCGTCCGGTGACCAGGGGCGCGTCTGGGACGTCGTCGTGGTGGGCGCGGGCCCGGCGGGAGCCTCCGCCGCCTACGCCGCGGCGGTCGCCGGACGGAGCGTGCTCCTGCTGGAGAAGGCCGAACTGCCCCGGTACAAGACCTGCGGAGGCGGCATCATCGGCCCGTCCCGTGACGCCATGCCGCCCGGCTTCGAAGTGCCGTTCCAGGACCGGGTGCAGGCCGTCACCTTCTCCCACAACGGCCGCTTCACCCGCACCCGCCGGTCGCGCCGCATGCTCTTCGGGCTCGTCAACCGCGCCGAGTTCGACAACCGCCTGGTCGAGAGCGCGCAGAAGGCGGGAGCCGAACTGCGCACCGGCGTCACGGTCTCCCGCCTGGAGCAGCACGGCCCGACCGTGCCCGACCGCCGGACGGTGGCCGTGGTGCTCCAGGGCGGTGAGACGCTGCTGGCCCGCGCGGTGGTCGGCGCGGACGGCAGCGCCGGACGGACGGGCGCCCACGTCGGCGTCAAGGTCGGCCAGGTGGATCTCGGCCTGGAGGCCGAGATCCCGGTGCCCGAGACCGTCGCCGAGGACTGGCGGGGACGCGTCCTGATCGACTGGGGCCCCCTGCCCGGAAGTTACGGCTGGGTGTTCCCCAAGGGCGACACCCTCACGGTCGGCGTGATCTGCGCCCGCGGCGAAGGCGCCGCGACCAAGCGCTACCTGGAGGAGTTCATCGGCCGCCTCGGCCTGGCCGGCTTCGAACCGTCCGTCTCCTCCGGCCACCTCACCCGCTGCCGCACCGACGACTCCCCGCTCTCCCGCGGCCGGGTACTCGTCTGCGGCGACGCCGCCGGACTGCTGGAACCGTGGACCCGCGAGGGCATCTCCTACGCGCTGCGCTCCGGACGGCTGGCCGGCGAATGGGCGGTACGGATCGCCGAGGCCCACGACGCCGTGGACGTGCGGCGCGAATCCCTCAACTACGCCTTCGCGGTCAAGGCCGGGCTGGGCGTGGAGATGAGCGTCGGACGGAAGCTGCTGGCCGTCTTCGAGCGCAGGCCCGGACTGTTCCACGCCGCGCTCACCGGGTTCCGGCCCGCCTGGCGGGCGTTCGCCGACATCACCCGGGGGGCGACCACGCTCACGGAGATCGTCCGCTCCCACCCCCTGGCGCAGCGGGTGCTGGTGGCGCTGGAACGGTGAGGGGCGGCCGGGCGGTGGTGCGGCGGTGCGGCTGTGCGGCCGCGTGGCCGTGCGGTGGTGCGGCGGTGCGGCTGTGCGGCCGCGTGGCCGTGCGGTGGTGCGGCCGTGCGGTGGTGAGCTGCTGCCGGCCGGCGTTGCCGGGTGCCCACGGCGCCCAGGGCCGCCCACGGCGCACACGGTGCCCGGGGATCCGCGGGTCGGGGGACTTCGTGGGCCTCAGGAGGTGACCGTGATGCGGAAGACGGGGTGGTCGGGGGCGGCGGCGAGCAGTTCCTCGTCGGTGGAATCGGCGGTGACCCCCCGGAAGTACCGGTTGACCTCCCAGCCCCACTTGTCGAGGTAACCGCGCAGGACCGCGAGCTTCCGGTCGTCGGGCAGCTCGGTGGCGGTGAACCGGCGGACCTTCCGGCCGACCCGCAGCTCCCCACCGCCGGCCGCGCGCATGTTGCGCACCCACTGGGAGTGGCCGCGGGCCGACACCAGGTACTGCTCGCCGTCGAGCAGGTACGGGTTGACCGGGATGCGCTGCATGGCACCGCTCCTCCGGCCCCGCACCGAGAGTTCGGCGCTGCCCATCAGGCTGACGCCGTGCCGGGCGAGCCGGCCGACGACGGAGTTGAGGCGCGCGGCGAAGGGGCCCGCCTTCAGGTAGTAGGGCGTATGAGTGGGCGAAGGCGAGGGCGAGTGCGAGGGCGAGTGCGTGGTCCTGGGCGTCCGCTGGTCGGCGTTCTGCATGGCGTGCCCCTTCGATAAAAGAGAGCGGTGCTCTCGCTTGAGGACAGTGTGCGCGTGATCGGTGTGCCGATGCAAGAGCGGCGCTCACGTTTTTGTGCAGCGCTCTTGTTTGAGTGCACCGCTCGCAACCGTGTGCGCCGCTCTCGTTCTGTGCCACACTCGGATCATGAGCGCAACCGAAGGCGTACGGGCGCGGGCCCGCCGAGAGATCACCGCCGCCATCAAGGACGAGGCGCGACGGCAGCTGGCCGACGAGGGGGCGGCCGAGCTCTCCCTCAGGGCGGTCGCCCGGGAGTTGGGAATGGCCTCCTCGGCCGTCTACCGCTACTTCCCGAGCCGTGACGACCTCCTCACCGCCCTGATCGTCGACGCCTACGACTCGCTCGGCGCCGCCGCGGAGGCGGCGGAGGCGAAGGCGGCCGCGGTCCCGGACGCGTCACCGCTCGTCCGGTGGACCGCCGTCTGTGAGGCGGTGCGCGGGTGGGCCCTCGCCCACCCGCACGAATACGCACTGATCTACGGCACCCCGGTCCCCGGTTACCGCGCGCCGCAGACCACCGTGCCGGCCGCCTCGCGGGTCGGGCTGCTGCTCATCGGCATCGCCCGCGACGCCCACCGCGGACCCGCCGGGCTGTCCCGCACGCCGCTTCCGGAAGGGCTGCGCCCCGAGGCCGTACGGATGACCGCCGACCTTGCGCCCGACCTGCCGCCGGAGACCGTGGTGGCACTGGTGGCGGCCTGGGCGGAGCTGTTCGGCCTGATCGGCTTCGAGCTGTTCGGCCAGTTCCACCGGGTGGTCGAGGACCGCGCCGCCTTCTTCCGCCACGCCGCCGCCCGGCTCGCCCACGAGGTGGGCATCGCCTTCCCCGGAGCCATCCCGGACGCCTGACCCGCCCAGTCACCCAGCCGTCCAGCCGTCCAGCCGCCCAGTCGCCCGGGTCGCGCGCAGGGGAGCCGGTGCCGGGCGGACCGCCGGCACCGCCCGGCCTCCGTCAGCCGATCGGGGAGGTCTCCCGCCACAGCGCCGCCGTCTCCTCGTCACCGCTGACCGAGGGGAACGGAACGCGGTTCCACAGGGCGGCGTACACCTGTGCCGCCGGTCCGGACACCTCGCAGACGAGCGCGGCGTTCGCGGCCCCGCCGCCGACACCGTCACTGCCACCACCGCCGTCACCCTCGCCGTCGCCCCCTCCCCGCACCGTCACGGGCGGTTCCTCGGAGATCCGCACCGTCCACACCGCGTCCGCCACGTCGGTGGCCCGGACCCGCAGCACCCGGGGCCGGGACGAGCGCACCTTGCTCGTGCGGCGGCCGTGGAAGCCGGACAGCAGCTCCTCGATCCCGTCGACCGCGAACACCGGTTCCGTCGCGGTCGGTTCACCGCCGCGCGCGAGCTCGGCGTCGATCCGGTGCGTCGCCGTCTCGTGGGCCTGGCGGCGTGCCCAGAACACCGCGGGCGACGGGGCCGGCAGGAAGTGCCAGCAGTCCACCTCCAGCGGATCGGCAGAGGCCAGCGTGGCCGTCAACTCCCGGTGCCCGTCGGCGAACCAGGCGAGCAGGTCGGTGCCGTCCAGGTCCGGCGGACCGTCCGGCCGCCGGGGCGAGGTGATCCCCCGTGCCACGAACGCGGCGGCCCAGCGGTGCACCGCTCCGGTGTGCCCCACCAGATCGCGCACCCGCCAGCCCGGGCACGTCGGCACCGGGGCGTCCGTCCCGGCCTCCGTCGCGGCCTTCAGCATCAACTCGCCCTCGCGGCGCAGCGCTTCGACATACTCGGTCATCTCCATGCCCCGATTCTGAGCCAAGCGGCTGTATGGTGCACCCGAACGTGCCTCGCCGTGGAGGGATGCGGAAGTGACCTACGTCGAAGACGAGTTGACCAGCCAGCCCGAGTGCTGGCAGCGGGCGGCGGACGAGGCGCCGGAACACCGGGCGGCCCTTCCGGCACCGGGGGAGAGGGTCGCGATCGTGGGCTGCGGCACCTCGTGGTTCATGGCGCAGGCCGCCGCCGCGCTGCGGGAAGGGGCCGGCCAGGGGGAGACCGACGCCTTCGCCGCCTCCGAGTTCCCGCACGGCCGCCGCTACGACCGGGTCCTCGCCCTCACCCGGTCCGGCACCACCACCGAGGTCCTCGACCTGCTGACCCGCCTGCGCGCCGAGGGAGTCCCCACGGCGGCGATCACCGCGGACCCGGACACCCCCGTCATGGAGGCCGCCGACCGCGTCGTCGTCCTCGCCTATGCCGACGAACGCTCCGTGGTCCAGACGCGGTTCGCCACCACGGCGCTCACCCTGCTCCGCGCCCACCTCGGGCCGCACCCGCGGGCCGCCGTCGCCGACGCACGCACCGCGCTCGCCGCCCCCCTGCCCGAAGGGCTCGTGGAGTGCGGGCAGTTCACCTTCCTCGGCCGGGGCTGGACGGTCGGGCTGGCCAACGAGGCGGCGCTGAAGATGCGCGAGGCGTCCCTCTCCTGGACCGAGGCCTACCCGGCCATGGAGTACCGGCACGGCCCGATCAGCGTCTCCACCCGCTCCACGGCCACCTGGATGCTGGGCGAGGCCCCGGAGGGACTGGCCGACCAGGTGCGTGCCACCGGCGCCCTCTGGATCGACGGCGGACTGGACCCGCTCGCCGAACTGGTCCGCGCCCAGCGGCTGGCCGTGGCCGTGGCCGCCGCGCGGGGACTCGACCCGGACAGTCCCCGTCACCTCACCCGCTCGGTGATCCTGGCCGACACCACCGTCTGAAGGAGAGCCGTGCCCCTCGTTCCCTCCGGCGACCTGGTCACGGAGGCCGCCGCCGCGCGCCGGGCCGTCGCCGCCTTCAACGTCATCACCCTGGAACACGTCGAGGCGGTGATCGAGGGCGCCGAGCGGGCCGCCGCACCGGTGATCCTGCAGGTCAGCGAGAACGCGGTGGCCTTCCACGGCGGTCGCCTGCTGCCGCTGGCCCGGGCCGCCGCCGCGTCGGCCGAAGGGGCGGGCGTGCCGGTGGGGCTGCACCTGGACCACGTCACCCGCGTGGACCTGCTGCGCTCCGCGGCGGAGGCCGGCTTCAGCTCCGTGATGTACGACGCCTCCCGGCTTCCGCACGCCGAGAACCTCGCCGCCACGCGTGCGGCCGCGCGCTGGGCGCACTCCCAGGGGCTGTGGGTCGAGGCGGAGTTGGGGCAGGTGGGCGGCAAGGACGGGATGCCCGCGCTGGACGCCCACGCGCCCGGCGCCCGCACCGACCCCCAGGACGCCCGGGCCTTCGTCGCCGAGTGCGCGGTCGACGCCCTGGCCGTGGCGATCGGCAGCGTGCACGCCATGACCGCCCGCACCGCCGCGCTCGACCACGCCCTGCTGGCCCGTCTCGCCGAGGCGGTCGACGTCCCCCTGGTCCTGCACGGCTCCTCCGGCGTCCCCGACGCGGAACTGGCGGCCGCGGTCGCCGGGGGCATCGGGAAGGTCAACGTCGGCACCGCCCTCAACGTGGCCCTGACCGGCGCGGTGCGCGCCCACCTGGCCGGGCACCCCGAGCAGGTCGACCCCCGCCGCTACCTCGCCCCGGCGCGGGAGGCGATGGCCGACACGGTGGTGCGCTACCTGGAGGTCATCCGGGGGGCCGACGCCACCGAGGAGGCCACCGCCGCGGTCACCGGCGGCTGACGGGAGCCGTACGGCACACGGTCGGCACTCGGCCGGCCGGCGGGGGCCTCAGCCGCGCCGAACCGCCCGCAGCACCACGAACTTCGGGTCGGACGCCACCAGTTCGGCGTTGCCGAAGATCCGCCGCAGCTTCACGTGGTACCCCAGGTGCCGGTTGCCCACGATCCACAGCTCGCCCCCGGGCCGAAGCACCCGCCGGGCGTCCTTGAACATGCGCCGGGCGACCGCGTCGGTGGTGGCCTGGTGGGAGTGGAACGGCGGATTGCTGAGCACCAGGTCGGCGCTCCCCGACGGCACGCCGTCCAGCCCGTCGCCGACACGGAACACGGTCCGCCCATCGCGCCCATCGCGCCCGTCGAGCCCGTTGGCCCGGCAGGTCTCCTCCGCGGAGGCGACCGCCTGGAACGACTCGTCGGTGAACAGCACCTCGGCGTCCGGGTCGGCCAGCGCCACCGCCGTGCCCACCACGCCGTTGCCGCAGCCCAGGTCGACGACCCGGCCGAGCCCGGGGCCGGTCGGCAGGTGCTGGAGGAAGAAGCGGGTGCCGACGTCGAGACGGTCCGCGCAGAAGACCCCCGCGTGGTTGACCACCGGGCGGCCCGCCACCAGCGCGGCGTCGCCGGGCAGGTCGTACCGCAGCGGCCACGGGTTGGTGCCCCGCCCGGCCGGTGCGGCGGGCGTCGAGAGGATCAGCCGGGCCTTCCGTTCCGCCAGCGAGGTCCGGGTGGGGCCGACGATCCGCTCGAACAGGGCCAGCGTGGAGGTGTGGATCTCCTTCACCATGCCGGTACCGATCACCACCGAGTCCTCGTGCAGCGCCGGCGCCAGCCGGTGCAACTGGTCCTCGAGCAGGGCCAGGCTCTTGGGCACCCGGACCAGCAGCACGTCGATCCGTTCCGGCGGCGCGTCCCGCGTGGTCAGCAGGGTCGCCGCGTCCGGGGCCAGGCCGTTGGCGGCCAGGTTGGCGCGGGTGGCCTCCCGGGTCAGGAACGACTCGGTGATCTGGACGACCGGGCCGTCGGCGCCGGTCCCGGCGGCCCGCGCCGCGAGCGCCGTGGTCAGCGCGCCCCAGCGGTCCCCGACCACGACCACCGCGCCGGCCGGGGGAGGCGTGAGGGCCGCGAGGTGCCGAAGGAGGTAGTCGTCGGAGGAGTCCCAGGCCCGCAGCCGGTCGCGCGGATCCCGGGGGAAGCGGGAGAGGGCGAGCTCGGCCCAGGGGGTGGTGAAACGGTCGTTCATCGTGGGTCCCAGGCTAGCCGAGCCACCGGGGCCCGCCGTCCGGCCCGTCCACGGACCCGGATCATGAAAGACTCCTCGGCATGAACGGCAACGCGGCCCCCCGAGCGGAGGGGGAGGCAACGACCCGGACCCGGCTGGACCGCGGGCGCGGCGCGCTCGGACCGGCCCTGCAACTCGTGCACACCGGACGCGCGCCCACCCGCGCCGTGCTCACCTCCGAGCTCGGCGTGACACGCGCCACCGCGGGAGCCGTCGCCGCGGAGCTGGAGGCGCTCGGACTGATCGAGGTCGACGCCCACCCGGTCGCCGCCGCGGGCTCGCAGGGCCGTCCCTCCCACCGGCTGATGATCGCCGAGCGCGGCCCGGTCGTGCTCGCCGCCCAGGTGCACGTCGACGGGTACCGCACCGCCCTGGTCGGGCTCGGCGGCCGGATCGTCGCCACCGCGAACAGCGCGGTGGTCGTGGAGGAGGACCCCGCGCAGCTGCTCTCGGTCGCCGTCCGGGCGGGCGCGGGGCTGCTGCGCGAGACGGGCCTGCGGTGCGTGGGGGCCGGGCTGGCCGTGCCGTTCGCGGTCACCGAACCGGACGGCGTCGCCCTCAACCCGCTCCTGCTGCCCTGGCCGGCCGGGGCGCCGGTGCTGGACGTCTTCGCCGAGTGCCTGCGCGAGGCCGGGATCGAGGGTCCCGCCTTCGTCGGCAACGACGTCAACCTCACGGCCCTGGCCGAGCACCGGCACGCCGCGGGCCGCGGCGCCGACCACCTTTTGTGCGTCGCCACCGGCCACCGCGGCGTCGGCGGCGCCCTGGTGCTGTCCGGCCGCCTGCACACCGGCAGCGCCGGCCTCGCCCTGGAGGTCGGGCACCTGACCGTCGACCCGGACGGCCGTCCCTGCCACTGCGGCAGCAGGGGCTGCCTCGACGCGGAGACGGACCCGCTGGCGTTCCTCGCCGCGCTCGGACGCGACCCCGGCCCCGACGGCTCGCTGCTGCGGCAGGCCGAGGACCTGATCCGGGACGGATACGCCCACGACCCCGCGGTCCGCGCGGCGGTGCGGGCGCTGATCGACCGGCTCGGTCTCGGACTCGCCGGCCTGGTCAACATCCTCAACCCGGACCGGATCATCCTCGGCGGCCTGCACCGGGCGCTCCTGGAGGCCGACCCGGAGCGCCTCCACGAGGTGGTGGCCCGGCGCAGCCTCTGGGGACAGAGCGGAGCCGTCCCGCTGGACGGCTGCACGCTGCCCTTCAACAGCCTGGTGGGGGCCGGCGAACTGGCCTGGCAGCCGGTGTTCGACGACCCCCTGGGAGTGCTGGCGGGCTGACCCCCGGACGGCGCCGGGTGGGTCACCGCCCGGTCAGCCGGGAACGGCCGACCGGGCGGGAGCGGGGGAGGTGACGGCGGCCTCCAGCAGGGCGGGCTCCGGCAGGGGCCGGGGCCGCGCGTCGGGATGCGGCTCGGTGTGCGGCACGGGCTCGGACCCGGACGGTCCGACGTCGGCCAGGGCCGGGGTCGGCTCCGGTTCCCGCCGGCCGTCGTGGACCTCGTCCGCGGTGGGCAGGGTGAACCAGACGACCTTGCCGGTCCCGCCGTCCGGACGCGCCCCCCAGCTCTCGCTGAGCGCGGCGATCATCGCCAGGCCGCGGCCGCAGGTGGCGAGCGAGTCCGCCAGGCGATCGGCGTCGCCCAGCACCGGAAGGCGGGGATCGTGGTCGTGCACCGACACGGTGAGCCGGTCGAGCAGCAGCTCGAGCCGCACGGTGCACGTCTTGTCCACCCCGGCGTGCCGGTGGACGTTGGTCAGCAGTTCGGTGACACCGAGCGAGGCCCGCTCGATGAGGGAGTCCAGATGCCAGTAGCGCAATTGTGCCGAGACGATTCTGCGGACCTGACCGATCCGCGACGGCAGGGCTTGGAGCTCCACCGCGCAGTGCCTGCTCGGGTGACTGATCACGGCTGCAACTCCCCGACGTAGAGGTCCGGAAGAAGGCGACCACCGGCTGTCGTCGTAGTCGCCGGTAAACCCAGAGTGACGTGAGAACAGCGTGACCCAGCGCCCGTACCGCCGCAACTCGCGGCATCCGCCGGAGCCCTCGGGCACCTCGGCGGCGGGCGATCGGGCCTGTTCAGGAAGGCAGGGCGGCCGTACGCACCGCCCGGGCGAAGCCCACGGACGGCGAATCCCCGGCCTCCGCCCGCCGCCCGCCCCGCCTCCGGGGCGGCCCGTGACCGGCGTCCTCGTCACCGAACGTCAGGACGTAGCGGGCGCCCCCCAGCTCCGCCAGGACACGGTCGGCGCGGCCCAGCCTCATCCGCAGCACGCGCGCCTTTCTCGCGGGCGCGGCTCCGATGACGCGCCCGCCGCTGTCGAGCAGTTCCACCAGACCGCCCCGCACCCGCACCTCGCCGGCCCGGGTCAGCGACCGCATGCCCCGCTCGATGCGCACTCCCGTCGCGGTGAACTCGTCCTGGCCGCCCGGTGGTTCCCGGTCGTCGGGCCCGCCCGGGAGGAACTCCTCCGTGGCGGTGAACTCCGGCTCCGGCATGCTGACGCCCCACCCTTCACGCTTGTCCGTTGCGCCCGGTCGGCACCCCCTACGAGAAGTCTGACGGGACGCGAGGGGCGGGCGCCAGGGCGTCCGGAGGCCTGCGGATCGGCGCGCGCGGCACACCGGACCGGTCCGCCGCGGTCGTCGTGCGCCCCCTGTCACCGGCGCGCTCCCAAGGCAGTGCTTGAGGTCTCCAAAGATGCGTTTATGCAGGTGAGAAGGGTGTGGAAGGTGTCTATGATCGGGGCTCCCGGCTCTGCCGGGCCGTCCGAGGAGCCCGCCATGCCCAGCCCTGTCCCCCTTTCCGGCGCCGACGCCATGCTGGACGTCGACCGCAGTGACGTCACCTACCGTGCCTGGCTGAAGGAGGCGGTCCGCCGGGTGCAGGCGGACGCCAACCGGTCCGCCGACACCCACCTGCTGCGCTTCCCGCTGCCCGAGCACTGGAACATCGACCTCTACCTCAAGGACGAGTCCACCCACCCCACCGGCAGCCTCAAGCACCGGCTGGCCCGTTCGCTCTTCCTCTACGGGCTGTGCAACGGGTGGATCCGGCCCGAGCGCCCCGTGATCGAGGCGTCCAGCGGTTCCACCGCCGTCTCGGAGGCCTACTTCGCCAAGCTCATCGGCGTCCCGTTCATCGCGGTGATGCCGCGTACCACCAGCGCGGAGAAGATCCGCCTCATCGAGTTCCACGGCGGCCGATGCCACTTCGTCGACGACCCGCGCCGCATGTACGAGGAGGCGGCGCGCCTCGCGGCGGAGACGGGGGGCCACTACATGGACCAGTTCACCTACGCCGAGCGCGCCACCGACTGGCGCGGGAACAACAACATCGCCGAGTCGATCTTCCGCCAGCTCCGTATGGAACGCTTCCCGGTCCCCGCCTGGATCGTCGCCACCGCCGGCACCGGAGGCACCTCGGCGACCCTGGCCCGCTACGTCCACTACATGCAGTACGACACCCGGATCTGCGTCGCCGACCCGGAGAACTCCGTCTTCTTCGACGGCTGGACCACCGGCGGACCCGAGCCGGTCTGCGAGGGCGGATCGAGGATCGAGGGCATCGGCCGGCCGCGGATGGAGCCCAGCTTCGTGCCCGGTGCGGTGGACCGGATGATGAAGGTCCCCGACGCGGCGAGCGTGGCCGCCGTGCGCGCCCTGGAACGGGTCATCGGGCGCAAGGCGGGCGGCTCCACGGGCACGGGGCTGTGGAGCGCGCTGAAGATCGTCGCGGAGATGGTGGCCGCGGGCCGCTCGGGCAGCGTCGTGACCCTGCTGTGCGACCCGGGCGACCGCTACCTCGACAAGTACTACTCCGACGACTGGGTCGCCGGGCAGGGGCTGGAGATCGGCCCCTACGCCGCGGTCCTGGAACGGGTGCTGACCACGGGCGTCTGGCCGGACTGATCCACCCGGCGCCGGGTCAGCCCGCGCGGGGCGGGCGGTAGGGCTCCGGCAGTTCGCCGTCCAGACCGCCCTCGCCCTCGCCCGCCACCACCAGCCGCAACGGCAGCTCGGCCAGCTCCGCGCGGGTGGCCGACGGCAGCCCGGCGTCCGTCACCAGCACGTCCACCTCGGACAGCGAGGCGAAGGAACTGAGCCCCACCGTGCCCCACTTGGTGTGGTCCGCGACGACCACCACGCGCCGCGCGGAGGTCACCAGCCGCCGGTTCGTCTCCGCCTCCGCGAGGTTCGGCGTGGACAGCCCCGCCTCCACCGAGATGCCGTGCACGCCCAGGAACAGCACGTCGAAGTGGAGCGACGCTATCGCCCGGTCGGCGACCGGGCCGACCAGCGAGTCGGAGGGCGTCCGTATCCCGCCGGTGAGGACCACCGTCGGCCCGCCGTTCTCCGTCCCGTCGGGGGAGCGGCGTGCCGCGTGCAGCACGTCGGCCACCCGCACCGAGTTGGTCACCACCGTCAGGTCCGGGACCCCGGCCAGCATCCGGGCCAGCGTGTACGTGGTGGTGCCCCCGGAGAGCGCCACCGCCGAACCGGGCGTCACCAGGGCGGCCGCCGCCCGGGCGATCTGTTCCTTCGCGGCGGGCTCCCGGCCCGTCTTCTCCTCGAACCGGGGCTCGTGCACGGTCGGCTCGGTGCCCTCCACCGGGACCGCGCCGCCGTGCACCTTCTCCAGCGCCCCCATGCGGGCCAGGGCGTCCAGGTCGCGGCGGACCGTCATGTCGGACACGCCGAGCCGCTGGGTCAGCTCGTTCACCCGCACCCCGCCGCGGCGGCGGACCTCGTCCAGGATCAGCGCCCGCCGTTGCTCCGCGAGGAGGTTCTGCCGCTCCGCCACCTGTTCCCCTCGTCCCTTCACTCCCGCGGTCGCACCCGCGCCCCCGGACCGCGTCGCACGACGCTGTGACCAGGCGTTTCTCCCTCCGGCACCGGGCCGGACGGTATTCCATCCTCGCACGACACGCCGACATGCGGTCAGGTGACCGAAGCGTCGGCCCGGGCACGCTCGTCACCCGATCGAGGGGAGATTCGGTGAGGAAGGGTTGAGGAGGTCCGGGAACGGAGATCCCACGGGCGGAACATCGCATCACATGTTCGAATGAGGCGCGGGCCGGGAGGGCGCGCGCCGGACACCGCGGAGAACCGCAGGACACGGGGGGAGTGGAGCAGTGCTGTCCGAGCCCGGCACGCCGGAGGCGCCGACGCGGGAGGGGAGGCCCACCCCGCCCGGCGGCGCGACGCTGGAACTGCTCGTCCACGGAGTGGGCGGCACCACCCCCGAGGAGATGCTCGACGACCCGCGCACGGTCCGCGTCACCGGCGACGACATCGCCGCCGTGTTCCGGCGCGCCGACGACGTGGACGCCGAGCGCGCCGCCGACCGCGGCGTCCCGGTCGCGGACGGCCGGCAGGCCGGAGGGCAGGGGGCCGGGGAGCCCGTCGCCCCCGTCCAGGAGGCCTACGTCTGGTGCAACCTGACCTCGGGGAACGGCAGCCGCGCCCTGTGGCTCCTGCTGCTGCCCTTCATGGTCGTCAACCTGGCCCACTGGATGCGCCCCGCCGCCCGCGGCCACGAACGCTCCGTCCGCCTCCACGGCACGCTGGTGCGCCTCGCCGGGCTCAGCCTGACCGTGCTGCTGGTCGCGGCCGCCTGCGAGGTGGCCCTCGACCTCGCCGCCTGGCAGTGCGCCGGCACCCCCGCCTGCGCCGCCGCCCACTCCTGGCTCGAGTTCCTCACCGACGGCTGGTGGAGCGCCCCCGGCCGCCGCCTCGCGCTGGCCGCCACGGTGCCCGCCGCCCTGACCGTGCTGCTCTGGTACCTCTCGCACCGCACCTGGACCGCCTACGAGTCCCAGCAGCCGCCGGCCGGGACCGAGCACGAGGAGAGCGCGGGGGACGCCGCGCCGCTGGGCCGGCCCGGCTTCTGGTACGGGCGCCGCCTGGTCGCCCGGCTGCGCGCCGCGCACACCGCCGCCGCCCTGCTCACCGTCGCCGCCGCCGTGACCGCAGCCGCGGCCCGCCACGACCGGGCCCCGGGCGGCCCCGCGCTCCTCGAGCTGCTGGGCCGGGCCCTGGAGACCGCCCTGGCGGCGGCCGCGCTGTCCGTGGTGTGGGTGGTGTGCCGCCGAGGCCGCAGCGAGCGCCGCGTGGACCACACCCTGGACGCCCGCCTGCAGCGGGTCCTCCCGCTCGGCGCCGCCGGCCTCCTGGCCCTCGCCCTGGTGTACGCCTGCTGGTCACGGCCGGGCTGGCGGTCGGCCGGCCCCCTGCCCGGGGACGCCGTCTTCGGCGCCCTCTCCCTCGCCCAGGGCCTCCTGGTGGTCGCGCTGGCCGCCGTCGCCCGCACCCTGCACCGCTCCCGACCCGACACCCGCTCGGCCCTGCGCGGCCTCGCCGGGCCCGCGGTCACCCTGCTGGCCTGCGCGCTCGGCGGAGTGATGTCCGGCGGCGTCGCCCAACGCGTCGCCGACTGGCTCGACGGCCGCAGCGGCACGCTCACCGGCCCGCCGGTGGTGCTGACCTGGCAGGCCTCCGCCATCCCCGTGCTGCTGGCGGTCCTGCTGATCCTGCTCGCCGTCCTCGCCCACCGGGCCTGGCGGTCCGTCCGCGGAGAGATCCCCGCCGTGCTGCACGACCACCCCGGCGAGCCGCACGACCCGGCCCGGGTCCGCGGCGTCGCCCGCATCCGCGCGCTCGCCGCGCTCACCGACCGGGCGCCGCTGCTCGTCGGCGTCGTCGCCGCCGTCACCTTCCTGCTCGGCGCCGGGGCGGTGGCCGGCGCGCTCGGCACGGGCCACGCCCCCGCCGACGCCGCCCAGGGCACGCCCGCGGCCGTCGAGGCCACCGCCGAGGTCGCGCAGGCCATCGGCTCCTGGCTGATCGGGCTGGGCTTCATACTCTTCGTCACCTTCGGCCGCCGCGCCTACCGGGACGCCTCCGCCCGCCGCACCATCGGCATCCTCTGGGACGTCGGCACGTTCTGGCCGCGCGCCGCCCACCCCTTCGCGCCGCCCTGCTACGCCGAGCGGGCCGTGCCCGACCTCACCTGGCGGATGGCGACCTGGACCGCCTCCACCGGGGGACGGTTGGTGCTCTCCGGGCACTCCCAGGGCAGCGTCCTGGCCGCCGCGGCCGCCTGGCAGCTGCCCGCACCGGTCCGCGCCAGGGTCGCGCTGCTCACCTACGGATCCCCCCTGGAACGCCTCTACGGACGCTGGTTCCCCGCCCACTTCGGCCCCGAGGCGCTGCGCCGCCTGCACCAGGAGGTCGACTGCTGGCGCAACCTCCACCGCCGCACCGACCCGATCGGCGGACCCGTCCTGGTGGCGGGTGCCGACGCCGTCACCCCCTCCGCGCCCGACGAGGGCCCGAGGCCCTGCCCGCCCGTCGACCGGGAGCCCCTCAAGGACCCGCTGTCCCTGGGCCGCACCACCGAACACCCGCTGCCCGCACCCGTCCTCGGCCACGGCGACTACCAGGCCGACCCGGTCTTCGCCGAGGAACGCGCGGCGCTCCTGGCACGTCTGGCGACCGGCCTGCCCGCCCCCCGCGGCGGGGGAGACGGGCGGGACACCGCTCAGTCCAGCGCGGGGAGGTCCTCCGGGTAGAGCAGGGTGAGCTCCTCCGTGCTCGCGTCGGGCAGTTGCGCCACCCGCCCCGCGTGCCGCTCCACCATCGCCTCGAAGGTCTGGCGCGCGGTGCGGCCGTTGCCGAACGCGGGCCCCTTGGGGATCTCCGCGAAGTACTTCAGCAACGCCTCCGCGGTGCCGTCCGCCAGCCGGTACTCGTGCTCCTCGGCCTGCTGCTCCACGATCCTCAGCAGCTCGTCGGGGCCGTAGTCGCCGAACCTGATGGTCCGCGAGAAGCGCGAGGCCACACCGGGGTTGACGGTCAGGAAGCGCTCCATCTCCTCGGTGTAGCCGGCCACGATCACCACCACCGCGTCCCGGTGGTCCTCCATCAGCTTCACCAGCGTGTCGATGGCCTCCCGGCCGAAGTCCCGGCCCGAGTCCTCCGGCGAGAGCGCGTACGCCTCGTCGATGAACAGCACGCCGCCCCGCGCCCGTTCGAACGCCTCCTGGGTGCGGATCGCGGTGGAGCCGATGTGCTCGCCGACCAGGTCCACCCGGGAGACCTCGACGAGGTGCCCCTTCTCCAGCACGCCGAGGGAGGCCAGGATCTCCCCGTAGAGCCGGGCCACCGTGGTCTTGCCGGTGCCGGGGGAGCCGGTGAAGACGAGATGGCGCCGGACCGACGCCGCCTTCAGTCCCGCCTCCTGCCGGCGCCGCCCCACCTCGATCATGTCGGTGAGCGCCCGCACCTCCCGCTTGACGCTCTCCAGCCCGACCAGCGCGTCCAGCGCCCCGAGGACCTCGCGCGCCTCGCGGACCTGGGCAGGAGCCTCCGTGACGGCCTCCGTCGTCCCGGCGCGCGGGGCGGGCACGGCGCCCAGCAGCCCGCCGGAGCCCACCTGGGCCGGGGCGGTCAGCACCGCGCCGTCCCCGGACGGGGAGCCGCCCGCGAACGAGGCGCCCGCGCCCGCGCTCTCGTCGCCGGTGCAGTCCTCCACCTCGGGCCCGCCCGCGCTGCCGGGGGTGGCGTCGGCGAACTCGTACCCGCCCCGCGCGCACCGCTCGGTGCGGCACTTGCGCAGCGTGGTGCGGCAGCCGTCGAGGACGTGGAAGCCGTAGCCGCCGCTGCCGGTCACCTTGCAGCCGACGAAGGTGCCCCGGCCGCCCGCCGAGACGTAGAAGCCGGCCTCGGCCGGCCCGTCGACCGTGCACCGCTCCACCGTCGGGTCCGCGCCCTTGGTGACGATCACACCCGTCTGGGTGCCGTCCAGCGAGCAGTTGGCCAGCGTGCCGCCGCTGCCGTGGTCGCGGAACCAGGCGCCGGTGGCCGCGTCCCTGATGCGGCAGTCGTCCAGCTGGGCCGTCGCGCCGTCGCTCACCGACACGGCCGTGTTGCGGACCTGGGTGAGGTCGCTGTCCACCACGTCGGCCCGCGAGCCGCGGTCCAGCACGAACAGCGCGTCCGGCACGTCGTGCACCCGGCAGGAGTCCAGTACCGCGGTCGCGCCGTCGCTCACCCAGACCGCCGGGTAGTCGCCGGTCGAGTCGAAGATCTCGCACTGGTGGGCGTCCACCCGCGTCCCCGGGTCCCACACCGACAGCCCGTTGCGCCCGAACCGCCGCACCGTGGTGCGGGTGAGCGTCAGCACCGAACGGGACCGCAGGTCCACCGCGTTCTCCGGGACGTCGTGGATCCGGCAGTCCGCCAGGGTGAGCACCGCGTCGGTGTCCATCGTGACGCCGTCCCCCGCGGTGCGGTGCACGTCGCAGTCGGTGAGCTGGCCGGTGGCGTGCCCGGTGATCTGCACGCCGCTGCCGCGCACCTCATAGATCTCGCAGCCCACCGCCTCCACGAAGGAGTTCTCCCCGGCGGCGCTCAGCCCCGGACCGGAGGAGTGGTGCACCCGGCAGCGCTCCAGCCGTGGGCGGGCCCCGCCGTGCACCGCCACGCCGGCCTGACCGGCGGCGCTCACCTCGCACTCCTCGAACACCCCGCCCGCGGCGTCGGTGACGACGATGCCGACGCCCGCCGGGTTGTCGACCGAACAGCGGCGCACCGTGGGACGCGCCGATCCGCGCACCTCGATGCCGGCCGCGGACCGCGTCATCACCCGGATGCCGGTGATCTCCGGGCTGCCCTCCTCCACCAGCAGCGCCGGCGCCGAGGAGTCCTGCCCCTCCAGGTGCAGGCCCTGCACCACGGCGGAGCCGCGCACCGTCAGCGGCACGCCGTCCGCGGGAGCGATGCGCACGGCCCCCGGCTGGCCCTCGGGCCCCCGCAGTGTCACCGCCCGCTCGACGAGGAGGTTCTCCCGGTAGGTGCCGGGGGAGACGGTGAGCACGTCCCCGTCGCCGGCGGCCTCCAGGGCCGCGGCGAGGGAGGAGTACTCGCCCGTGCGGCGCCGCCACCGCGACGTGCCGGTGTGCGTCACCTGGACCGTGCCCTGTGCCATGGTGCTTTTCTGTCCCCACCTCGTCGTACACGGGATGTAGCGGATTGGGCCGAACGTGTCCGGGACGCGTCGGCCCGACCACCGTAGCGCGCGTGTGGACGGTGGGTTGCCCGGTGAACGATCGCGATCAGCTTCCGGTACCGGCCCGCCCCCAGTCGGGGCCGGCCCGTTCCCAGGCGCGGTCGAGGAGTTCATGACGGAGCCGGGTGAGCCGACGGAGCGTCAGCCGGCGGGCGGACTCGGCCGCGGCGACGGTCAGGAGGGCCGCGCCGACACCGGCCAGGCCCGCGTGGAGGGTGACCTCGCCGGCGTCGAGGGGGCGGGCGACGGGGATCCCGCGGCGGTCGGTCCAGACGGCGAAGCGCCGGCCGGGAGCCGGGTCGCGCAGGGTCGTCCAGGTGTGGGCGCGCCGCGCGGTGCCGTCGGGCGCGGTCCACGAGGCGAGGACCCGCCGCCGCCCCTCCTGCTCGCCCGGCCGCACGGAGTCGGCCGCGGCCGGGGCGACGACCGCCGTGGCGTCCAGGACGGTGGCCGCCACCCGGTGCCGCGCCGCGTGCTGCTGACGGGCCGTCCGGCTGAGCGAGTCGTGCGCCGCTGAACCGGCGAACAGTCCGACGAGCGGCGCGCCCACCACCATCAGCAGCAGGGCGACCAGGGCGGCCCATGCCTCCACCAGGTCGGTCGTGCGCCGCAGCGGATTGTGCCGCCAGCGCCAGATTCCACGGATCGCCCCCACGACGCTCCCCCCTCTCCTCTCCGTGATAGCCCTCCCGGCGGCCCTTCACGCGCCGTTCACCGGGAAAGAGAGCGACCTCACCCTTTCGCGGCATCCCGGACGCGGACGGCCGCCGTCACCGCAGGACGGTGACCCGGTCCCCGACGCGGACGGTGCCGGTGGTCAGCGGCACCAGGTACTGCCCGAAGACCGGCCGCCCGCCGAGGCGGCGGTGACGGCCCAGCGTGAGCAGCGGTTCGCGGCCGCGCCGGGCGGAGTCCTGGTCCGTCGTGGTCACCACGCAGCGTCCGCAGGGCTTGGCGACGCGGAAGAGGACGTCACCCACCGTCAGGCGGTTCCAGCCGTCCTCCGCCCACGCCTCGGAGCCGTCCACCACCAGGCTGGGGCGGAAGCGGTTCATGGGGAGCGGGCCCTCCCACGGACGGTCGCCCTCGGAGATCCACGCGTTGAGCGCGTCGAGGGAGGCCAGCGAGGTCAGCAGGAGCGGATATCCGTCCGCGAAGGAGACGGTCTCACCGGGCAGGGCGTACGCGGGGTCGACCGGACGGCGGACCGCCGGGTCGTCCATGTGGACCAGGCGCACGGGAGTGCCCAGGAAGGCGCTGCACCAGGCGTGCGCCGTCCCGTCGGCCAGCACCCCGCGGACCCGGTCGCCGAAGACGTCCACCTCCGCCGTGCCCGACGACCCCGGGTCGGGCACGCGGACGGTGACCGGGTCCGCGCCGGGCGCGGACAGACGGACGCCGCCGGGCCGAAGCTCGGCGGCGGCCAGTGCGAGGCGGGGCTCCTGACGCTGCGTGACGACCTTTCCCCTGTCGTCGATCAGCACCCAGCGCCGGTCCCCGGCCGGTCCCCAGGGCTCGACCAGGACCTCCCGGAGCGCCTGTCCCCGGAAGGCCTTGACCGGATGCACGTGGATCGCATGGATGTCCGCTGTCCCCATGCGGTCATCGTGCCACCGGACACGGGCCGATCCGGCCCGGGCCCCGGTCAGTAACCGCCGCGGTACTCCTGCTGCTGGCCGTACTGCGGCTGGTAGGAGGCCGGAGCCTGCTGGCCGTAGGGCGCGTTGTACGGGGCCTGCTGACCGTACGGAGCCTGCTGGGCCGGCGCGGGACGCGGGGCGGCGGGCCGCATCGCCTCGTACCCGGTGCCGGGCTGCGGCGCGGGACGGGGCGGCTGCTGGTGCGGCGCCGGGTAGCCGCGCGAGCCGGAGGCCTGCTGCGGGATGTACGGCGCCGGTACGGGCGAGGGCCCCGGCGGCAGCGCGGCGGCCGCGGGCAGGGCGGGCTGCGCCTGCTGCGGGTAACCGTAGGAGGGAGCCGGGGGCTGCGGGGCCGGCGGCTGGTAGGAGGGGGCCGACGGCAGCGCGGGCAGCGCCGGCAGGTGGCCGCCCCCGTGGTCGTAGGAGGGGCGCGCGTCGTAGGACGGCGTGTCGTACATCGGCGGGACGCGGATCGGGGCGATCTGAGGCGTACCCCGCTCGGCGACCAGGGAGTCGTAGATCGGGGTGTCCGGGAACGCGGCCGACGAATAGCCGCCGCCGTAAGCGGAGCGGGGGGAGGTCATACCCATAAGTTAAGCCCACGATGTGGTCGTTGGGGAGACGGATAAGAAGGTTGTTTTCCGTGTCGGCGGTGATGTTGGGTACCCAATCCGAGCCAATTTGGCAAAAAGACGCTTCGTGTCCACCGTGAATCGTGTATGGGAACCTGTTTCAGGCATGTTACCGGAGGTTCATACGATCGTCCGAGGAGCCTTCCGGGATCCGCCGAAAGGCCGTCAGGCCCCCCGTTCGGCCGCGTCCGTCCGGCCGCCCGGAACGGGCCCCGTACGGGTGGGGGAGAGGGTGCCGGAGCGGCCGTAGGACCGCCCCTTCCACGCCGCCCCCCTTCCCCGGTGGTGGCGCACCGCCGAGTCCACCGTCATCAGCGTGTAGAGGAACGCGGTGAACGGCAGCAGCGGAGCCGCCCAGGGCGGCTGCCGGTGGTACCTCAGCATCGGCAGGTAGCTCCCCGCCATCAGCAGCCAGGCGGCGCCCCCGCACGCCGCCGCGGCGGGCAGGCCGGCCACCAGTCCCGCCGTCAGGGCCAGCGGCGGCGCCAGGTAGACCAGCAACAGTCCGAGCACGGTCCCCGCCAGCAGCCACGGGCTGTGCCGCAGCTGGGCGTAGGCGCTGCGCGTCACCATCTCCCACAGGTCCCGCAGGCGCGGGTACGGCCGCACGCTGACCACGCCGTCGGCCAGGCCGAGCCAGATCCGCGCGCCGGGCGACCGCCGCTTCACGGCACGCGCCAGGGCGACGTCGTCGATGAGCGCCTCCCGGATCGCGTCCGGCACGCCCGCCCCGGCGGCCGCCGAGGCGCGCAGCAGCACGCACCCCCCGGCCGCAGCGGCGGTCCGCGCACCGGGCCGGGCCACCCGGCGGAACGGGTAGAGCTGGGCGAAGAAGTAGACGAAGGCCGGCACCACCAGCCGCTCCCAGCCGCCCTGGACCCGCAGCCGGGCCATCAGCGACACCGCGTCGAGGTCATGGGTCACCGCGGACGCCACCAGGGCCCGCAGGCTGTCCGGCGCGTGCGCGATGTCGGCGTCGGTCAGCAGCAGGAACGCGGGTTCGCGGCTCCGTGCCGAGGCGATCCCGTGCCGCACCGCCCACAGCTTGCCCGTCCACCCGCGGGGCGGCTCGCCGGGGGAGAGGACCGTCAGCGGAAGCCCGCCGTGACGGTCGGCCAGGGCACGGGCCAGCTCGCCGGTGCCGTCCGAGCTGGCGTCGTCCACCAGAAGGACCTCCGCCTCACCCGGATAGTCCTGGGCGAGCAGGGACGGCAGCGTCCTCGGGAGCGACCCCGCCTCGTCACGGGCCGGCACGACGACCGCCACCCGCGGCCACACCGCCGGGTCCCGCCGCTCGGGAAGCCGCACGTCGGTGCGCCAGAAGCGGCCGTGCCCGAGCAGCAGCCAGAGCCAGACGGCGAGGGACAGCGCGGAGATCCACACCACGACGCTCATCGCCGCAGTGTGCATCACGGAACGGGCCGTCGCGCGTTCATCGTCTATGGTGACTGAGTGAAGATCGCGCTCATGGACTCCGGAATCGGGCTGCTGGCGGCGGCCGCCGCGGTACGCCGGCTCAGGCCCGAAGCCGATCTGGTCCTCTCCTCCGACCCCGGCAGCATGCCCTGGGGCCCCCGCACCCCCGAGGACGTCACCCGCCTGGCGCTGGCGGTCGCCCGTGCCGCCGCGGCGCACCGCCCGGACGCCCTGATCGTCGCCTGCAACACGGCCTCGGTCCACGCGCTGCCCACGCTCCGCGCCCACCTCGAGCCCGGCCTGCCGGTCGTCGGCACGGTGCCGGCGATCAAGCCCGCGGCGGCGGACGGCGGCCCGGTGGCCATCTGGGCCACCCCCGCCACCACCGGCAGCCCCTACCAGCGCGGGCTGATCGCGCAGTTCGCCCAGGGAGTCGACGTCACCGAGGTGCCCTGCCCCGGCCTCGCCGACGCCGTCGAGCACGCCGACGAGGCCGCCGTGGACGCCGCGGTCGCGGCCGCCGCCGCGCTCACCCCGGCCGACGTGCGCACCGTGGTCCTGGGCTGCACCCACTACGAACTGGTCGAGGAGCGGATCGGAGCCGCCCTCGAGCGGGTCGTCGGCCGCCGCCCCCTGCTGCGCGGCTCGGCCGGAGCGGTCGCCGCCCAGGCGCTGCGACGCCTCGGTGACGCGTCCGGCCCCCGGACGTCCGCCGGCTCGGCCACGCTCACCGTGCTGCACGGCGGGGCCGAGTCCGTCCTCACCCCGGCCGCCCTCTCCTACGCAGAGGGACGCGGCCTGCGCGAGGTCAGCGCCGCCCGCTGACGGCCCGCCGCCGGCTCCGCGCGGCGGAGCCCTTCCGGGACCCGGCCCCTCGCCACTGCGGTCCCGGACGGAGATCGTGCCCGTGAGGAGCCGTGAGGGGCCGTGAGGGGCCGTGAGGGGCCGTGAGGGGCCGTGAGGCGCCCGGGACCGCGCGGGGAGAGCGCGGGGGAGAGCAAGGTCACCGGCGTGGGGCGCCTCCCGTCCGGGGCGCTCCGGTACCGTCGACGTCGTCCTCCACCGGCCCGCGCGACGCCCGCCGCCGACGGGAGCCCCGCAGCCCGGTCCCGCCGACCCTCTTCAGGCCCCTGACATGCGCCGTAGACTCCACCAGTGACCGTGACCGCACCCACCACCGAAGCCACGGGCGACCGGCCGCCCACCGGATCCGACGCGCCCCGCGGCGGGACCGCCGCCCGGCTGCGCCGGTTCCTGCCGGCCGTGGCCGCCGCCCTCTCCGGCCTGCTGCTTTACGCCAGTTTCCCGCCCCGCACCCTGTGGTGGCTGGCGCTGCCCGCCTTCGCCGTGCTCGGCCTGACGCTGCGCGGGCGCCGGTGGAAGCCCGCCTTCGGTCTCGGCTACCTCTTCGGGCTCGGCTTCCTGCTGCCGCTGCTGGTGTGGACCGGCATCGAGGTCGGCCCCGGTCCCTGGCTCGCGCTGGTCGCGGTGGAGGCCGTGTTCCTGGGCCTCACCGCGGTCGGCGTCGCCGCCGTCTCCCGGCTGCCCGCCTGGCCCCTGTGGGCCGCCGCCGTCTGGACGGCGGGCGAGGCGGCCCGCGCCCGTTTCCCGTTCGGCGGCTTCCCCTGGGGCAAGATCGCCTTCGGCCAGGCCGACGGCCTCTTCCTCCCGCTCGCCGCGCTCGGCGGCACACCGCTGCTCGGCTTCGCGGTGGTGCTGAGCGGCTTCGGCCTCTGCGAGGTCCTCCGGCAGGCCCGTTCCGCCCGTTCCGCCCGTTCCGCCGGGCGGAACGGCTATGTGCGCCGCGGCGCCGCGACCGCCGCGCTGCTCGCGCTGCTGGCGCCGCCGGCCGCCGCGCTCGTCGCGCGGACGGCGGTGGACGCCGGCGCCGAGGACGGCACGGCCACCGTCGCCGTGATCCAGGGCAACGTCCCCCGGCTGGGCCTCGACTTCAACGCCCAGCGGCGCGCGGTGCTCGACTACCACGTCCGGGAGACCGAGCGGCTGGCCGAGCGCATCGAGGCCGGCCGGGCCGCGCGCCCCGACCTGGTGCTCTGGCCGGAGAACTCCTCCGACATCGACCCCTTCGCCAACGCCGACGCCGCCGAGGTGATCGACCGGGCCGCGAAGGCCGTGGGCGCGCCCATCGCCGTCGGCGGCGTCGTCGAGCGGGACGGCAAGGTCTACAACGAGCAGATCCTCTGGGACCCCGAGAAGGGCCCGGTCGACACCTACGACAAGCGCCGGACCCAGCCGTTCGGCGAGTACCTGCCGCTGCGCCCGCTGATCGGCGCCATCAACGAGACCTGGACCGGCATGGTCCGCCGCGACTTCAGCCGCGGCACCGAGCCGGGCGTGTTCCGGATGAACGGCACCGGCGTCGGACTGGTCACCTGCTACGAGGCGGCCTTCGACTGGGCGGTGCGCGACACCGTGGACGCAGGCGCGCAGATGCTCTCCGTGCCCAGCAACAACGCCACCTTCGGGCGCAGCGAGATGACCTACCAGCAGCTCGCCATGTCCCGGGTGCGGGCCGTCGAGCACGGCCGGACCGTGACCGTCCCGGTGACCAGCGGCGTCAGCGCCGTCATCCTGCCCGACGGGAAGGTGACCGGACGCACCGGCATGTTCGTGCCCGGCACCCTGGTCCAGGAGGTGCCGCTGCGCTCCTCGAGCACCCCGGCGACGGCGCTCGGCACCCTGCCCGAGTGGCTGCTGGTCGCGCTCGCCGCCGCGGGCGGGGGAAGGGCGGTCGCCCGGACCGTCCGGACGAGGCGGTCCGGCGCGGACCGATAGGGTCCGACCATGGCAACCCCGGACTTCATCCGTACGCTCCGCGCCAGCGCCGGGCAGCAGCTCCTGTGGCTGCCCGGCGTCACCGCGATCGTCCTCGACGACCACGACCGCGTCCTGCTCAACCGGCGCGCCGACACCCGCGGCTGGGCGGTGATCGGCGGCATCCCCGAGCCCGGGGAGCAGCCCGCCGCCTGCGCGGTGCGCGAGGTCTTCGAGGAGACGGCCGTGACCTGCGTGCCGGAGCGGGTGCTGAGCGTCCAGGCGCTCAGCCCGGTGACGTACGAGAACGGTGACGTCTGCCAGTACATGGACATCACCTTCCGCTGCCGCGCGGTGGGCGGCGAGGCGCGGGTCAACGACGACGAGTCCCTGGACGTGGCGTGGTTCCCGGTGGACGACCTGCCCGAGCTCGACGCGTTCGGGCTGACGCGGATCAAGCAGGCCCTGTCGGATGCCCCCACATGGTTCGACCCTATGAGCTGATCCTGAAGTATGGGCGCTGACCACATGGGGCGGGGTCGGGCCGCTGCCTAGGGTCGGACCATGACCGAGCAGCCCAGCACTCCCGGGGGCCTCGACACCCCCCTCGACCCGTCCCCGCTCGACCTCTCGGGACGCACCGCCCTGGTCACCGGCGCCGCCGGCGGCATCGGGCGCGCCTGCACCCTGAGGCTGGCCGCCGCCGGCGCCACGGTGCGGGCCGTCGACCGCGACGAAGGCGGCCTGGCCGAGCTGACCGGTCAGGCGGCCGGACTCCGGGGGACGGTGGAGCCCCTGGTCCTCGACCTCACCGACCTGGACGCCGCCGAGCGGGCCGCCGTGGGCGTCGACGTCCTGGTCAACAACGCCGGGCTCCAGTTGGTGCGGCCGGTCCACGAGTTCCCCCCGGACGTCTTCCACACCGTGCTCACGGTGATGCTGGAGGCGCCGTTCCGGCTGATCCGCGGCGCGCTGCCGCACATGTACGAGCAGGGCTGGGGACGCGTCGTCAACGTGTCCTCCGTCCACGGACTGCGCGCCTCCGCCTTCAAGTCGGCCTACGTGTCCGCGAAGCACGGGCTCGAAGGGCTCTCCAAGACCGTCGCGCTCGAAGGCGCCCCCCACGGTGTCACCTCGAACTGTGTGAACCCCGGCTATGTGCGCACGCCACTGGTGGAGAAGCAGATCGCCGACCAGGCGGCCGTGCACGGCATCCCCGAGGAACGGGTGGTCTCCGAGATCCTGCTGCGCGACACCGCCGTCAAGCGGCTGATCGAACCGGCCGAGGTGGCCGAGGCGGTGGTCTTCCTCTGCGGCCCGGCCGCCGCCACCGTCACCGGGTCGTCGTACGTCATGGACGGCGGCTGGACCGCGCACTGACCGTCCGGCGCGGGCCGCCGGCCGCCCGCCGTCCCGCGCCCCGAGAGGCCGTCGTCCACAGGGCTGTCCCAGGGCCCCGGCCATGGTGAATCCTGTGCCCATGTCCCACGAGCACCAGCAGGGCGTGCGGCTCCCGGCCGCCGGCCCCTCCACGGAACCGTCCGCTCCGCGCCCGGCGACCGCGCCACCCGCGCCCGGCGCGGAGACGCCCTACCTGGAACTGCTGGCCCGCGGCGCCTCGGCCGACGCCTACGACCGCCCCGTGCTCGTCGCCCGCGCCGAAGGGCGCCCCGAGGCGGAGGTCGCCGCGCTCGGCCGGGCCCGCGAGCTCGCCCTGCGCGTGCGCTCCGAACTCGAGGGCAGGCGCCGCCGCGAGGAGGAGCTGTCCGCCCTCTTCGCCACCGCCCACGACCTCGCCGGGCCCCGCGACGTCGACGCCGTGCTCCGCGCCATCGTCCAGCGCGCCCGCTCCCTCCTCGGCACCGACGTCGCCTACCTCTCCCTCAACGACCCGGCCCGCGGCGACACCTACATGCGGGTCACCGAGGGTTCCGTCGCGGCCCGCTTCCAGCAACTGCGCCTCGGCATGGGCGAGGGACTCGGCGGCCTGGTGGCGCAGACCGCACGGCCCTACGTCACCCGGGACTACTTCCAGGACGCGCGGTTCCTGCACACCGGGACCATCGACGCCGGCGTCCGCGACGAGGGGCTGATCGCCATCCTCGGCGTGCCCCTGATGCTCGGCGACCACGTCATCGGCGTGCTCTTCGCCGCCGACCGCCGTGCCCGCGTCTTCGAACGCGAACAGATCGCCCTGCTCAGCAGCTTCGCCGCGCTCGCCGCGGCCGCCATCGACACCGCCAACCTGCTCACCGAGACCCGCTCCGCGCTCGCCGAGCTGGAACGCGCCAACGAGATCATCCAGGACCGCAGCGCCGTCATAGAACGCGCCTCCGAGGTCCACGACCGCCTCGCCGAACTCGTCCTGCGCGGAGGACAGGTGCACGACGTGGCCGCCGCCGTCTCCGAGGTGCTCGACGGCACGGTCGCCTACGCCGACATCACCGCCGTCCCCGCCGAGGCGCTGGAGGCGTCCCGCGCCGAGGGCCACGCCGTGCGGCACGGCGACGACTGGATCGCCGCCGTCACCGCCGGCGGCGAACTGCTCGGCGCGCTGGTGCTGCGCGGCCACCCCGTGCTCGACCCGGTCGACCAGCGCACGCTGGAGCGCGCCGCCATGGTCACCTCGCTCCTGCTGCTCGCCCGCCGCTCCGCCGCCGAGGCCGAGCAGCGCGTCCGCGGCGAACTCCTCGACGACCTCCTCGACGCCCGCGACCACGACCCCCGGCTGCTGCGGATGCGCGCCGCCCGCCTGCACGCCGACCTCGACGTCACGCACGTGGTGCTCGCCGCCCGCCTGGAGGCCACCGCCCCCGGCGGCGACGCCGAGGCGGAGGCCCGCCGCCGGCTGTGGTCCGCCGCCTCCCACCTGGCCTCCACCCGGCACGGCCTGGCCGCCGCCCGCGACGGCGGGACGGTGCTGCTGCTCCCCCTGCCGCCCGGCCGCAGCGCCACCGACCTGGCCCGCGACGCCGCCCGCCGGCTCAGCACCGCGGTCCACGACGCGGTCACCGTGGGGGCGTCCGCGCCGCAGAAGGTGCTGTCCGCCGGGCCCGACCAGGTCGCCGTCGCCTACCAGGAGGCCCGCCGCTGCCTGGACGCGCTGCGGCTGCTGGGGCGCGCCGGGGACGGCGCGGCGGCCGAGGACTTCGGCTTCGTCGGCCTGCTGCTGGCGGGGGACCGGGACATCGCGGGCTTCGTCGACCGGACCATCGGAGAGGTCGTCTCCTACGACGAGCGCCGCGGCACGGACCTGGTGCGCACCCTCGACGCCTACTTCGCCTGCGGGATGAGCCCCGCCCGGACCAAGGACGAACTCCACGTCCACGTCAACACGGTCGCCCAGCGGCTGGAGCGGGTGGGCCGGCTGCTCGGTGAGGACTGGCAGCGTCCCGAGCGGGCCCTCGAGATCCAACTCGCCCTGCGCCTGCAGCGACTGGCCTCCCCCTCACGCGCCTGACCAAGTGCCGCCCGCCGCCTGCCGCACGGCACGCCCACGGCACCCGCACGGCACCCACACGGCACCCGCATCGCGTCCGTGTCCGCCGGCCCCCGCGCCCTGCGGCCGGACGCGTGACGCCTCGGCCCGGAGGTCCCGCCGCCCCACACCGCACTCGAACCCCCGCAGGTCCACCCGCCCGGAACGCCCGCAGGTCCCGCCCCCCCGGGACCCCCGCAGAGCCTCCCGCCTCCGAACGCCCGCAGGCCCCCGCGCTCCAGGTGCGCGGGGGCCTGCGTCAGGTGGCGCCGGATCAGACGGCCTGCTCGCTCCTGACCGGGGCGGTCCCGCCGGACGGCGTGGCGTCGGCCGTGCCCCCGATGTCGTTGAGGTCGCGGTGACGGGTCTCCTTGGCCACGCCCACCGCGATCAGCGTGATGACCGCGGCGGCGATCACGTACAGCGAGATCGGGGTGGAGGTGCCGTAGCTGTTCAGCAGCGCGGTCGCGATCAGCGGAGCCGGCGCGCCCGCCGCCACCGAGGCGAACTGCGCGCCGATGGAGGCGCCGGAGTACCGCATCCGGGTGGCGAACAGCTCCGTGAAGAACGCGGCCTGCGGGGCGTACATCGCGCCGTGCAGGATCAGGCCGACCGTCACCGCGGTCAGCAGGCCCAGGAAGGTGCCGGTGTCGATCAGCCAGAAGAACGGGAAGACCCACAGGCCGATGCCGGCCGCGCCGAGCATGTACACCGGGCGGCGGCCCCAGTGGTCGGACAGCGCGCCCCAGGCGGGGACCGCGCAGAAGTGGATCGCCGAACCGATCAGCACCGCGTTCAGCGCGGTCTGCTTCGACACCTCGGCGGCCGTGGTGGCGTACACCAGGATGAACGCGGTGATCACGTAGAAGCTGATGTTCTCCGCCATGCGGGCGCCCATGGCGACCAGGATGTCCCGCCAGTGGTTCTTGAAGACGGCCACCAGCGGCAGCTTCTCCGCCGCGCCCTCCGCCTTGCGGGCCTCGGCGGCAGCCATCGCCGCCTTGAAGACGGGCGACTCGTCCACGGCGAGACGGATCCACAGACCGATGATCACCAGCACACCGGAGAGCAGGAACGGAATGCGCCAGCCCCAGGAGACGAAGGCGCTCTCCGACATCGTCGCGGTGAGCAGCGCCAGCACGCCGGTGGCGAGCAGCTGGCCGGCCGGGGCGCCGGTCTGCGGCCAGGAGGCCCAGAAGCCACGGCGCTTGGGGTCACCGTGCTCGGAGACCAGCAGCACCGCACCGCCCCACTCGCCGCCGAGCGCGAAGCCCTGCACCAGGCGCAGCACGGTCAGCAGGATCGGCGCCGCGGTGCCGATGGTGGCGTGGGTGGGCAGCAGGCCGATGGCGAAGGTCGCCCCGCCCATCATCAGGAGGCTGAGCACCAGCAGCTTCTTGCGGCCGAGGCGGTCGCCGAAGTGACCGAACACCAGGGCGCCCAGCGGACGGGCCAGGAAGCCGACCGCATAGGTGAGGAACGAGAGCAGCGTGCCGACCAGCGGGTCCTCGTCCGGGAAGAACAGGGTGTTGAAGACGAGCGCGGCGGCCGAACCGTAGAGGAAGAAGTCGTACCACTCGATGGTGGTGCCGATGAGGCTCGCGGCGACGATCTTCTTGAAACTGTTCGGCGTCGGGGGCGCGGCTGCCGATGAGGCCATGGTGACCACTTCCAGATGTGGGATGGGGACGTCTACGTGTCGGCACACCGTAGGAATCCGCAGGTCAACCGCACATGTGGCGGGGCAACATAGTTTCGGCCGCGGCAGTGCGTTTCTCCACCATGACGGTGCGATCGTTCCTCGCCAGAGCCCCTTCGGGGGCCGAAAATCGCCCTTCAGGCACCGGATCGATGGCAACCGCCTCGCTCGAGAACGCGATCGCCTGTGAGGCGGTCGGTCGCCGAGACGGCACTGCGCACCCTGGCTCTGCGGTCGCCCGTCGAGGGGAAGGACCTGCCGCCGGCCGGTTGTTCCGGGCCGAGCAGGGGGGCGCACCCAGGGCGGACCGGTGTCTCCGCCCACTATGCTCGGGCGGCGTACTGGCTGCTCTCGAGGGCGCAGGGCTTCTCGTGGAGTCGCTCGGGGAAGCATCCGACCGTGGCTCACCTCGCAGAGGAACCGCTCGCAGCCGATGGCCGCGGCAACTCCTTGATCTCGTTCTCGCGGGGCGGCGAGGCAGCGCCGCCCCGCGACGCCCCGTTGCCGGCGGCGCTGGTGGCGTTGTGGCGAGCCGGCCGGGTCCTCATGGTCTTCGACCGCTACCGCCAGTCCTGGGAGCTTCCGGGAGGGAGCGTCGAAGAGGGCGAAACCCCCCGCCAGGCAGCAGTACGGGAACTGCTGGAGGAGAGCGGGCAGCAGCCTGACGAGCCGTTGCGGTTCATCGGCTACGCGCGCTTCGTCCTGGCGCCTGACCGGCGCGTCGAATGCCTGGCCCTCTGGGGGCCGGTCATCCGCAAGAGCGATGGTGCCGAATCCACCCAGCACGTCTCCGAGACCACCAAGCCGGCGGGCACCGACGGCTCGGCGTACGGCGTTGTCATTCCCCGGGAGATCGTCGACGCGGCCCTCGCGAACACCCCCGACTGGCAGCCCCGGATCAACGGGACGAAGTACCCCCGGACCTCCCAGCTCAGAAGCGGTCTCCAGCACTCACGCTTCCGCGCCGCCGCTGACCCTGCCGCCGCCGCTGACCCTGCCGCTGCCCGGGGGCAGCTTGTACCACCTCGGGCCGGGGATTGCGTTCCGTAACCTTCCGGGTTCACCGTCGCCGCGCACCCGTCTAGCTTCCGGACCACCGAGGCGGTCCGGACCGCAGGGCCGCCCACACGCTTCTCTGGAGGGACATTGACCGCGCAGCCTCCCACCCGCAGGAACTTCCTCAGGACCGCGGCCGGAGCCGGCGCCGTGGCGGCGCTCGGCGCCGGCGGTGTGCTCGCGTCGGCCTCGCCGGCGTCGGCGTACCGGGCAGGCCACGGCCTGAACGCCGTGGAGTGGAACGAGAGCGACCCGCGGATGTGGTACTACCGCTTCGAGACCGACGCCATCGAATGGAACCCGGGCGTCAACGTCCTGCTGCCCGACGGCTACCACACCAGCGGCCGACGCTACCCCGTGCTGTACCTGCTGCACGGTGGCAACCAGGACTTCATCTCGTGGGACAGGATGGGCATCCGCGCCTGGACCGCCGGAAAGCCGATCATCGTGGTCATGCCCGACGGCGGAAGGGCCGGCTGGTACTCCAACCCCGTCAGCACCAACGTGGGCCCGAGGAACTGGGAGCACTTCCACATCGGCCAGCTGATCCCCTGGGTCGACGCGAACTTCCGCACCTACGCCGAGTACAACGGCCGCGCGGTCTCCGGCTTCTCCATGGGCGGCTTCGGCGCGCTGAAGTATGCCGCCAAGTACTACGGCCACTTCGCCTCCGTCAGCTCCCACTCCGGCCCGGCCAGCCTGCGCCGCGACTTCGGTCTGGTGACGCACTGGGCGAACGCCTCCTCCGCCGCTGTGGAGCTGGGCGGCGGCACGGTCTACGGCGTCCCCCTGTGGGACGAGGCGCGGGTGACCGCGGACAACCCCGTGCAGCGGATCGAGAGCTACCGCAACAAGCGGATCCACCTGGTCGCCGGTACCGCACCCGACCCGGTCGACTGGTGGGACACCATCAACGAGAACCAGGTGCTCGCCGGTCAGCGCGAGTTCCGGGCCGCGCTGGGCGCTGCCGGCATCCCCCACACCTTCCGGGAGCCGGGCGGCGGTCATGTGGTCCGCCCGGACCTGTTCAACGAGGACCTCAACGGCATCATCGGTCGTCTGCGCAAGGCTTGACGAGGGGCTTGTCATGTTTCTGGCATTATCGAGACGGGTGTGGCCCGTCGCCCTGGCGGCGGTCTCGGCCCTGCTGTCGGGCCTGCTCCTGACACCCCTGGCCGCCGCCGCCCCTGCCGAGGCCGCTGCCGCGTACACCGGCTTCTGCCCGGCGACGGGGTACCTGTCCCAGGGTCATCACGCCGGCCACAACGGGATCGACATCGCCGCCCCCACCGGTACCCCGATCTACGCCGTCGGCCCCGGCGAGGTGACCATCTCCGGTCACGAACCGGGCTACGGCCAGTGGATCCGGATCCTGCACCCCGACGGGTCCACCACCGAGTACGGGCACATGTACCACCGGGACGTCCAGGTGGGCGACCGGGTGGCCGGCGGGCAGCGGATCGCGCTGATGGGCAGCGAGGGCCAGTCCACCGGCCCGCACCTGCATCTGCGGGTCTGGGCACGCCCCGGGGTCAGCGTCGACCCGGTCCCGTATCTCGCCGAGCGGGGCATCCGGATCCCCTGCTTCCCCGGCCCCGGACCGGCCCCCGCACCGCCGGTCCATCCGGCCGAGTCGGGTCGCGTGGTCTCCGCCCGCGGTGCCGACGGGAGGCTGGAGCTCTTCGCGGCCGGTGCCGACGGCGTTCATCACGCCTGGCAGACGGACCCGAACAGCGACTGGTCGGCGTGGGAGTTCCTCGGTGGACCGGGTGACGCCCAGCTCGCGGTCGGCCCGAACAAGGACGGGCGGCTGGAGCTCTTCGCCGTCAACGGAAGCGTCTTCGAGCACATGTACCAGCTGCGCCCCTCGGGTGCCTGGTCGGGCTGGGAGAATTTCGGCACCGGTGGTCACGACGTCGCCGTGGGTTCGAACGGTGACGGGCGGCTCGAGGTGTTCGCCTCGGGTCCGGTCGGTGTGTTCCACAAGTACCAGACCGCGCCGAACAGCGGCTGGTCGGCCTGGGAGCCGACCGGGGGTCCCGCCAACAGTGCCGTCGAGACGGAGAAGGCGCCCGACGGCCGCCTGGAGGTGTTCGCGCTCAACGGCGAGACGTTCCAGCACCTGTACCAGACGCGGGTCAACGGCGGTTGGTCGGCGTGGGAGGCGTTCGGCGAGGGCGGGCACGACCTGACCGTCGACCACAATCAGGACGGCCGCCTGGAGGTCTTCGCGTCCGGCCCGGTCGGGGTGTTCCACAAGTACCAGACCAACGCCACGAGCTGGTCCGCGTGGGAGCCCACCGGCGGACTCGCGGACGCGCAGCTCACCAGCCAGCGCACACCGGACAACCGCGTCGAGGTGTTCGCCATCAACGAGACCGCCGCCCAGCACATCTGGCAGACCGGCGTCAACGCCCGGTACGGCGGCTGGGAGGCCTTCGGCACCGGCGGCGCCGAGATCACCGCCACCGCGAACGCCGACGGCCGTATCGAGGTCTTCGGCACCAGCCATGCCGGGGTCTACCACAAGTGGCAGACCGGACACGCCACCTGGTCCGACTGGGCCTGGCTGAACTCCACGGCCGGCCCACCCGTCGACTGACGCACCCGGAGTCGCACCGATGTATCCGATCAGCAGGCGGCGCCTGCTGCGGACCGCCGGAGCGGGAGCCCTCGTGCTCCCGCTCCCGGCGCGCACCGCCTCCGCCGCCTCACCCTCGTCCGCCGCTCCACTCCCGTCCGCCGCCCACGCATGGCTCGGCGCCGGACCCTTCGCCCCTGTGTACGACCCGTCCTCGTCCGGCGTCCGGCGCTACCTCAACGACCACAGCCTGATCAAGTCCGGCGGCCGGTGGCACCTCTTCAGCATCGTCGGCCGGAGCGCACCCCCCGGCACCGCCCCCGACAGCGGCGCCGAGACCTCCTTCGCGCACGCCTCCGCGCCCACCCTCGACGGCCCTTGGACCACCCACCCCGCCGCCCTGACCGCGGACCCCGGCTACCACGGCGAGAAGCACCTCTGGGCGCCGCACGTCATCGCGGTGGACGGTGTCCACTGGATGTTCTACGCCGCCGGCGGCGACACCGGAGCCGCCATCAACGCCGCCACCTCCACCGACCTCTTCACCTGGACCCGCGTGCCGTCCGGACCGCTCTTCCGCGGCATCGTCGCCCGTGACCCGATGGTCACGCGCATCGGCGGCGCCTGGGTCATGTACTACACAGAGGTGTCCGCCCCCGACGGCCGGCACCTGGTCTCCTACCGGCGCTCCACCGACCTGCTGAACTGGAGCTCACCCGGCACCGCCTTCACCGACGAGTCCACCGAGAGCGACGGGGTCTCCGTCACCGAATCCCCGTACGTCCTCGAACGGGACAGCTGGTACTACCTGTTCATCGGCCCCCGCAACGGCTACGACGGCACCGACGTCCTCGCCTCACGGGATCCGTACCACTTCACCCTCGACGGTTATGCCGGCCACATCCCGGGCCACGCCGTCGAACCCGTCACGGACGGCGGGCGGTGGTACGCGAGCGCCGCCGGCTGGTTCCGCAAAGGCCTCCACATCGCCCCGTTGACCTGGCAGAACACCCCACCCCCGTGGCAGAGCCCGGACAATCCCGTCGCCGCCGCCGACGTTCTCGGCCGGCTCAACGTGTTCGCCTTCGACGCCCGCGACCGCTCCATGCTCCGCCGCGTCCAGCTCGACCCCGAGACCGACACCTGGTCGGCCTGGGAGACCTTCGGGACCCCGGCCGGCGCCGTACCCGCCCTCGGCCGCAACGCCGACGGCCGCCTGGAGGTCTTCTCCCTCGCCCGCGGCGGTACGGGGCTCCTCCACCGCTGGCAACTGTCACCAGGCGGCGCCTGGTCGGCGTGGGCCCGCTTCGGCACCCCGGCCGGCGGCGCGCCCTGCGTCGTGCGGGACGGCACCGGACGGCTCGAGGTCACGGCGATCGCCCCGTCCGGAACCGGGGGCTTCCAGCGCCGGCAGGCGGAACCGAGCGGCGGCTGGGGGGAGTGGCGGCACCTGCTGGGCTGGTCGGCCGGGGCGCCGCTGATCGTACCGGGCGCCGACGGCCGGCTCGAGGCGTTCGGCGTCGACCCGGGCGGTGAACGGATCGCCCACCGCTGGCAGTTGACCCCCGGCGGCGCCTGGGCCCCCGACGGGGCGCGGGGTGAGGACTTCGACGAGACGGGTGTCGTCCTCGCCGGTCCACCGTCGGCCGCGATGGACGCCACCGGCCGGATCCACGTGTTCGCCGTCACCGCCGACGGCCGGCTCCGCACCCGGGTACAGGCGCTGCCCGGTGGCGGGTGGAGGGTGGCGGCCGTGGACGGCCTTCGGAACGCGCACGGTCTTGACGCTCAGGCCGGGAGCGCCCGCACCGTGATCCCCCGCACGGTGATCCCCCGCACGGTGATCTCCCGCACGGTGATCTCCGCCCTGTCGTCCCGGCGGCCCGGGGAGCGGAGGCTTCGGGCCGCCGCCCACGGGCATGTGGCGTACGGTGCGCGAGTGGGTACTCTCCACCCTGTCGGCACGGATCCGGACGGGGGAGCGGTGACGGGTGAGCGGGATTGTTGTCCACCTGCGGGAAGACCGGAACGGGCGTCCTGTGACGCTGCGGCTCGGCCCGGGCGAGTGGGTGCGTTTCGGCCGCGGTTCCGCCACGGTTCCCGTCGACCTGCGCCTGGGCGACGAGGCGGTCTCCCGTGTCGCGGGTGAGATCCGCGCGACCGACGACCACTGGCAGTTGAGCAACCTCAGTTCCACGCACGGCTACCTGGTGGAGAACCCCGAGGGCGCCGGGGAGTACGTGCGCGTCCCGCCGCGGCGCGTGGGGACCCCGATCCCGTTCGAGTTCTCCCGTGTGGTGCTGCCGTCGCGCCGCGGTGCCCCCGTGTGCCTCCAGGTGTACGCCCCCGATCACGTGTATCTGGACCCGCAGGCGGTGGGGGCCTCCGGGGAGAGCCGCACCCTGATGGCGTACAACCTGGACCAGACCGCCACCTACTTCCTCGTCCTGGTCGCCCTGTGCGAGCCGTGGCTGCGTGACGCTTCTCCGGCCGCCGTCCCCACCACCCCTCAGGTCGTCGAGCGGCTTCGCGGTCATCCCGGCTGCACCAAGCTCACCGCTCGCGCCGTGACGTCGCACATCGACTACCTGGCCGAGGAGAAACTCCGCATCGGTACCCCCGCCCCCGACCGTGCGGACCGTCGCCACGGCAAGCGTGAGGCGGTCGTCGCTCTCGCGCTGAAGTTCGGGATCGTGTCGGAGGAGCACCTGACGCTCCTGCCGCCCCGCACGGACCCGGGTGGGCGTGCGGGAAGGGCGTGATGCGTTCACCGGAGCTCCTTCCCCGCGGTCACCGGGTGGGGAACTGGATCGTGGAGGAGCCCCTGGGCGCGGGCGGCTGGGCCACGGTCTACGGGGGACGGCGCGCCGGGCCGGGAGGTCCGGAGCATGTGGCGCTCAAGGTCATGCCGACGGCAGGGCTCGCTCCGCGGCAGGCGCGCCACGTCGCGACCGCGGCCCGCCGCGAGGTGGAACTGGCCCGGAAGGCGCCGCACCCCCGGCTGGTGCGGCTCTTCGACGATCTCGTCCTCGACGCCCCCGACCACCCGGACCTGGACGGCGCCCGGGTCCTGGTCATGGAACGGGCCCGGTGCACCCTCCGGGAACTCCTCGGCACCGGTGTCGACCAGGAACGCGGTGCCCGGATCGTCGCCGGCATCTGCGAGGGCCTGGCGCATCTTCACGCCTCGGGCTGGATCCACGGCGACCTGAAACCGGAGAACGTCCTGATCGGCGAGGACGGCGAGATACGGCTGTCGGACTTCGGCCTCGCCATCGAGCTGACCGGCACCCACGGTTACACCGCCCCCGTGGGAACGCCGGACTATCTCCCGCCCGAGCGCTGGAAGGAACCCCTGGGCGTCGACGGCGTACGGGTCCGGCCGACGTCCGACGTCTGGGCGCTGGGCATCCTGATCCACGAGGTGTTCGCCGGCGGCGTGTCCCCCTTCCCCGGGGCCACCGCCACCGCCCGCAGCGCCGCCGTCCATGCCTACGCGGAGGGCCGCACCCCGTTACGCATGGACCACACGGTCCCCGAGTTCTGGCGCGCGGTGGCAGCCGACTGTCTCGCCCCCACGCACACCGCCCGCGCACCCCATACGGCCGCCGCGCTGCTGGCCCGCGTCCGCGCCCACCGGACAGGCCCCCGGCCCCGACGCTCCCGGACGGCGCTGCTGACACTCGCGGCATGCGCGATGACGGTCTGCGCGGCCCTGCCGCTGCTCCCGGACACCGACGGCGGGACGGAGCCGGTGCGGATCCGGGTGTACAACGCCGAACACGCCTGCCAGAACCGCACGGACCGCGCCCGCGAGTGCAGCCTCGGCCTGGCCGTCGACCCGCTGCTGCCGTACACGGCGGAAAACGTCGTGGGGATGCGCGTCTGGCACCACGACGTCCTGGAAGCGGAGTGCCGCCTGCTCCACGGCCAGACCATCATCGACGAGCAGGGCACGAACTCCCCGGCCTGGTACCGCGTCCGGCTCCCCCACCCCACCCCCCACGCGACTACGGCCTGGCTCCCGGCAGTTCGCGCGGAGACCCACCCGCCGCTCCCGAACTGCGCGGAACCGGCCCGGGAATCGAGGCGTCACCACACCCACCGGCACGGCTCCCCCGGTCCGTCCGGGGTCAGCCGCTCGACGATCCCCGCCATGGCACCTGCCTCCCCAGCCGGTGCCGGAGCGTGGGCAGCGGTGGGGGAGGGGCCTCGCGCCGCCGTCCGATGACGCGGCGGAGCCCCGGCGGACGGTGTCGGCCGTCCGCCGGGGCTCCGGATCATCCCGGGTGGCCGGCTACTTCAGGTAGGTCCCGGCGGTGCCGATCCTGCCGGGACCGTTCAGGACGTACACCCGCAGGTTGCCCTTGCCCGGGGCGGCGACGGAGAGCTTCCCGTCGGTGACCACCCGGGTGTCACCGGTGACGGCGTCCTTGTAGGTGCCGTTGGGGATGCCGCTGTAGGTGGCGGCGTGGGTGACGGTGACCAGGGCGAAGCTGTCCGTGCCGCCCGCGGTGTACCGGCGCTTGTAGGCGATCTCGCCGCTGATGCCCTCGGTGGAGTACTGCCCCATCTGGAGGGCGGGGATCGCGCGGCGGATCTCGTTGAGCCGCTGCACGTGCTTGACCAGCGGCTGCGACAGCGTGGTGGCGACGGCGCCGGAGGCGGAGTCGACCTTGCCGAACTGCGAGGCCGTCACCTCCCCCTGGAGGTGGTCGCCGTAGTAGGCGCGCCCGGTGGTGGCCAGCGGACAGGTGGGCCCGCAGTCGATCTTCTTGCCCTTCTGGAACTCGATCTCCGAGCCGTAGTAGAGGGTCGGGATGCCGCGGAAGGTCCACATCAGCGACATGTTCTCGGCCCAGGCGTCCGTGCCGCCGGTGTAGCGCTCACCGCTCTTGTTGGGGCCGTAGTCGTGGCTGTCGACGTAGACGACGTTGTAGGTGGGGTCGTTGACCGAGTCGTCAGAGTCCTTGCCGTTGTGGAAGGCGTTGGACGCGTCGCCGAAGTTCATGTGCATGCGCATGTCGATGATGTTCATGCCGGAGAACCGGCTGTGGTCGGGCGCGTGGTAGTCGTTGCCCGCGAGGAACGCGTTGGTGGACGTCGGCTGCGCCGCCGTGCCGGCGTTGTTCTCGTACTCGTACATCTCGAGCGCGGCCTTGGCGTCGTCGGCGCTGTACTCCTTGCGCTCCTTCCAGGTGAAGAACTGCGCGGAGTGGTTGACCGAGCCGCGGTTCCACTTGTCGTTGACGAAGGCACCGACCTCGCCGAAGACGAAGAAGTTCTTCGCGGCCTCGGCGCCGTGCTGCTGGGTGACCCGCTCCTGGATCGCGGGCAGGAAGCGCCGGTTCCAGGTGGTGCGCGGGATGTGAACGGCGGTGTCGACGCGGAAGCCGTCGACGCCCATGTCGATGTACTTGTTGTACGCGCCGATCAGGTAGTTCTGGGCCTTGGCGCTCTCGGTGTTGAAGTCGGCCAGGTCGTCGTGGAGCCAGCAGGAACGGGAGTCCTCGCCCTCCCAGTTGCCCAGCCAGCAGGTGTGGTAGACGTCCTTGGGCCACGCACCCGACGTGGCGTTGGGCCACTGGCAGTTGTAGATGCGGTACCCCTCGGGGGAGGTGGAGGGGGTCGGCCTGCCCCAGTTGAGGCAGGTGTTGCCGGTGGGCTCGGCGGTGGACCACAGGTCGCCGTTGTAGTGGGACTTCCCGGACTTCGGCTCGACGGACAGGCCGTCGTACTCGAAGGAGGAGTTGGGCTCGTCGTAGTACCAGCTCCACTGGGCGTCGCGGACGCCGTAGTGCTTGGGCGTGAACAGCCCCTTGGCGCCCCACCGCGAGGAGTGGTTGTAGACGACGTCCTGGTAGATCTTCATGCCCTTGGCGTGGGCTGCGTTGATGAGGTCCTGGTACGAGGCTCCCGCGGACTCCAGGCGGCGGTCGACCTTGTAGAAGTCGTAACCGTGGTAGCCGTGGTAGTCGTAGTCGGACCGGTTGAGGACCACGGGGGTGATCCAGATCGCCGACATGCCGAGGCCCTTGATGTAGTCCAGCTTGTTGATCAGGCCCTTGAAGTCACCCCGGAACATGGGGTCGTTGTTGGCGGCATTGCCGGACCGCTCGTGCTGGCCGCCGCCGCGGTTGTTGGAGCTGTCCCCGTCGTTGAACCGGGCGGTGAGGACGAAGTAGATGGGGTCCTTGCGCGGGTCGGTGCCCAGCGGCTTGCCCTGCGCGGCGGCGGGCGGCTTCACGCCGGTGGTGGCGGTGGCCGCCGCGGAGGCGGCGGAGAGGTTGCCGGCGGCGTCGGCGGCGCGCACGGTGAAGGTGTAGGCGGTCTTCTCCTCCAGGTCCGCCACCGACAGGACGGTCGAGGCGACGTCGGTGACCACCGTGCCCTTCGTCCCGCCGGTGCGGGTGACCTGGTACCGGGTCACCTGCTTGTCGTCGGTGGACGGCTCCCAGGTCAGCAGCACGGAGACGCCGTCGGCCTTGGCGGTCACCTTCGTCGGCACGGACGGCGCCTGGGTGTCCGGCACCTGCGCCGCGCAGGGGTCGGTGGCGTTCTTCACCACCACCCGGTCCTTCACGGTGCTCACACCGCTCGTGAGCGTGTAGTCGCCGCCGTTGTTGTTGTCCCAGGTGCCGTTGCCGTTGTTGAACGCTGCCTTCATCGACGTGGCCGAGCCGAGGTCGACGGTCCGCCGCATCCAGCCGGTGCAGGCGGCCTCCATGCCGATGCCGGGCACGGCCGTCCAGGCGCCGCCGGCCGGCTGGTAGTGCAGGTTGGTGGTGGTCCAGCCGACGGTGGCGGTCGAGTAGTAGACGGTCGCGCTGTTGGCGCCCTGGCCGGGGGACGGGCTCGGGGTGGGGTCGGTCCCGGGACCCCCGGTGCCCGCGCACGGGTCGCTGTGGGCGACCACCCCGTCCTTGACGGTGATGGCGCCGGTGCCGAGGTCGTAGTTCTGGCCGGCGTTGTTGTCCCAGGTGCCGCTGCCGTTGTTGAAGGTCGCCTGCAGGCCGCCGGCCGTGCCGAGGTTGACCGTCTTCTTGACCCAGTCCGTGCAGGCGGCCTCCATCGCCACCCCGGGAACCGTGGTCCAGGAGCCTCCGTCGGGCGCGTAGTGCAGGTTGTACGCGGCCCAGTTCTTCGTCTTCGTGTAGTAGAAGACGGTCGCCGTGGACTCGGCGGCCGCCACCGGGGCCGTCTCCACGTCGGAGAACGACGTGGCGGGCAGGGTCATCAGCAGGCTCAGGGCGCCTGCCGCGGCCGTGACGGCCGACAGGGGGCGTCCCGGCAGCCCGCGGCGTCGCGGGGTCGTGCGTTCTCTCATGCGTGTTCTCCAGCGAACCGGTCGGCCAGGCCGCGGAGTTCACCGCGGCGGTCTGCTGCCTGGCCTGCCTATGGGGGGAGGGAGAGACCGAGTGAAAGTTCTGTCGGAATCTTTCTGCAAGGAATTGCGACCGGATGGTGGCAGACGCCCGGCGGGCGCGTAAAGGGGTCCGGCGCGAACTGGTGCACGCGCCGCCGAAGATCGTCGGCGGTTCGCCGTTTGTGATGTCTTGTCCCGCCGGTTCCTGGGACGGCCCTCGGTCCTCGCGACCTGGGGCGGCCACCGGGTGATGCCCGAGCGGCGCGCCGGGCGGCGAACTCCCCGCCGAGAGGGAGCGGCTGTACGGGGGGCGGGACTTCCGGCGCCCTGGTCGCGTGGGCCGACGGCGAACGGCCCCGGTGCTCCCCTCGACGGGGAGCGACCGGGGCCGGAAGGGGCGGGCAGGCGGGGGTCAGTCGTCGTACGTCAGGCCGTGCCCGGCGGGGAAGAGGACCTGGGAGGGGGCGTCGGCACGCTGGACGGGTACGGGCAGCTTGCCGCGCGGCTCCACCCGGCCGGCGATCACCCGTGCGGCGGCGCGCAGTTCGACCTCGGTCCAGCAGTAGGAGACCAGGGAGGCCGGGACCTCGCCGAGGTGGGCGATGTCGTACGGGTTGCGCACCGCGAGGTGGACGACGGGGACGCCCGTCGCGAGCAGCCGGGACACCAGGGTGCGCTGGGCGCTGGCGGCGCCCACATTGTCGGTGGTGACCACCACCGCGTCGCGCCCCTGCGCCGCGGCCACCGCCGCGTCGATGGCCGCCGCGTCGGGCGTCCGGCCGGTGGCGAGGTGGACGGTGCTGTACCCGAGTTCGTCGAACGCCGCGGCCAGCTCCGGCACCGTGGACCGGGTGGCGTCCGTCGGGAAGGCGGGACTGGCGCCCACCACCAGCAGCTTCCGCTGTCCGCGGCGCAGCGGCAGGGCCCTGTTCCGGTTGACCAGCAGGGTGGTGGTGCGCTCCGTGATCCGGGCGGCGGCGAGCCGGTGCCGGCGGGCCCCCACCACCCGCTCGATCTCGGACGCGGAGGTGTACGGGCTGCCGCGGAGCAGGCCCACCTTGTCCTTGAGCCGCAGGATGCGCAGGACCGACGCGTCGAGCCGCTCCTCGGTGATCTCCCCGCTGCGGACGGCCGCCAGGACGCCGTGGAAGGCCACGTCGATGTCGGGCGGGAACAGCAGCTGGTCGGCGCCGGCCTTGAGGGCGAGCACCGGCACGCGGTCGTCGCCGTACTTGGTGCGCACGCCCCGCATGTTGAGCGCGTCGGTGACGATGACGCCGTCGAAGCCGAGCTCACCGCGGAGTACGCCCTGGAGGATCGCGGGCGACAGGGTGGCCGGCTCGTTGCTGGGATCGAGCGCGGGAACCTGGAGGTGGGCGGTCATGATCGAGTCCACGCCGGCGGCGATCGCGGCCCGGAAGGGCGGGGCGTCGACGCGGTCCCACTCCTCACGGGTGTGGGTGATCACCGGCAGCCCGGTGTGGCTGTCCTCCGCGGTGTCCCCGTGGCCCGGGAAGTGCTTGGCGCACGCCACGACGCCGGCCTGCTGGTACCCCCGCACCTGGGCCGCGACCATGCGGCTGACCTCGCCGGGGTCGGCGCCGAAGGAGCGGATGTTGATGATGGGGTTGGCCGGGTTGACGTTGACGTCGGCGACCGGGGCGAAGTTCTGGTGGATGCCCAGGGCGGCGAGTTCGGCGCCCGAGATCCGTCCGGCGGTGCGCGCGTCGGAGAGCGAGCCGCCCGCGCCGAGCGCCATCGCCCCCGGCAGCTGGGTGGCGCCGCTGCCGATGCGGACGTTGGCCCCGTGCTCCTGGTCGATGGAGATCAGGGACGGCACCGGTGTGGGCAGCGCGAGCGAGGCCCGCTGCACCCCGTCCGACAGGGCCGCCACCTGGCGGGGGTCCTGGATGTTGTTCGCCCAGCCGGAGAAGTAGATGACACCGCCGACGTGGTACTTGGCGATGAGCTCGGCCACGGTGCGGACGCCGAGTTCCTTGAGGTTGCGCTCCTGGTCGTACTGGCTGGGAGAGGTCGCCGACGTGCCGTAGAAGTACGGCACGAACAGCTGGCCGACCTTCGCCTCCACGCTCATCGTGGAGAGGATCCGCCTGAGGTGGCGGTCGTCGCGCCGGTGCGCGACCGCGGGGGCAGCCGCCGCGCCCACGACGCCCGTCGCGCTCGCGGCGACCACGGTCGCGGAGGCGAGGACGGTTCGCCTGGACAGATTCCGGTCCTGCATGCGGGCATGCTCCTTCCAGCCTTGCTCGACAAGGGAGTTGGAGGAAGAGTGAAGGGCTCCGAACTGCGGGAAACGTAGCCCGCGGATCACGGGCGGGCAAGAGGTCTAGACAAAACAGGTCTAGACAAATCCGCGCCGGTCCGGGTCGGCCAGGTCCGAACGAGTCGTCCAGGTCCGAACGAGTCGTCCAGGTCCGACCGAGTCGGTCAGGTCAGGTCCGGGAAGAGGTCCGCCGCCGGCTGCTCGGCCCCCAGCTTCTGCTCCGACCAGATGGTCTTGTCGTGCCGGCTGTGCCGCACGCCCCAGCGCTCGCTGAACTTCATCACGATGAACAGCCCCCGGCCCCCCTCGTCGCTCTCCCGCGCCTGACGCAGGTGCGGGCTGGCGCTGCTGCGGTCGGTGACCTCCGACAGCAGGCGGTGGTCGTCGTGGATGAGGCGCAGCAGGATCGGGCCCTTGCCGTACCGGATGGCGTTGGTGACCAGCTCGCTGACGATCAGTTCGGTGGTGTACGAGATCTCCTCCAGTCCCCACGCGCCGAGCTGCTGCTCCACCAGGCGGCGGGCGGTGGCGACCACGGAGGACTCGGACGGGAGCGTCCACTCGGCGACCTGGTCCGGGGAGAGGGCGCCGACCCGTGCGAGGAGCAGGACGGCGTCGTCCTCTCCGGTGGGCGCCATGTGGTAGACGGCGGCGTCGCACAGTTGGCGCAGGGGCCGGTCGGTGGGCGCCAGGACGCGCTCCAGGTGCCGCCGCGCCAGCACCGGGTCGCTGTGGGTCGCCACCAGGCCGTTGGTGTAGAGGGCGAGCAGGCTTCCCTCGGGCAGCCGGTCGGTGACCGGCGTGTACGCGCGTCGGCCGCCCGCGCCGAGGGCCGGGCCTTCCGGCACGTCCAGGGGGCGGACGGATCCGTCGGGCCCCAGCACCACCGGGGCGACGTGGCCCGCCCGGACGGCGGTGCAGAGCTGGGACACCGGGTCGTAGACCGCGATCGCGCAGGTCGCCACCGAGCCGCCCGGGTCCGGGGCGGAGTGCTCCAGCTGGGCGGCCACCTCGTCCAGGTGGGTGAGCAGCTCCTCCGTCTCCAGGTCCTGGAGCGCCAGGGCACGCAGCGCGGTCCGCAGCTGCCCCATCGTGGCGGCCGCCTCGATGCCGTGGCCGATGACCTCGCCCACCACGAGGCCGACCCGCGCGCCGGACAGGGGGATCACGTCGAACCAGTCGCCGCCCGCGCTCTCCGGGAGGTAGACGTGGGCGGTCTCCGCGGCCGACATCCGCGGGACGGTCCCGGGCTGGAGCCGGCGCTGCAGCGTCGAGGCGATGGTGTGCTCGCACCGGTAGCTGCGGGCGTTGTCCAGGTGGGCCGCGGCGGTCAGGGCGGCCTGCCGGGCCACCTCGAGGTCGTCCGCCCCGAACGCGTCGGGCCGGTTCCGGTACACGGTGAGCAGCCCGAGCGTCGCCTCCCGGGCGATCAGCGGCGCCACGATCATCGAGTGCACGCCCGCCTCGAGCAGCGGGGCGAAGCCCTGCGGGTCCGTCGCGATCCACGGCTCGTCGACCCCCACGGACACCAGTCGGGGATGCGTGTCGTTGAGGACCTGGGTGTGCGGCGTGGGGAAGGGGAACGGGGCGCTGTCGCCCGGGTCGCGGACCCGTGCGTCGGCCGACGGCGGCTTGAACGCCGCCCGGCGCAGCGGGGTCTCCGAGGAGAGCGGCCCCACGGGCCGGTTGCGGTCGGGCGCCCCGTCGTCGACCAGGTCGACGCTCGCCGCGTCGGCGAACCGGGGGACCAGGGCCTCCACCAGTTCGTGCGCCGTGGCCTCCTCCTCGAGGGTGGAGCCGACCGACCTGTGGACCTCCCCGAGGACGGCCAGCCGCTCGGAGGCCGCGTGCCGTTCCGTGACGTCCTCGACGACCGCCACCAGGCCGGGCGCCCCGGCCTGCCCGCCGTGCCCGGCCCGCCCGGGGTGCCGCAGGGGGAACAGGGACACCTCCAGCGCCAGCGTGACGCCGGGTTCGGAGGGCGCCCGGCCGCGGATCAGCCGCCCGCGGACCGCGACGCCACGGGCTGACACCTCGTCGAAGAGAGCAATCAGTTCCCGCCGGTCGAAGCCGGGGGCGAACTCGTCGAGGCCGCGGCCGACGACGTTCTCGGTCCGCAGTCCCCGCACGCCCCGCCCGGACGGGGTGCAGCGCACCACCCGCCGCTCGGCGTCGAACACGAACATCCCCTGGGGGGAGTCGCCGAGCAGCGCGTTGAGGACCATCGAGTCGTCGGCGTGCCCGGCCTCCATCGCGCTCCCTTCCCGCACCTCTCCGTCCCACCCTCCACCATCGGCCGGGCGCGGCAACTCGGGCGCGGGCGATCGGGCGGAGCGCCGGCTACTTCTCCCGGATCTCGTCGAGCGAGTCCTGCATCGCCGCGTGCGCGCGGACGAACCAGTCGGCGAGGACGGCCGTCTCGTCGGCGGTGTAGTCGGCGAAGAGCGCGCCCAGCCGTTCGTAGTGCGGGCCGTACACGGCGAAGACGCGGGCCGCGGCCGACGCGTCGAGGGCGACGCGGACGCGCCGGCGGTCGTGCGGGTCGGGCTGCCGGTGGACGTAGCCGGCTCGTTCCAGACGGTTCAGCACGCCGGTCACGGCGCCCGTGGTGATGTTCGCGCGCTCGGCCAGATCTCCGGCGGCCAGGTGCCGCGTTCCGGCGCCGATGATGTGGCCGAGGCAGGTCAGGTCGGTGACGTTCAGCCCCAGCCGCTGGGCGATGTCGTGCTGGGAGACGAGGGCGAGGGCGATCAACCTGTCCATGGCATCCAGTGCCTGCTGCGGCGTCGCCTCGGGACGGGGCTTGCCCTCCATCGCGATTCTCCTTACGATCTAAGCTACTTAGCTCGTGAGCTAAATTGTCCGGTGCTCGAAGCGAAGATACAGACGCGCCCGACCGAAGGGGGAACGCGGAACGTGAGCGGCATGCATGGTGGCTACGATCTCGGTCACACCGTCGCCGGATGGGCCGGTGCCTGCCTCGCCCTCGCCGGGTTCGCCTTCTCCGGCGCGGCCATGGTCGCGGGGTGGCCCGCCGGGTTCTGGCTCGGCCTCGGCGTGGTCGCCCTAGCTGTCCTCCTGGCCTGGGCGCTGCACCTGGCCGGCTGGGGAAAGCCCGGCGGACCGCGCCCGCCCGTCGACCAGCCCTGGCGCACGAGGGACCGGGCGGCCGCAGAAGGACACCCGGACTGCTGGGGCTGCCGCCTGGCGGGGCGCGGGCGTCGTCGCCATGTCGAACTCCCGCTCGGACCGGTGCGGCAGCCGGTCACCGAGGTCCCCTGAGGCGGGTCGCCGGGGCGGGCGGGGCGGCGACCGCCGCGTCATCCCCGCCCCGGCCGGCTCCCCGCGAGGCGTCAGGTGCTCCCGCGCACGATCTCCTCGGCCTCCTCCAGACGGTCGAGCATGATCAGCGCGGCCTCGTGCCGGGCCTTGGCGTAGACGCGGAGCGACTCGTCCACCGCCTCGGGGTGGTCCAGCGGCTCGGCGAGGGGATAGGTCGAGGCGAGGGCGCAGGCGCAGCCCAGCCGGACGGTGGCGGCGAGGTCGTCGACGCGCGCGGCGGGATGCTCCTGCCGGTAGGCGGCGAGGAGCCGGGGAAGGCCCTCGAGCCAGTGGTCGCCCAGGAGGACGGTCCGCGGGTCGAGACCGATCCGGGCGATCTCCCAGGTGGTGAAGCGGGGCCGGGGCGGCGAGAAGTCGATCACGGCCGCCACCTCGTCGCCGCGCAGCAGGAGATTGGGGGAGGCGAGGTCCCCGTGGACGATCTGGTGGGTCAGCGGCGGAAGGCCCGCCAGCAGCGCGACGGCCCGGCCGAGCAGGTCCCGCCGCTGCTCGGCGGCCTCCAGGGCCCACGCCTCGAACGGGTCCGCGGGGCCGCGGCGGCGGTACTCCGCGATCATCCGGTCGAACCGCGCCCGGTTGCGCCGCACCGGGGACGCCTCCCGGCCCGGGCGCAGGGCGGGCACGGCGGCGGGATGCGTGGCCAGGTGGCGGTGGAGCCGCCCCAGCGCGGCGCCGACGGCCGGCCAGCGGGCCCCGGTCAGACCGCCCTCGGCCGTCCCGGCATCGGTCACCCAGGTCCACAGGGACATCCGCAGGGGTTCCACGGTGATCCGCCCGCCGTCGCGCGTGCGGCGCACCTCGGGTACCGGTACGCCGCCCGCACGGGCGAACTCGGCCAGTTCCATCGCGGCCAGCTCCGGTTCCAGCGCCCCCGGGGCGCGGTACACCTTGGCGAACCAGGTTCCGCCGTCCTGGTCGGTGACGCGGTAGTTGGCCGTGGCGGTGCCGGCGGGGACACGGACGGCCTCGGCCGCCTCCAGGCCGTAGGCCCGCCGGAGCGTCGCGCCCAGGAGGCCGTTCACCGGTCCTCCCAGTCCCACGTCTCGAAGTAGGCGGTGGCGCCGGTGCGGCGCGCCTCCAGCAGGGCCTCGAGACGGAGCAGGTCCCGCGGCGGCACGAGCGGACGCCAGGCGTCGAGCGGGAGGGCGCGGGCGTCGTCGTGCTCCCCGGGGTCCAGGACGATGTCGCGCAGTTGCCGGCGGGTGAGCCGGCCGGCGTCGAACACGAAGCCCACCGTGCTGTACGGCCACGCGGGCCCGGGCAGGCCGTAGACGGTCGCGAGCAGGCGCGGTGGACCGGGGTAGGAGATGCCGGTCTCCTCCGCGCACTCGCGCAGCGCGGTGCGCCACGGCCGCTCGCCCGGTTCCATGGCGCCACCGGGAAGCTGCCAGGGGTGGAACTCCGAGTACACGGAGTGGAGTTGCAGGGGGTTGTCGTCCTCGTCGGTGAAGAACAGGCAGGCGAAGCCGGTCGCCTTCATCAGGGTCTCGGCGTACTGCTCGGGCGGAAGCCAGGTCGGGGTCACGGGGTCCCTTCCGTCGACGCGGTGGCGGTGCGCGGGTGTGTGCGCGTGCCCTCCGCCAGTTGAACCCCGTCGGGGGCCTGCTCACCAGGGCGCATGGAGCGCGCGGGGGGCGCCGGGGGAGTCCCGCACGGTCGCGGGCGGGCTCCCCCGGGCGGCGGTGGGCGCGGGCGGGTCAGCGGTCCTGGGAGAGGCGGAGCAGTTCGGCGAAGGTTCCGCCCGCGTGGACGAGGTCGTCCCAGCGGCCCTGTTCGGTGATCCGGCCCTGCTCCATGACGACGATGTGGTCGGCGATCCTGGTGTTCTCCAGACGGTGGGTCACCACGATGGTGATGCGGTCCGCGGCGATCGCCTTGATCCGCTCGAAGATCTGGTGCTCCCCGCGCGGGTCCATCTGGGAGGTGGGTTCGTCGAGGATCAGCAGCGCGGGGCGGCGGTAGAGGGCCCGGGAGCAGGCGATGCGCTGCCACTGGCCGCCGGAGAGTTCGGTCCCGCCGAAGGTGTCGCGGGACAGGAGGGTGTCCAGGCCGGAGGGGAGCGCCTCGACCGCCTCGCGCAGGCCGACGGCGTCGACGGCCTCCCACACGGCGTCGTCGTCGTGCGTGCGGGGCTGGCCGAGGGTGACGTTCTCGCGGACCCGCAGCGGCCACTGGGCGAAGATCTGGGGGACCAGGCCGGTGTGGGCCCACACCGTGGCCGGGTCGGTGTCGGCGAGGTCGGTGCCGTTCCAGGTCACCCGTCCCTTGTCGGGGAGGTAGATGCCGGTGAGCAGCCGGGTGAGGGTCGACTTCCCGGAGCCGTTCGCCCCGACGATCGCGAGGATCCGGCCGCGTCGCAGGGTGAGGGAGACGCCGGACACGGCGGTCGCCTCCTTGCCGGGGTAGCGGTAGGAGACCTCCTCGAGCCTGATCTCCTCGACCGGCGCGGAGAGCCGGTGGGGTCCGCGGCGCGGGGCCCGGGCGGTGGCGTCGTCGAGGAACGCCTGCAGGTCGCCCAGGTACAGGCTGGTGTGGAAGACCGCGGCGCCGTTGACGACCACCTGGGAGAGCGCGGCGAGGGTGGTCTGGACGGCGATCACCGCCGTGGCGGCGACCGCGAGGTCGATCCGGCCCGAGATCGCCAGCCAGGCCAGGGCGCCCCAGGTCGCGACGAGGAACACGCCGCCGGCGAGCGCCGCGAGCAGCGCGATGCGCAGGGTCCGCGGCGCGGCGGCCAGGGTGCGCCGGTCGCAACGCTCGGACAGGGCCCGGTACCAGTGGACGAGGTAGTCGGTCATGGAGTTGGCGCGGACCTCGTCGCCGTACTTGGAGGTGGTCGCCCACCAGCGCATCATGCCGCGCACGTTCCGGTCGGCGATGTTGGCGTAGTGGATCTCGTAGTCGACCCGGGCCGTCAGGACGGCGCCGACCCCCGCCGGCAGCACGGCCAGCAGGAGCAGCGGCAGCAGCAGCGGGTTCAGCACCGAGAGCACGCCGCCGGCGGTGACCATGCGGATCAGCGCGGCCGTGAACCGCTGGGCGTCGGCGACCATGACCTGGGTGCGGATGACGCCCATCTCGGCCGCCTCCTGCCGGTCGGAGAACCCGCCCTCCGCGTACACCGCCGCCTCGACCCGGCACACCGCCTCGACCAGGGCGCTGTCCGTGCGCGTGGTCAGCAGCGGAGTGATCCGCCGGTCGGCGTACGCGGCCACCGCCGTGGCGCAGCGGGTCAGGGCGGCCACGACCCCCGCCACCAGCAGGGCGGGGAGGGCCGCGCCCAGCCTGTCGGCGGCGGAGCCGTCCCCGAGGAGCGGAGTCATGGCGCGGGCGGTGGCGGTCAGCAGCACCGCGGCGGACACGCCGGTGACGACCTGGCAGCCGAGCAGGAGCTGCACGGCGCGGCGGTCGGTCCGCCAGGCGAGTTGGAGGATCCGGCCCAGCACCGCGGGAATGCGGGCGCACATCCGCCGGAACGAGGCCTCGGCCAGCGGATTGACGGAGTAGTGCCCCTGGTAGGTGATCTCCGCGGGGGGTGGCGGAGGGGGTGGGGTGTCCTGCTGTTCGTTCGTGGCAGCCGAGGTCAACGTGGAGCCCCCTGACGGTCGTCCGGTGTGGTCGTGAGGCTCAACGACCCCGACCGCGAGTCGAACACATGTGTTTCGGTCGCTCCGGAAATCCCGGAAACGGAGGCGTGGCGGAGCATGGAGGATGCATCCACCCGCCCCCGTCACGGGACGGCAGGGGGAACGGGGGTGGCCGAAACGCCGACGCTGACCGGACGGGCCCGGCCTGACGCGCCCGGCCTGGCCGCGCCGAAGTGCCGCCAGCCGTCGGGGCCACGGGGCCACGGGGCCACGGGGCTACGGGATCGGTCAGGTCAGGTCAGGTGAGGCCAGGTCAGCCGGCGTCGGCCAGGACGCGTCCGTCCGCCGGAACGCGGGAGGCGAAGCCGCCGTAGTAGGACTCGACCCGGGACCGCTCGGTCAGGTTCGGGACCGCGTTGGTGCAGCTGACGCCCGCGGTGGAGCCGGACATCAGCTGGGAGCAGGGGCCCGGCTTGGTGTCGGGCAGGCCGAGGCTGTGGCCGAGCTCGTGGGCGGCGATGCGGGTCTTGTTGTAGCCCTGGGCGACGGCCTGGCTGCCGAGTTCGACGCGCACCTGACCGCCCGGGCGCACCGGTCCGAGCATCGCCTGCGGCCAGCCGCTGGTGGCGACGATCACGATCTCGGCGCGGGTGCCGGGCGCGGCCTCGACCAGCTGGACGTTGTCGACGGTCTGGTTCCAGGAGGCGACTCCCGCGGCAACGGCCGCCTCCCAGCCCGCGGCCCGGCTGTCGTCGTAGCGGAGGGTCACCGCCGCGGAGTGCACCTCTCCGGCCGACGCGGGCGCGGGTGCGGGTGCGGCGTGGGCGGCGGTCGCCGCGGCCAGGGTGGCGGCGACGGCGGTGCCGACCGCCTTGAGCCACAAGGACTTCTGCATGGCTGGCTGTCCCTTCGTCGTGGGGGCCCGCTCCGGCTCGTGACCGGGACGGGGTGAGGGGCGCGCCGCCGGGTGGGACCGGGCGCGGCCCGGATGGAGCGTCAAGGAGCCTGCCCAGCGGGACCGCCAAGGCATGCTCATGCCATGCGGATTGGCCGGAAGGGGCGGGTGCGCCGGGTCGTTCGCCGTGCGGGCCGGAGGCGGAGGGCGCAGGCCCTCAGGGTGGAGGGCCGCCGTGGCGGCCACCTCGCGGCCGCGGGCCGGTTCAGGTCAGGGCATCCGGATTCCGCCCTTGACCAGGGCATGCCGTTTCCCCACGATGAGCGCCACACCCGTACCGGCATGTCGTACGCGCGTGTCACACCCCGGCACGACCCCCGCTCCACTCCCCAGAGCCGGAACAATCCGGAACTCCAGGAGAAAAGAGGAGACTTCATGCGACTCACCCACCGCGGACAGGGCGTCCGAAGCCGCAGACGCACCGCCGCCCTCGCCGCCGTGCTGGCCCTCGCGCTCGCGGCCCCCGTCTCGGCCGTGGCCGACGACAGTCCCGCGGCGCAGACGCAGGCCGTGGAAGAGGTCCGCCAGTACGAGATCCACCTGCACTCCACCGCGGAGGACCGCACCGCGCTGCAGCGCGCCGGCGTCACCGTCGACGAGGTCCACGGGCACGGCGTGGTCGTCTCCGGCCGCCCCGGCCAGATCAAGAAGCTGCGCGCGCAGGGCTACGACATCACGCCGCTCGGCCAGGTGCCCGACCGGTCCGCCGGCGAGGACGAGGTCCGCCCCCTCGACTTCCCGTCCGCGGACTCCCGCTACCACAACTACGCCGAGATGAAGGCCGAGATCGACGCGATCGTCCGGGCCAACCCGCAGATCGCCTCCCAGCGGGTCATCGGCACCTCCTACCAGGGGCGCGACATCGTCGCCGTGAAGATCAGCGACAACGTCGCCACCGACGAGGCGGAGCCGGAGGTGCTGTTCACCCACCACCAGCACGCCCGCGAGCACCTCACCGTCGAGATGGCGCTCTACCTGCTCCGCGAGCTGACCGGCGACTACGGCACCGACTCGCGGGTCACCAACATGGTGAACGGGCGCGAGATCTGGATCCTCCCGGACCTCAACCCGGACGGCGGCGAGTACGACATCGCGAGCGGCTCCTACCGCTCGTGGCGCAAGAACCGCCAGCCCAACTCCGGCTCCTCCTACGTCGGTACCGACCTGAACCGCAACTGGAACTACCGGTGGGGCTGCTGCGGGGGCTCGTCGGCCTCACCGTCCTCCGACACCTACCGAGGCACGGCCGGCGAGTCGGCCAAGGAGGTCAAGGTGGTCGCCGACTTCGTGCGCAGCCGCGTGGTGGGCGGGAAGCAGCAGATCACGGCGGGCGTCGACTTCCACACCTACAGCGAGCTGGTGCTCTGGCCGTACGGCTACACCTACTCCGACACCGCGGCCGGCATGACGGCCGACGACCGCAACGCCTTCGCCGCTGTGGGGCAGAAGATGGCGGCCAGCAACGGCTACACCGCCCAGCAGTCCAGCGACCTGTACGTCACGGACGGGTCGATCAACGACTACCTCTGGGGCGTGCACAAGATCTTCTCGTACACCTTCGAGATGTACCCGGCCTCCAGCTCCGGCGGCGGGTTCTACCCGCCCGACGAGGTGATCGATCGGGAGACCGCGCGCAACCGTGACGCGGTGCTGCAGTTGCTGGAGAACGCGGACTGCATGTACCGGTCCATCGGGAAGCAGGCGCAGTACTGCGCCTAGGCGCCCCCGTCGCCCGATCGCCCCGTCGCCCCGTCACCGGTCGTCCCGCCGGGGGCCGAGGGTCCTTCCCGCCGCGCGTCCGGCGGCGGGGAGGACCGCGGTGGTGTCACCGCTGCCCGGCGAGCCACTCGTCGAAGGTGGTCGGTGCGATCCGGGCGTCCTCGCCCGGCAGCATGACCTCGCCGGCCATCTCCGTGCCGAACAGCCCGGTCCAGGTGGGCACCAGCCTGACCGTGCGGCCGCGCGCCTCGTTGGTGCGCCGGGCCATGTCGACCAGGTCCTGCGGCTCGGGGCCGGCGATGTCGCGGTACAGCCCCCGCGGTTCCCCCACGGCGATCTCGGCGAGGATCTCGGCCACGTCCGCGGGGGCGATCGGCTGGAGCAGCAGCGGAGCGACCGTCGCGGCGCCGTCCCGCTCGGTCCAGCTCGTCACCATCGCGGCGAAGTCGTGGAACTGGGTGGCCCGAACGATCGTCCACGGCACCGGGCCGCCGGACACCAGGCGCTCCTGCTCGCGCTTGCCCGCGTAGTGCGCGTTGCCCTCGACGCGGTCCAGGCAGGCGATCGAGAGCAGGACGTGGTGGCGCACGCCGGCCCGCGCCGCGGCGGCGAGCAGGTTGCGGGTGGTGGTGCCGAAGTAGGCCACCGCCTCCTCGCGGTCGGTGGCCGTGCCGTTGGTGGCGTCCACCACGGCCTCGACCCCCTCCAGGGCGGCGTCGAGACCCTCTCCCGTGGTCAGGTCCACCCCCAGGGAGCGGCTGACCCGCACGACCTGGTGCCCGGACCGCTCCAGGGCGGCGACGGTGAGGGCTCCGATGTTGCCGGTGGCTCCGGCCACGGCGATCCGCATGGCTGACATGACGACCTCTCCTCTGTCTCGCGTGCCGGTGCGACGCTATCTCGGACAATACAGGTCTGCAATGTCTTTGATTAGGATCGGGGGCATGAAGCTGCCTGTGAGCACCGAATGGCTGTTGCACTGCGCCACCTCGCTGGCGCAGCTCGAAGCGGGAGCCACCGCGTCCGCGGCGCAGCTCGCCCAGTACTACGACCTCCCGGCCCCGTACCTCGCCAAGCAGCTCCAGTCGCTGGTGAAGGCCGGCGTGCTGGCCGCGACGACCGGCCCGCGCGGCGGGTTCCGGCTGGCCCGGCCCGCCTCCGAGATCACCCTGCTGCAGATCGTTGAGGCGGTCGACGGCGCGTCGTCGCCCTACGAGTGCCGCGAGATCCGGATGCGGGGGAAGGGCGCGCTGCCCGCCGAGGAGTGCCGGAACCCCTGCGTGCTGGCCGCGAAGATGGCCGAGGCCCACGAGGCGTGGCGCGGCACCCTAGCCGGGACGACCCTCGAGGAGATCCTCGCCGCGCTGCCCCCGTCGGCCCCGGCCCGCACCCGCCTCCGGCTCACCGGCACGGCGTGACCGGCTCCGCGCGCCGTGCCCGCCGGTCCGCCGGGGTCAGGACGTGGCGAGCCCCCCGGCGGCATCACCGGCGACGGTCTCGCCGGTGATGCCGCCGAGGACCTCCAGCAGCCGTTCCTGGACCTCCGGGTCGTAGGCGGCCGGGTTGGCCCTCAGGGACACCCGGTGCTTGAGGTAGCGGCCGGTGACCAGCGCCTCCGGTTCGTCCGAGACGGCCAGCCACACCGGGGTCCCGGCCCCGTCCGGCAGCGCGTCCGTGGCGTCCGGACCCCCGAGCCGGGTACGGACCCAGCCGGGATCCACCGCGTTGACCACGGCGTCCGGCCACCTGCGCGCCACCGCGAACGCCAGGACGACGTCCATCAGCTTGCTGTCGGCGTAGGCCCGCATACCGTCCCACTCGCGCTTCTCCAGCGTCAGGTCGTCGAAGTCGAGGCGGCCCGCGGACTCCAGACCCGAGGTGAGGTACACCAGGCGCGCCGGCCGCGGGCAGAGCGCGGTCAGCAGGTAGGGCGCCACCACGTTCACCTGGAAGATCCGGCCCAGCCCGTCGGCGGTGACCTCGCGGCGGGACGCGCCGCCGCCCACGCCCGCGTTGTGGACCACCGCGTCGAACGGGCCCGCCGCGGTCACCTGGGCGGCCAGCGCGCGGGTGCCCTCCAGCGACGCGAGGTCGCCGGTCAGCACGGCTGCGGCGCCGGGCAGCGAGGCGCGCACCTGGGCCGCGCGCCGCTCGTCCCGGGCGTGGGCCACCACCCGGTGCCCGGCCTCGATCAGCACCCGGGCCGTCTCGTGGCCGATGCCCTGGGCCGAACCGGTGATGAAGACGCTGCGCACGATGCTTCCTCTCTGCCGAAGGATCCACGGGGCGGACCGTCGGGGCCCGCCTCGGGACGTGATCGCCGCCAGGATCCCGCGCCGGGACGCCACCTGGGGCCGGGGCGGGAGAACGAGCCGTTTGACCCTGACACGGTGGCAAGGTCTTCACTGGTCGCCGAGGAGGTGGTCCTGATGACGGTCACCAGGCACAACGCCGAGACGCCGACCACGGAGACGCAGGACGCGGGCCCGCGGGACGCGGAGACGCCGACCACGGAGACGCGGACCACGGGGACGCCGACCACGGGGACGGCCCGGGCGCTGCGGGCGCTGGAGGACGACCGCGCGTCCGTGCGGCTGAAGGCGGCGCTCGCGGTCGGCACCGCACCCGACCCGGACTTCGTCCCCCGGCTGATCGAACGGTGCGCGGTGGAGCCCGAGTTCTTCGTCCGCGACATGCTCACCTGGGCGCTCACCCGCCACCCGGTGAGCCTCACCCTGCCCGCGCTGCTCCGCGAACTCGGCGCCGGGCGGACGCAGGCGCGCAGCCAGGCCCTGCACACCCTGTCCAAGGTCGGCGACCGGCGGGCCTGGCCGGCGATCACCCACGCGCTGCTCACGGACCCCGAGGACGAGGTGGCGCGCAGCGCCTGGCGGGCCGCGGTGGTGCTCGCCCCGGAGGACGACCGGCCCGCACTGGCCGCGGTGCTGGCGACCCAGCTCGGCCGGGGCGGCCGGGAGACACAGCTCAGCCTCAGCCGTGCCCTGGTGGCGCTGGCGGGCGCCGCGGAACCGGCCCTGCTCGCCGCGGTCCGGGCCGACGACCCCGGCCGGCGCGCCCACGCGCTCGCCACCCGGATCCTGACGCGCGACCCGGACGCCGGGTTCGCGTTCGCCGTCGAGGAGGCGAAGCGCGTCGTGGCCCTCGACGGAGCGCCGGGCGGGGGAGCATAGACCGTGCTGATCGGCGAGGTGGCGAGACGGTCCGGGGTCAGTGCCCGCATGCTCCGGCACTACGAGTCGCTGGGACTGGTGCGCCCCTCGGGCCGCACCGGCTCCGGCTACCGGGAGTACGACGCGCAGGACATCCAGCGCATCTTCCAGATCGAGAGCCTGCGGTCGCTGGGCCTCTCCCTGCGGGAGATCGGGCGCGTCTTCGACGACCCCGGGTTCACGCCCTCCGCGCTGGTCGACGACCTCGTGCGCCGGACGCGGGAACGCATCGCCGCCGAGACCGAACTCCTCACCCGGCTGCGGCGGATCGACGCCGCGGACCCCGCCGGCTGGGAGGACGTGCTCCAGGTCGTCGCGCTGCTGCAGGCCCTCGGCTCGCAGAGCCCCGACACGCGCCAGCGCGCCGCGCTCTCCTCGGGCGACGCGGCGCCGGTGCCGGTGGACGCCCTGGTCGAAGCGGCGCTGGGCGAGACGGACCCGAACGTCGCCGGAGCCCTCCGCTGGGCGCTGGCGCGCTCCGGGGAGGGCGTCGCGGCCCTGTTGGCGGAAGGCCTCGGCTCACCGGTCCCCGCGGTGCGGGAACGTGCCGTCCTGGCCCTCGCGGAGAGCGAGGACGGCGGGGCGGCCGAACTCCTGCGGGACGCCCTGCGGAGCACCGACGACACGGTCCGCCGGCACGCCGCCCTCGCGCTCGGGACGCGCGGCGAGACCGCCGCCGTGCCGACGCTGGTGGACATGATCGTCGACGGGCGGAACGACACGGACGCGGCGGACGCGCTGGGCGCCCTCGCGGCGGACGCGGCGACCGCGGACCGGATCGCGGCGCTGCTCCTCGACCGCCTCGACCACGCCGACACCGGCGCGCCCGCCCGCGGACGGCTGACCCAGGCGCTGGCCGGCCTGCCGGGGCCGAGGGCCACGGACGCCCTGGCCGACCTGACGCACGACGCCGACCGCGCCGTGGCGCTGACCGCGACCTACCTGCTGCGGCTGCGGAAGTCCGAACGGCCCACCGCGGAGGGCGACCCGGAGCCGCCCGCGCCGCGTTTCCGCAGGTGAAAGTGGTTTGCCCGGGCCGCGCGCACCGGCTAGCTTCACCGCCGTGACCCCGAACCTGCGCACCGAGCGCCTGCGGCTGGAGCCCTACCGTCCCGAGGACGAGGACGACTTCGTCGCCCTGTTCCTCGACCCACGGGTCTCCCGGTGGATGGGCGACGGCCCGGCCCCCGAGGCCGACTACCGCGCGATGTTCGGACGCGTCTTCACCAAGGTCTACGCGCGGGAGCTCTTCGACGTCTGGGCCGTGCGGCAGGACGGCCGGCTGGTCGGTCACGCGGAGATCAAGCCGACCGAACAGGTGGGCGGCCATGAGATCGTCTACGCTCTCGCCCCTGACCTGTGGGGAGGAGGCCTCGGCACGGAACTGGCCGAGGCGATCGTCGCCCACGGCTTCGGCACGCTCGGCCTGGCGGAGGTGCACGCCACCGTCGCGGCGGCGAACACCGCCTCCACGGCCGTGCTGACGAGGATCGGCTTCGAACACGTGCGGGACGTGACCGAGGAGGACGGCACGGTCACCAGGGTGCTGACCCGCCGACAGACCGGCCCGTAGCGCCGCAGGGCGTGCGGCCGAGATCTGCGGACCACGCCACGAGGCACGACAGGAGGTCTGCCTCGGCCCGTTCGAGCACACCGACGACCGGCGCCGGTGACCGCGGGCCCGCGGTGCGTGGACATCGACGCGTAGGCGGCCTGGTATCGGGGCGGGAGAGGCACTAGCGTCCCGGCGGGGCACATCCGTAGTACCGGTGCGACAGCGGCCCGCCGCGGGCGGGCCCGCGCCGCGCCGCCCGTCCGCCGTTGACTGACTGGAGCCGTCCATGTTGAGAAGACGATTACCGCGCCGCTGGATCGGTCTGCTGCTCGCCCTCCCGCTCGCCGTGACCGGTCCGCTGTCCCTCCCCGCCGCCTCCGCCGAGGCCCCGCAGGCCGCGCGATCCGCGCAGGCCGCGGAGACGCGGGCCGCGGCTGCGGCGGTGCCGCCGCTGGAGGAGGTCACCGCCACCGCCACCCAGGTCGCCTTCGGCCTGCGCCGCCCCACCGCCCTCGTCGCGCCGAGCGACGGCACCAAGCGGCTGTTCATCACCGAGAAGTCCGGACGGGTCCGCGTCTACCAGCCGGACACCGGCCTCTCCGCGACCCCGCTGCTGGACATCGTCGACAAGGTCGACGAGTCGGGCAACGAGCGGGGTCTGCTCGGCATCGCGCTGCCGCCCGACTTCAACCAGAGCCAGAAGCTCTACCTCGCCTACACCGCGCTGCCCGACGGCGCGGTCACCCTGGCCCGCTACGGCCTCGCCGACGCGAAGCTGGAGGTGCTCCTGCAGCAGCCGCACGCCGACTACAGCAACCACAACGGCGGCCAGCTCGCCTTCGGCCCCGACGGCAAGCTGTACATGGCCATCGGCGACGGGGGCGGGTCCGGTGACCCGTTCGACACCGGCCAGCGCAAGGACACCCTGCTCGGCAAGATCCTCCGCCTCGACGTGAGCCGGAGTTGCGGCTCGCTCCCGTACTGCATCCCGGCCGACAACCCCTTCGCCGGCACCGCCGGCGCCCGGGGCGAGATCTGGCTCTGGGGCACCCGCAACCCGTGGAAGTTCTCCTTCGACCCGGCCGACGGGTCGATGTGGGTGGCCGACGTCGGCCAGGGCCGGTGGGAGGAGATCACCCACCTGACGCGCGCCGAGCAGGCGGGCGCGAACCTCGGCTGGTCCTGCTACGAGGGCCCGCAGGTCTTCGACGAGGCCCAGTGCGCCTCCGGCGCCCGCTACACCCCGCAGGACTTCTACTACTCGCCCTACAACGGCAACTGCGCGGTCATCGGCGGGCAGGTCTACCGCGGCAAGCAGTACGCCGACCTGGTCGGCGGCGCCTACATCGCCACCGACTACTGCTCGTCCCAGGTCTGGGCGCTGCGCCCCGACGGCAGCGGCGGCTTCCGCCAGGCCGACATCGGCGACCTGCCCACCCAGGTGACGGCCGTCGGCACCACCCAGGACGGTGAGTTCTACGTCGTCAACGACCTGCCCGGCGGCCTCCACAAGGTGTCGTTCGCACGCACCACGCCGCCCTGCAAGGTCGACGTGAAGAAGACCGCCTGGGGCACCGGCATGACGGTCGACCTCACCGTCACCAACACGGGCACCACGCCCGTGAACGGCTGGTCGCTGATGTTCCCGCTGCCCTACGGGCAGACGGTCACCTCCGACTGGAACACCGACCTGACCCGCCTCGGCGACATCCACACGGCGTCCGACGCCGACCACAACGCGGTGATCCCGCCGGGCGGTTCCGTCACCCTCGGGTACCTCGTCACGCACACCGGTGACACCTCCGCGCCGGGTCGCTTCACCCTCAACGAGGCGGCCTGCGCCCGCACCGGCAGCGGCTGACAGCCCGTGCGCCCGGGCCGGTCCACGGCGGACAGCCGCCCTGGACCGGCCCTCGCGGCGTCGGCGCGGCATCGGCGCGGCAGGAACTGCCCGGTTCCCGCCCGGGCGATGTCCGACCCCGACCGTAAGGTTCTGGCCGTCCCGTGAACCGCTCCCCGGAGGCGTCCATGACCACCCGGCACCCCCCGCCCCGGCCCCTCGACGTCGAGGCGCTCCTCCCGGAGCTCGCGCCCCGTCGGCGGGAGGCACTGCGGCTGCAGCCGCGGTCCGGGGAGCCGTCGCACCGGCACAGTTCGCTGGGCGGGCCGCTGCTGTGGCCGGCGGGTGAGGACCGGGAACCGGCCGGGCTGGTGCTGGGCGACGCGGGCGGCGTGTACCTCTTCGGGTGCCGGACCTGCCCCGACCGCCCGGTCGAGCACCGCTTCGACTGCTCCTGATCCGCGATCGGGCCGCGATCCGGCCGCCATCGGTCGCGTTCCGGCCGCCATCGGTCGCGTTCGGGCCGGGGAAGAGCGGTGACCGGGCCGGGGAAGAGCCGTGACCGAGCCGGGGTCGAGCTCGGGTCGAGCCGCGCCCGGGCCGCCCGCCGGGCCGCCGCGTTCCCCGGCCGGGAAGGCGCGGGCCGTGTTTGAGTACGGGTACTCATGCCCCCGCCGGCGGCCTCGGGGGAGTCTGGTCGCGCACGCCAACACGAAGGGGGAACCATGAGCCGTCCGCTGCTCTTTCTCGACGTCGACGGACCGCTCAACCCGTACGCCGCGGCGCGGCCCAACCCCCTGCCCGGCTACCGGGCCCGGCCCGTCCCCGCCACCCTCCCGGTCCGCCCCTGGCGGCTCTGGCTGAACCCGGCCCACGGCCCGGCCCTGCTCCGTCTCGGCTTCGACATCTGCTGGGCCACCGCGTGGATGTCCGAGGCCGACCGACACATCGGCCGGGTGCTCGGCCTCCCTGAGCTCGACTTCGTGGACTTCGGCGCGGACCTGTGCCGGGAGCGCCCCGACGGCGTGCACTGGAAGACCGCCGCCGTGGTGGAGCACGCCGCGGGCCGCCCGTTCATCTGGGTCGACGACGAACTGAGCATCCTGGACGACCTCTACGTCGACGCCCACAGCCCCGCGCCCGCGGCCCTGCACCACGTCGACCCGCGGGTGGGACTGCGGCCGGAGGACTTCGCCGCGCTGCTCGACCTGGCGGCCGCGCTCACCGACCGCGCGGCTCTGCGCGCGGCGGGCTGAGGGCGGCCGCAGGCGCGGGAAGAGTCGATAGGCTGATCATTTCTCATGACCGGTCCGCCTAGTTCCGACAGTCACTCGGTCAACTTTTGTCACTCCTGATCAACCTTTCTCCGGGTCGGATCGATCCGCGTACGTTGCGGTCGCAGGAGGGCCCGGAATCAGGGGGTCCTTCCGCCGACAACCAGCCGACAACCGACGGAGGCTCCGCATGGCGGGCGTGGAAGTTGCACTCAAGGAACTGATGACCGAGATCGAGGGCTCGCTCGGGGCGGCGGTCGTCGACTACACCAGCGGCATGGCGCTGGGCAGCCTCGGCGGCGGCAAGGACCTGGACCTGACCGTCGCGGCGGCCGGCAACACGGACGTGATCCGCGCCAAGGTGCGCACCATGGAGCACCTCGGCCTCAAGAGCCAGATCGAGGACATCCTGATCACGCTGGGAACCCAGTACCACCTGATCAGGCTGGTGACGGGGCGGAACGGCAACGGCCTGTTCCTCTACCTGGTGCTGGACAAGGACCGCTCCAACCTGGCCATGGCCCGCCACGTGCTCAAGCGGGTCGAAGCGCAGCTGGAGGTCTGACCGCTCCGTGACCAGGCAGACGCGTGCCCATGACTTGAAGACTTCTTCAAGTCATCACATGGAGATCATCCCAACGTGTGAACGTGCGCTGTCCGGGCCGACAAGATGACCGGAGAAGAGCCCATGGCGCGGCGGGAGAGCCCCGCGCCGGCCGCGCCATGGGGGCCCGCCACCCGACCGGCAGGAAGACCGCCATGCAACTGCCCCTCTACCAAGCCAAGGCAGAGTTCTTTCGCATGCTGGGGCATCCGGCACGCATCAGGGTCCTGGAACTGCTGCAGCACGGACCCGTCCCGGTGCGGGACCTGCTCGCCGACATCGAGATCGAGCCGTCCAGCCTGTCGCAGCAGCTCGCCGTCCTCCGGCGTGCGGGCATCGTGGTCTCCATCCGGGAGGGTTCCACGGTCAGCTACGCCCTCGCCGGGGGCGACGTGGCCGAGCTGCTGCGCGCGGCCCGCCGCATCCTGACCGAGCTCCTGGCGGGGCGGAACGAGCTGCTGGCGGAACTGCGCGAGGACGACGCGTCCCCGCGGCCGGTCACCGCGGCGGCCGAACAGGGCCCGGCGTGCGCCCCCGTTTCCGTCGGCCGGTCGGGGGCAGGCGAAGAGTGAACGCCTACGAAGGGAGCGCCATGAGTGCCGGAGAGAAGGCCAAGGCCAAGGCCGAGCAGATCGCGGGCAAGCTGATCCGCAAGGCCGCCCACAGCGCGGGCGACGACACCACCGCCGCCAAGGGCGGCGCCCTGGAGGGCCGTGGGCACGCCCGCGGCACCAAGGAGAAGGGCAAGGACGCCTTCAAGCGCTGACCGGAGGCCGCACCCAGGTGGTGCGGACCGAGGACCACGGACGACCCCGGGTGCGGACACCGCACCCGGGGTCGTCCGTCGTGTGCGGCGCCTGCCGTGAGCGGGGACCGGGCCCCTTCGGCGTCCTTCGGCGTCCTTCGGCACGCCCCTCGCGGGCCGACCGGTGCCTTGACCGGCCGTCAGGCGGAGTCCTACAGTGCAGGCGGTTCGCGGATGAGAATGGCGTTCACGTATGTAGACATCAGGAGCCCTGAGGTGCCGAAGCTGGACGGCGTACTGTTCTTTCCGGTCACTCCCTTCACAGGTGCCGGACACATCGACACGGCGGCGCTCGCCGACCACGTCGCACGGGGGCTGGACTTCGGGCCCGGCGGCGTCTTCGCCGCGTGCGGCACGGGCGAGTTCCACACCCTCGACCCGGAGGAGTACGGCCAGGCCGTCCGGACCGCCGTCGAGGCGACGGCCGGCCGGGTCCCGGTCTTCGCCGGCACCGGGGGTCCGTTGTCCCTGGCCCGCCGCTACTCCCGCATCGCCCAGGAGGCGGGCGCCGACGGCCTGCTGCTGCTCCCGCCGTACCTGGTCGAGGCCCCGGCCGCCGGACTGATCGCCTACACGCGGCAGGTCGTCGCCGCGAGCGACCTGCCGGTGATCGTCTACAACCGCTCCAACGCCCGCTTCACCCCGGAGGCCGCGGCCGAGGTGGCACGGCTGGACAAGGTCGTCGGCTTCAAGGACGGCGTCGGCGACCTGGACCGGCTCTCCCGCACGGTGTCGGCGGTCCGCTCGGCGCTCTCCGGGCGCGACAAGGACTTCCAGTTCTTCAACGGCATGCCCACCGCCGAGGTGACCGTCCCCGCCTACCGGGGCATCGGCGTCGAGCTGTACTCCTCCGCCGTCTTCTGCTTCGCGCCGGAGGTCTCGCTGGCCTTCCACCGGGCGGTCACCACCGGCGACCAGGACACCGTGGACCTCCTCCTGCGGGACTTCTTCCACCCGCTGGTGACCCTGCGCGACAAGGTTCCCGGCTACGCCGTCTCCCTGGTCAAGGCGGGCATGGCCCTGCGCGGCCACGACGTGGGAGGCGTCCGGCCGCCGCTCACCGACCCGTCGCCCCAGCACCTCGAGCGGCTGGGCCGCATCCTGGACGCCGGGCTCGCGATCGCCGGCCGCGACGGCGAGGAGGCAGCCCGATGAGCGACGCGATACGGATCACCTCGGTCACCGTCACCCCCGTCGCCTTCCGTGACCCGCCGCTGCTGAACGCCGTCGGCGTCCACGAGCCCTACGCCCTGCGTGCCGTCCTCGAGGTGCACACCGACCAGGGGATCACGGGCCTCGGCGAGACCTACGCCGACTCCGGCCACCTCCGCCGCCTGCGCACCGCGGCCGACGCCCTGACCGGCCTGGACGTCCACCACCTCGGCCGGATGCGGGACGCCGTCGCCCGGGCGCTGGGTGGCGACACCGGCAGCGACGGCCACGGCCTCACCGGCATGATCACCACCAGCAGCACCGTCGACCGGGTGTTCTCCCCCTTCGAGGTGGCCTGCCTGGACGTCCAGGGCAAGGCCGCCGGCCGGCCGGTCAGCGACCTGCTGGGCGGGGCGGTCCGGGAGCGGGTGCCGTTCAGCGCCTACCTGTTCTACAAGTGGGCCGCCCACCCGGGCGCCGAGCCCGACGACTGGGGCGAGGCCCTCGACGCCGACGGCATCGTCGCCCAGGCCCGTCGCATGCTCGGCGACCACGGCTTCGGCGCCCTCAAGCTCAAGGGCGGCGTCCTCCCGCCCGGCGAGGAGATCGCGACCGTCCACGCCCTGCGGGACGCCTTCCCCGGAGTTCCGCTGAGGATCGACCCCAACTGCGCCTGGACGGTGGAGACCTCGCTGCGCGTCGCCCGTGAACTCGACGGCGTCCTGGAGTACCTGGAGGACCCCACGCCCGGCCAGGACGGCATGGCGGCGGTCGCCCGTGAGGCCTCGATGCCGCTGGCCACCAACATGTGCGTGGTCTCCTTCGACGAGGTGGCCCCCGCGGTGGCCCGGGGCGCGGTGCAGGTCGTGCTCTCCGACCACCACTACTGGGGCGGTCTGCGGCGCTCCGGCGTGCTCGCCGGGATCTGCGACACCTTCGGCCTGGGCCTGTCCATGCACTCCAACTCCCACCTCGGCATCAGCCTCGCCGCCATGACCCACCTGGCGGCCGCCACCCCGAACCTGACCTACGCCTGCGACACGCACTGGCCGTGGAAGGACAAGGACGAGGACGTCGTCGCCCCGGGCGTGCTCGCCTTCCGGGACGGCGCGGTGGCCGTGCCCACCGGTCCCGGGCTGGGCGTGGAGCTGGACCGCGACGCGCTGGCCCGCCTGCACGAGCAGTACCTCGCCTGCGGGCTGCGCGACCGGGACGACACCGGCTACATGCGGCGGATCGACCCCTCCTACGAGAAGAGGACGCCCCGCTGGTGAACCGTGGCGGCGCAGCACCGGCGCCTCAGCGGTTGCCCTCCCGCCGCAGGGTCCGCGCCGGTTCCTCCCGGTGACGCAGCACCGCCTCGGCCACCCGCCAGGTCTCCCGCTCGGACGCGTGGGCCGGCGGGATCGGGCGGTGCCGCGAGCGGTTCCGGGAGCAGCGCGTCCACCTCCCGGGGCGCCAGGCGGTTCACCCGGGCCTCGTCGAGCCGCGGGTAGGGCGTGGTGGACCCGACGTCCGCGCGCAGGCGCGCGATCCACTCGAGCCCCGCCAGGGCGCGCAGCAGCGCGTACAGGCCGGAGCGCGGATACCCCTTCGGTTCGTTCCTGCAGCCGGCCCGGGGGGAGCGGCTCCGGCGAGGAGACCGGCGCCTCCATGACCCGCACCGTCCGCTCCGCCGACTTCACCGGCCCGTGTCCGGCCCCGTCCTCCCGTGCCGTCGCCCCCCGAAAACACCGACCGCACGATTGACCCTCCCGAAAACGCGGCACTAACCTGCGGGCGCGTTCGAGGCAGGAGAGCGGACGCGATCCACATACGTGGACGACGTCGCTCATCTATTGCTCCCGCTCGCCGCCGGTCCCCCACGCCTGGTCGCGGACCGTCGCGTGCCACGACACCGAGGAGTTCGTATGGCCTGGCCCGACTGGACGGCCCTGGGGGGCTACTTCCTGCTGATGCTGCTGATCGGATTCTGGTCCCGCCGGCGCATCGCCACCGTGCGCGACTTCTTCACCGGCGGCGGCCGACTGCCGTGGTGGCTCTCCGGTGTCTCGCACCACATGTCGGGCTACAGCGCCGCCGTCCTCGTCGCCTACGCCGCGGTCGCCTACAGCTACGGCGTCACCCTCTACCTCTGGGCGTTCGTCCCCCTCGCCCTCGCGACCGCCGTCGGCGCCCGGCTGTTCGCCCCGCGCTGGCACCGATTACGCGCCGAGTACGACGTCGCCTCCCCGCTGGAGTACCTGGCCCGCCGCTACAACGTGCCCACCCAGCAGGCCCTGGCCTGGAGCGGCACCCTGCTCAAGGTTTTCGACCTCGCCGCCAAGTGGGCCTCCGCGGCCGTCCTGCTGCACGTCTTCACCGGCCTCGCCCTGTCCGTCGGCATCCTGGTCACCGCACTGGTCACCCTCGTCCACTGCGCCGTCGGCGGCCTCTGGGCGGACGTCCTCACCGACTTCGGGCAGTTCGTCGTCCAGGGCGTCGCCGCCCTCGCCATGCTCTGGGCCGTCGTCGACCGGATCGGCGGTCCCGGCCGGCTCGGCGCCGCCCTGGAGAAGCTGCCCGAGGGACACACCGACCCGCTGGTCGGCCCGTACACGGCCGGCTTCCTGACCGTCTACGTCGTCGTCAAGTTCTTCGAGTGCAACGGCGGCATGTGGAGCCTGGCCCAGCGCTACATGGCCACCGACTCCCCGCGGGCGGCGAGGCGTTCCGCGCTGCTCTCCGCGGCGCTCCACCTGGTCTGGCCGGCGATCATCCTCTTCCCCGCGGTCCTCGGCCCGGTGGTCGTGCCCGGCCTCGAGAAGCCGGAACAGGTCTACGGGCTGATGGCGCAGGACCTGCTGCCCGCCGGACTCGTCGGCCTCACCGTGGCCGGCATGCTCTCCCACACCATGGCCACGGCCTCCTCCGACGCCAACGCCGTCTCCGCCGTGGTGGTCCGCGACATCCTGCCCGCCGTCAGCCGGCGTGCCCGGGCCTTCGGCCCCCGGACCGGACTGGTCGCCGCCCGGGTCTGCACGGTCGTTCTTGTCGGCGCGAGCGTGGTGGTCGCCCTCCGGGCCGCGGCGCTGGGCGGGCCGCTCGGCATCGTCGTCGCCATGGCCGCCGCCGTCATGGGCCCGATCGCGATCCCGATGCTGCTCGGCCTGCTCCCGGCCTTCCGGCGGTGCGGACCCAGGGCCGCCCTCGTCTCCTGGGCCGGCGGCCTCACCGGCTACCTCGTCGTCACGTACGTCGTCGGGAGCACCGACCCGACCGCCACCGTCGCCACGCCGCTGCTCACCTCCCTGGCCCTCTTCGCCGGCCTCGGCATCCTTCTGCCCGAGCCCGACGCCGACGCCGACGAGATCACCGCGGCGATCGGCCCCGGAGGCGACGACCACGGCCCCGGCCGCCGCCCCGCATCCCTGGTCGGCACCGCGGGCTGAACGGCGCGGCCCCCGCCCGCCGGTGCGGACAGGGGCCGTCCACGGCCGGCCGGGCTCAGCGGAACGCGGCCTCGCCGGTGAGGGCCTTGCCGATGACGAGGGAGTGGACCTCGCTGGTGCCCTCGTACGTCAGCACCGACTCCAGGTTGTTGGCGTGGCGGAGCACCGGGTACTCGAGGGTGACGCCGTTGGCGCCGAGCAGGGTGCGGCACTCCCGGGCGATCGCGATGGCCTCCCGCACGTTGTTCAGCTTGCCCACGCTGACCTGCTCCGGCGACAGGCGCCCCTCCTCCTTCAGGCGGCCGAGACGCAGCGCCAGCAGCATCGCCTTGTCGAGCTCCAGCGCCATGTCGGCCAGCTTCTGCTGGGTGAGCTGGTAGGAGGCGAGGGGGCGGCCGAAGACGGAGCGGTCCGCCACGTAGGAGAGCGCGGTCTCCAGGCAGTCCCGCGCCGCGCCCACCGCGCCGAAGACGATGCCGAACCGGGCCTCGTTCAGGCAGCCCAGCGGGCCGGACAGGCCCCGGGCCTCCGGCAGCATCGCCTCGGCCGGCAGCCGGACGTCCTCGAGCACGATCTCCCCGGTGACGCTGGCGCGCAGCGAGAGCTTCCGCCGGATCTCGGGTGCCGAGAAACCGGGCGTGCCGGCCGGGACCAGGAAGCCGCGGACGCCCTCCTCGGCGCGCGCCCACACCACGGCGACGTCGGCCACCGAGGCGTTGGTGATCCACATCTTGGTGCCGTTGAGGACCCAGTCGGAGCCGTCCCGCCGGGCGTTGGTCCGCATGGCGCCGGGGTCGGACCCGGCGTCCGGCTCGGTCAGGCCGAAGCAGCCGATGGTCTCACCCGCCGCCATGCCGGGCAGCCAGCGCTGCTTCTGCTCCTCGGAGCCGTACTTCCGGATCGCGTACATCGCCAGCGATCCCTGCACCGAGACCAGGCTGCGCAGACCGGAGTCGACCGCCTCCAGCTCCAGACAGGCCAGCCCGTAGGAGACCGCCCCCGCACCGGCACAGCCGTAGCCCTCCAGGTGCATGCCCAGCACCCCCAACCTGCCGAGCGTGCGCGCCAGTTCACGGGCGGGGATCGCGCCCTCCTCGAACCAGTCGGCGACCTGGGGGCGCAACTCCCGGTCGGCCAGGGCCCGCACGGTCCGCCGGATCTCGCGTTCCTCGTCGGTCAGCAGTCCGTCGACGTCGACCAGGTCGAAGGGGTGGACGGTAGGGCTCTTCATCTCCGGGCCTCCGTGGGACGTGCGCCGAGGGCGGCTGAGGGCGTGCTCCTGCGGGCCACAGTTAACCCCGGAAAGGATGGCGGATCCAAGCAGTCGGTGCCGGAGGAACCACGGAGGACCGTCACCGGCGGCGGGCCGCCTGACCGCTACGGGAGCGGCCAGCCCGTGTACCCCTCGGCCAGGTAGGCGTGCCCGGCCGCCGACCCGACGACCGTGCGCAGCTCGCCCAGCTGCCGCATCCGGTCGAACTCGTCGGCCCCCGGCCGCAGGTGCAGCATGTTCGTCATCCACCAGGAGAAGTGCTGCGCCTTCCAGATCCGCTGCCGGGCGGTCTCCGGGAAGGCGTCGAACAGGGACTCGTCCCCGTCCAGGAGCAGCGCGCGGAGCGCGTCGGTCAGCAGGACGACGTCGGCGACCGCCAGGTTCATCCCCTTCGCCCCGGTGGGCGGCACGGTGTGCGCCGCGTCGCCGACCAGGACGACCCGGCCGCGCCGCAGTTCCCGCGCCACGAAGCTCCGGAAGCGCAGGACGTCCCGCTGGAAGACGGGGCCCTCCTTGAGCGTGGTGCCCGGGACCCGCGCCTGCAGGATCTCCCACAGCTGCTCCTCGGAGTACGCCTGCGGATCCGTCGCCGGGTCGCACTGGAAGTACATCCGCTGGACCTCGTCGCTGCGCCGGCTGATGAGGGCGAAGCCCTCCGGCGAGTTGCTGTAGATCAGCTCCTCGGAACTGGGCGGCGCCTCGCAGAGGATGCCGAACCAGGCGAAGGGGTACTCCCGGTAGTGCCCGTCGTGCGCGGAACCGTTGACCGCCTCGCGGGTCACGCCGCGCGAACCGTCCGCGCCCACCACCACGTCGGCCTCGATCTCGATCCGGCGGCCCTCGGCGTCCCTGGCGATCACGCGCGGCCGGTCCGTCCCGGCGTCCTCCACGCGCTCGGCGGTCACCTCGAAGCGCAGGTCCTGTCCGGCGGCCAGACGGGCCGCGACCAGGTCCTTGAGCACCTCGTGCTGGGGGTACAGCCAGACCGCGCGGCCGACGGTCGCGGCGAAGTCGATCCGGTGGCCCTCGCCGTCGAAGCGGAGCTCGACGCCCTCGTGCTTCTGCCCGACGGTCAGCACGCGGTCCGAGGCACCGGTCCGGTCGAGGATCTCGACGGTTCCCTGCTCGAGGATGCCGGCCCGGATCGTCGTCTCGATCTCCTCGCGGCTGCGGCCGTCGATCACCACCGACTCGATGCCGTGCCGGTCCAGCAGGTGGGACAGCAGCAGGCCGGCGGGGCCTGCGCCGACGATCGCGACACGGGTGCGTACGGACATGACGTCTCCTTCGACCTGGGTGGAACGGCAGGAGTCTGGCGCGGACGGTGGCCGGTTGACGACGGGCTTTCCCGTTGAACGGGAATCCGGCTACGGCCGACGGGCGCCCAGGGCCGTCGAGATCCCCGCGGCCGCAGCCCGCAGCTCGTCCACCACCGGCCGGGTCGGCGTCTCACGCGGCAGGACGACCGACAGCGCGGCCACCACCCGGCCGCGCCCCTCGCGCACCGGGACCGCCACACCCGTCGACACGCTCTCGACCGTCCCCGGCGCCACCACGATCCCGTCACGGCGGACGGCGGCGAGCACCTGGCGCAGCCGCACCGGATCGGTGACCGTCTCCGGGGACACCGCCCCGAGCGGGCCCGCCAGCACCCGGTCCTGCAACTCGCGCGGGGCGTGGGCGAGCAGGACGAGGCCCGAGGAGGAGGCGTGCAGGGGCAGGCGGCCGGCGATCCGGGTGATGTTCGCCCCCGCCTGCGGGTGCGACAGGCGCTCGACGAAGAGCGTCTCGTCGTTCTCCAGCACGGCCAGCTGGGTGTGCTCCCGCACCCGCGCCTGCACCCGCTCCATGTACGGCAGCGCCGCCTGGCGCAACCGCAGCGCGTGCGAGCCGCGCAGCGCCAGCTCCCACAGGCGCATGCCCAGTCGCACCCGGTGCTCCTCGTCCCGTTCGAGCAGCCCGCACTGCACGAGTTCGGCCACCATCCGGTGCGCGGTGGACGACGGCAGGTTCGCGCGGCGTCCGATCTCCGACGCCGTCTGCACGGTGCGGTCGGCGTCGAACGTCTCCAGCACGCGGACGATCCGCTCGGTGACCGTCTCGCCGGACCCAGAGTTCGCCATGGCGCCCACGGTGTCACAGACACGGCGGCGCACCCCGACCCGGTGCCGGGGTGCGCCGCCCTGCTGGGCCGTCCGTGACCGCTACTTCGGGTCCCGGTTGAACTTCGCCGTGGTCCAGAAGTAGCCGACGACCGCGAGCCCGACGCCCCAGGCGAGGGTGAGCCAGCCGTGGTGGCCGATCCCGGTGCCGAGGAGCAGGCCGCGCAGGGTCTCGATCGCCGGGGTGAACGGCTGGTACTCGGCGACGGGCCGGAACCAGCCCGGCATGGACTCGACCGGGACGAAGGCGCTGGACATGAGCGGCAGCAGGACCAGGGGCTGCGCGAGGTTGGCGGCGGCCTCCGCGTTGGGGCTGACCAGGCCCATGGCCACCGCCAGCCAGGTGAGCGCCAGGGAGAACAGCACCAGCGTCCCGAAGGCGGCCAGCCATTCCAGCGCCGTGGTGTCCGTGGAACGGAACCCGATGGCGACGGCCACGGCGGCCACGAGGGCGACGCTGAGGACGCACTGGACCACGCTGCCGGCGACGTGGCCGACGATCACCGATCCGCGGTGGATGGCCATGGTGCGGAAGCGGGCGATGATCCCCTCGTTCATGTCGGTGGCGACCGAGACGGCGGCTCCGACGACGGTGCCGCCGATGGTCATCAGGAGGATGCCGGGGACGAGGTAGGCGATGTAGGCGGAGCGGTCGGCGCCGCCGATGCCGGTGCTCATGACGTCGCCGAAGAGGTAGACGAAGAGGAGCAGCAGCATGATCGGGGTGAGGAGGAGGTTGAGGGTGAGGGAGGGGTAGCGGCGGGCGTGGAGGAGGTTGCGGCGGAGCATGGTGCGGCTGTCGCGGACGGCGAGGGCGAGGGTGTTGCTGCTCATCGGGTGGTCTCCTTGGCCTGGTCGGTGGAGCCGTTGGTGCGGGGGTCGGTGGTGGTGTCGTCGGTGAGGGCGAAGAAGACGTCGTCGAGGTCGGGGGTGTGGACGGTGAGTTCGGTGGCTTCGATGCCGGCGGTGTCGAGGTGGTCGAGGAGGGTGCGCAGGGCGCGTTGGGTGCCGTCGTTGGGGACGCGGAGGGAGAGGGCGTCGGTGTCGGGGGTGGCGTCGGGGAGGAGGGTGGTGGCGCGGTGGTGGGTGGCGGGGTCGGTGAAGCGGAGCTGGACGTGGCCGCCGGGGATGATGCGTTTGAGTTCCTCGGCGGTGCCTTCGGCGGCGATGCGGCCGTTGTGGAGGACGGCGATGCGGTCGGCGAGCTGGTCGGCCTCCTCGAGGTACTGGGTGGTGAGGAGGACGGTGACGCCGTCGGTGACGAGGTCGCGGATGATCTGCCACATGGTGTGGCGGGAGCGGGGGTCGAGGCCGGTGGTGGGTTCGTCGAGGAAGATGATGCGGGGGTCGCCGACGAGGGTCATGGCGATGTCGAGGCGTCGTTTCATGCCGCCGGAGTAGGTGGAGGCGGGCTTGCGGGCGGCGTCGACGAGGTCGAAGCGTTCGAGGAGTTCGGTGGTGGTCCGCCTGCCCTCGGTGCGGGGGAGGTGGTGCAGGTCGGCCATGAGGAGCATGTTCTCCTCGCCGGTGATCAGGCCGTCCACGGCGGAGAACTGACCCGTGACGCCGATGGCCGCCCGGACGCCCTGCGGTGACGTGGTGATGTCGTGGCCGGCGACCTGGGCCTGTCCGCCGTCCGGGGAGACGAGCGTGGAAAGGATCTTGACCGTGGTGGTCTTGCCGGCGCCGTTCGGGCCGAGCAGGGCGAACACGGAACCCGCCGGGATGTGCAGGTCGATGCCGTCGAGGACGGTCCTGTCGCCGTAGGACTTCCGCAGGCCGAGGGCGGAGACGGCGGCGGGGGACTGCGCACCATCCGCTCGCCTGGGCATGGGCATGACAGAAGAAGGCATGGAGCCCTCCGTTTCGAAGGTGGATGAGGTGCGGTGAGATGCGGTGAGGTGCGGTGAGGTGCGGTGAGATGCGGTGAGATGCGGTGAGGCCTGGTGGTGGTGCCTGCGGCGGGGGCGGGCGCGGGTGATCAGGCGCGGGCGCGGCGGATGTCGATGTTGCCGTAGCGGGTGCGCGCGCGGATCCGGACGCTGTCCTCCGCCTGCTCCGGCGCGTCGGACGCGGTGAGCGTGTTGCGCACCTGGCCGGACGTCGAGCTGACGTCGAGCCAGGCGGCCGTGCCCTCCCGCACGCCGACCTCGATGGCGCCGTAGCTGGTCTCCAGTTGGACGTTCCCGCGCGCCACGGCGCCGACCCGCAGGGTGCCGTGGGCGGTGGTGGCGGTGACCGAGTCCTCGGCGCGCCGGATGTCGATGTCGCCGTTGGCGCCGCTCACCCGCAGCTCGCCGGTCGCGGCGTCGACGGAGGTGCTGCCGTGCGAGTTCTTCAGGACGGCGGGGCCGTCGAGGAGTCCGGCGCGCAGGCTGCCGGAGCTGGTGGTGATCTCCGCCGCGCCCTCGACCTGGTCCACGGTGATGGAGCCGTGCGAGGCGGTCAGCGTGAGCGGGCCGGTGGCGTCGAAACGGGCGTCGCCGGCGGAGGTCTTGGCGCGCACCGTGCCGAGCCGGCCCTCGCCGAGGATCTGCGTCCAGGCCCCGGTCGTGTCGACGTCGGAGCCCGTGGGCAGTTCGACCGTCACGTCGACGACGCCGGTGCGCCCGAAGAGGCCGGACCTGGGCGTCCTGACGGTCAGTGCGCCGCTCGCGTACCGGACCTCGGTCTGCTGCGCGGCGCGCACGTCCAGGTCCCGCTCGGGGTCTCGCGGGCGGACCTCGACGACGGTGTCGTCACGGTCGCCGGCGGTGAACTGGATGGAACCGGCCTCCACGGTCGCCGTGACCGAGATGGGCGCGGGAGTGTCGAAAGAAGGCATGGCTGTCCCGTCCTCTTGGCTCTGCAGGACGTCCCCGCTGGTGGGACGTGGTGTGGGTGGAGAGTGTGCGGGTGGAGAGTGGTGCGGGTCGGGGTGGTGGCTGGGAGGCGCGGGGCCGGGGGCGGCTAGCGCACCCAGCCGGTGAAGCTCTGTCCGACCGTCCGGGCCCGTTCCGCCGTGCGCGGTCGGCCCGTTCCGTCGACCGCGGCGGCCACGGCCCGCACCAGCCAGGCGTTGACCGACAGGCCCTCCTGGTTCGCGGCCTCCTCGGCACGCGCCTTGAGGTGGGCCGGCAGGCGCAGGTTGACCCGGGCGGTGCCTCCCTCGTCGCCCTCGGCGGACACCGGCGGCCTGAGGTGCTCGGCGGGCGCGACCGGCTCCACGGGGGCGCCGCCGTCGGCGGGCGGCGGGGTCACCACGAAGTCCGGGTCCAGTCCGCGCAGCCGTACGTCGACCGATCCCGGGGCGAGCTCGCGGGTGATCTCGCTCATCGCCGCGGACAGCACGTTGAGCATGACCAGGCGGGTCGCCGACTCCAGGGGAGCGGTGAGCCTCTCGGCCAGCGCACGGGCTTCCTCGCCGCCGGCCTCGGCGGCCACCGCGAGTTCACGGCGGAGGGTGTCGACATACGGGGTGAGGTCCATGACGCCATCATGGCACCACGATGGTGCCACACGCAAGCGGGTGAGGGGCGGCGCAGGGTCGCCTGATTGTCGATGGCCTGCTGACCTGCGAGGACATCACAGACTGGATGGTGTCGCGCGGCGTCAGATGAGAGATGAGTGGCGCGTTGTGGTGCCATCCGGCGCCACTTGGCGCCGGATGGCACCACTCGATGCCGCAGAGGCGTCATGGGTGCCAAAGCGGCGCCACAGGCACAGGCTCAGGCGCAAGCGCGAGCGCAGGCCCGGCCGCTCAAGGCGTGAGCGTGTGGCACCGGCTCGGGTCGGTGGCGCACGGGACCGAGGCGCCCTGGGTGAGGATCTCCCAGGCGAATCCGACGATGCCGGCCTGCAGGCGTGACTCCACGCCGAGCTTGGCCAGTATCTGGGCCACGTGGGCCTTGGCGGTGCGCTCGGTGATCGCGAGCTGCGTCGCGATGGTCCGGTTCGACGACCCCTTGGCCAGCATCCGGAAGACGTCCAGTTCCCGGTCGGACAGCAGTGGCACGCGTGCCAGGGCGGCGTCCCAGACGTGCTGGTGGAGGAGGGGCGCCTGCGGGACGGCGTCGAGGTGGTGGGGCGGGCTCAGGGGATCTGCGGTGCGCATGCCGGTTCCTCGGTGTCCTCGGGCTGACAGGCGGTCATCTCATGGGTGTGTCTGCGCACGCCGACGTGCGCGGACCTCGACGGTGAGGCGCGCTACGGGGGGTGCAGGGGGGTGGCTGTCCTGTCGGCCGGCCGCGGACAAGGCGGCGGCGAAGGGTGTGCCGTGGTCCGGGAAAGGAAGGAGGGGGCGGGCTTCGCGCACGCGCGTCACGTAAAACCGCGGCCGGCTGACCGGGACCGCGTGGCGTGCGCTTTCCGGTCACTCGAAACCGGGGAAATGCGATCCGCGAGAACCCAAGGCTTCACCGGGATTTCGGACGATCCCGGGCCCACGTGGCCGACATCCGTCGGACAGAAGAATTCCGGACGGCCGAAAGAGGCGGGTGGAGGATCCGCCACGCGGCCTGAACAGGCCAAACGGCGGCGATCCTGCGCTGCGGACAGTGGAAGGAGTCTGACTCCCTCACCCACGACGGTCCCCCCGAGCATCTCGATGGAACGGCATCCGGAACGAAAGCCGAGCAATGCGCACACGGGTGGCTGGCCTCTTGGAGGTCGTTGCCTTACGTAAAGTTACTCGGTGACTACTGGAGTGGGCAATGCCGAATCCAATATTTGAGATGAGGGGCTGCATTTCGCCAACGGGCTGAATTTGTCGGTCCGCCGCGCCTGTCGGGGAAATGGCGAGAGCGCCCGAAGGCTTTCCTCCGGGCGTCTCGAACCGTCGGGGCCGGGCTCTACGGAACGCCGGCGAGACGCAGGAGCGCCGTGGTCCCGGCCGCGGCGAGGACCACGACGAGGAAGGGCGCCCTGCGCCAGGCGAGCACCCCGCCGACCAGGACGCCGAGCGCCCGGGCGGCCCCGGCGAACCCGGCGCCCTCGGTGAGCGCCGCGGTCGCCGTCAGGGCGGCGAGCAGTACGACCGCCGAGACCTCCAGCAGCTTCTCGACCTGTTTCGGGACGGTGACCTTGGCGCGCAGGGCGGGGCCGGACAGCCGCAGCAGGAAGGTCCCGGCGGCCAGAGCGAGCATCGCCGCCATCGCGGGCAGCAGCGGGAAGGGGTTGCTCATCGCGCCGCTCCCTCGAGGCTCTTCGTCCGGTACAGCGGCAGCGCGGCCAGGGCGAGGAGGACCGGCAGCCCGGCCGGCAGGAACGCGGTGACGGCCAGGGCGATCACCGAACCGGCCAGCGCGGTGCGCCGCAGCGCCCGGTCCTTCATCGCGGGGAGGATCAGCGCCAGGATGACCGCGGGGAACATCGCGTCCAGGCCGAGGGCGTCGGTGTCCTGGACGACGCTGCCGAGCAGCGCCCCGAGCGCGGCGCCGACGGGCCAGCAGAGCAGGATGCCCAGGCCGCAGGCCCAGTAGGCGGCCCGCTTGCGCGCCGCCCCCTCCTGGGCGATGGCGAAGACGACCGTCTCGTCGTTCATCAGGTGCGTGCCGAGCAGCCCGCGCCAGCCCCGCCCGAGCACGTCCGGCACCGCCAGCCCGAACGGCAGGTGGCGGGCGTTGACCAGCAGGCCCGCCAGCAGTGCGGCGATCGGGCTGCCGCCGGCCGCGATGATCCCGACGAAGAGGAACTCGGACGACGCCGCCAGCACCAGCGCGCCCATGAGCACCGGGAACCACCAGGGGAAGCCGGAGGTGACGGAGATGGCCCCGTAGGACAGGCCGATGACCCCGACGGCCAGACAGACGAGCGCGATGTCGCGCAGTGGTCCCTTGCCCAGTGTTTCCCATAACGTACGCATGACGTTTATGGTGAACACCTCGCAGGGTGTTCGTCAAGGCGAACGATTGACCATTGGAGCGAACGAGCGTGTCCCACCAGGCCGACCCCGCCCTCAAACCGCCTCTGGCCGTGATAGCCGCCTCCCTGCGGGCGGAACGGGTCCGGGCGGGACTCTCCCTCACCGAGGTCGCGCGGCGCGCGGGGCTCGCCAAGTCCACGCTCTCCCAGCTGGAGTCGGGCACCGGCAACCCCAGCCTGGAGACGCTGTGGGCGCTGTGCGTGGCCCTGGAGATCCCCTTCTCGCGGCTGCTGGTCGTCTCCCGCCCTCCCGTCCAGGTGATCCGCGCGGGGGAGGGACCGGCCATCGGCTCGGCGCAGAGCGACTACCGGGCGACCCTGCTGGCGGCCTCCCCGCCGGGGGCGCGGCGGGACGTCTACAGCATCGCCGCCGAGCCGGGTCCGGAGCGGTCCTCCGCCCCGCACATGCCGGGCGTCGTGGAGCACGTCGTGATCGGCGCCGGCCGCGCCCTGGTGGGCACGGCCGACGAACCGGTGGAACTTCACCCGGGCGACTACATCAGCTACCCGGCGGACGTCCCACACGTCTTCCGCGCACTGGAGTCCGGCACGCGCGCCGTCCTCGTCTCGGAACACCCCTGAGGACTCGGAGGATTCGGAGGACTCGGAGCACTCGGAGAACTCCTGAGCACGCCCGCGGGAAAGTCCGCCGACCGCGCCCGCCCGCGCGTCAGTGCCCCATGCCCCAGCCGCCGTCCACCGGGAGGACGGCCCCGGTGATGTAGGAGGCGTCCTCGGAGGCGAGGAACCGGACCGCGGCCGCCACCTCGGCGGCCTCCGCGCTCCGCCCGAGCGGCACGTTGCCCAGCATGGCCGTGCGCTGCCTCTCGCTCAGAACCTTGGTCATGTCGGTGTCGACCATGCCCGGGGCCACCACGTTGCAGGTGACGCCCCGTGAGCCCAGCTCGCGTGCGACGGACCGGGCGAAGCCGACCAGACCCGCCTTCGCCGCCGCGTAGTTGGTCTGCCCGGCCGCGCCCAGCAGGCCCACCGCCGAGGAGATCAGGACGATCCGCCCCCGCCGCGCGTCGACCATCTCCTCGGCGGCCCGCCGGACCACCCGGAAGACGCCGGTCAGGTTGGTGTCCAGCACGTCCGTGAAGTCCTGCTCGGCCATCCGCAGCAGCAGCCGGTCCCGGGTGATGCCGGCGTTGGCGACCAGCACCTCCACCGGGCCGTGCGCCGTCTCCACCTCCTTGTACGCCCGCTCCACCTGCGCGGCGTCGGTGACGTCGCAGGTGACGGCGAGGCAGCCCAGGTCGGTCGCGGCGCGCGGCGGTTCGCCCGTGCGGTAGGTCAGCGCGACCTTGTCACCCGCCTGCGCGAAGGCGCGCGCGACGGCGAGGCCGATCCCGCGGTTCCCTCCGGTCACGAGGACCGAACGACTCATGTCTTCCCCACACCCTTTCGCAGCTTCGGTCGGCCCGGATCCGGCGGACGCCGGTCAGGCGATCTTGTGGACCCAGCCGAACGGGTCCGGCCGCGAACCGTCCTGGATGCCCGTCAGCTCCGCGCGCAGCCGCTCGGTGACCGGGCCGGGCGCGCCGTCCCCGATCGTCCAGTCCCCGTCCGCGCTCCGGACGAAGCCGACCGGTGTGATCATCGACGAGGTGCCGCAGGAGAACACCTCGGTCAGCGACCCCGACTCCGCGTCGGCCCGCCACTGCTCCACGCTGATCCGCCCCTCCTCGGCCCGGAGGCCGAGCTCGGCCGCCAGCGTCAGGACCGAGTCCCGGGTGACGCCCGCCAGCAGGGTGCCGGACAACTCCGGCGTGACCAGGCGGTCGCCGTGGACGAAGAAGAGGTTGCTGGTGCCCATCTCGTCGACCCAGCGGCGTTCCGCCGAGTCCAGCCAGACCACCTGGTCGCAGCCCATCTCCCTGGCCTGGGTCTGCGCGACCAGGGTTCCCGCGTAGTTGCCGCCGCACTTGGCCTCACCGGTGCCGCCCGGGGCTGCCCGGGTGTAGTCGCGGGAGAGCCACACGGTGAGCGGCTTCGCCCCGGCGTTGAAGTACGAGGCCGCGGGCGAGGCGATCACCATGAACCGGTAGGCGGCGGAAGGGCCGTAGAAGCCGATGGTGTGCTGGGTGGCGATCATGAAGGGGCGCAGGTAGAGGCTGTGGCCGGGCCGGTCCGGGACCCAGTCGCGGTCGGCGCCGACCAGCAGCTCGAGGGCCTCGACGAAGGTCTCCTCGGGCAGCGGCGGCATCGCCATGCGCGCGCAGGAGCGGTTCAGCCGGGCCGCGTTGGCGTACGGGCGGAAGGTCACCACCGTGCCGTCCTGGCGCCGGTAGGCCTTCATGCCCTCGAAGACCTCCTGGCCGTAGTGGAACACCTGGGCCGACGGGTCGAGGACCAGCGGCCCGTAGGGGTGCAGCCGGGCGTCGTGCCAGCCGCGGTCCCGCTCCCAGTCGATGCTGATCATGTGGTCGGTGAACACCTCGCCGAAGGCGGGTGACTCCATCAGGGCCGCCCGCTCGGCGGCCGGCCGGCGGACGGCCGGCTCGGTGGTGAAGGTGATCGTCATGGGTGCGCTCCGGGGGCGAGGGGTCACAGGTTCCGTCGGGTCACGGATTCCGTCGGGACACGATTCCGTCGGGTCACAGGGGGATGTTGGCGTGCTTGCGGTCCGGCTGGTCCGCGTGCTTGCTCCGCAGCATCCGGAAGGCGCGGACGAGCAGCGCCCGGGTCTCGGCGGGGTCGATCACGTCGTCGACGAGGCCGCGTTCGGCGGCGTAGTAGGGATGCATCAGCTCCGACCGGTACTCCTTGACCAGGTGGGCGCGCAAGGCCTCCGGGTCGTCGGCCTCGGCGATCCTCCTGCGGAAGATGACGTTGGCGGCGCCCTCGGCGCCCATCACCGCGATCTCGTTCGTCGGCCAGGCGTAGGAGAGGTCGGCGCCGATCGAGCGGGAGTCCATGACGATGTACGCGCCGCCGTACGCCTTGCGCAGGATCAGCTGGACCCGCGGGACCGTGGCCTCGCAGTACGCGTACAGCAGCTTGGCCCCGTGCCGGATCACCCCGTCGTGCTCCTGGTCCACCCCGGGGAGGAAGCCCGGCACGTCCACCAGCGACAGCAGCGGGACGTTGAAGGCGTCGCACATGCGCACGAACCGGGCGGCCTTCTCGCTGGCCTTGATGTCGAGCACCCCGGCCAGGGCGAGTGGCTGGTTGGCGACGATGCCCACCACCTGGCCGCCGAGCCGGGCCAGCCCGCACACGACGTTGCGGGCCCAGCCCTCGTGGACCTCCAGGAAGTCGCCGTGGTCGACGATCTCCTCGATCACCCGGCGCATGTCGTACGGCAGCCGGCCCTCGGCCGGGACGAGGCCGAGCAGGGCGTCGTTGCGCCGGTCGTCCGGGTCGACGCACGGGACGGTCGGCGGCTGCTGCCGGTTGTTGGACGGCAACAGGGAGAGCAGGTACCGGACTTCGCCCAGGCAGGTCCACTCGTCCTCGTACACGAAGTGCGCCACGCCCGACAGTTCGGCGTGCACGTCGGCGCCGCCGAGCTTCTCCTGGGTGACGTCCTCGCCGGTCACGGCCTTCACCACGTCGGGTCCGGTGATGAACATCTGCGAGGTGCCGCGGACCATGAAGACGAAGTCGGTCAGGGCGGGGGAGTAGGCCGAACCGCCCGCGCACGGACCGAGGATCACCGATATCTGCGGGATCACGCCGGAGGCCCGCACGTTGCGCCGGAAGATCCCGCCGTAACCGGCCAGGGCCGAGACGCCCTCCTGGATGCGCGCGCCGGCCCCGTCGTTGAGCGAGACCAGCGGAGCCCCCGCCGCGAGGGCCATGTCCATGATCTTCTGGATCTTCTCGGCGTGCGCCTCGCCGAGCGCCCCGCCGAAGATGCGGAAGTCGTGGGCGTACACGAAGACGGTGCGGCCCTCGACCGTGCCCCAGCCCGTGATCACGCCGTCCGTGTGCGGTCTGCGGTCCTCGATGCCGAAGCCGACCGCCCGGTGCCGCCGCAACTGCTCGACCTCGGTGAACGAGCCGGCGTCCAGCAGCACGTCGATGCGCTCCCGGGCGGTCAGCTTGCCCTTGGCGTGCTGGGCCCGGGTCGCGCGCTCGTCCGGCCCGCCGCGCGCCAGTTCCCTGGTCGCCCGCAGGTCGTCCACCCGCGCCCGGATGCCGGTCGGCGCGCCCGGGGGCTGCTCCGTGCGTTCCTGCTGAACGGTCATCGTCCGTCTCTCCTCTCGGGGCCTGCGGGCCTCCCAGGGGCCGCGGGCCTCCCGGTGTCCAGAGGCCGACCCGCACCGTGGCCGGCGGCGACGGCGTACCGGCGCGTGCCGGTCCGGGCCGCCGCCCCGCCGTCCTCCGGAGCCGCGGCCCCGCCGTCGTCCGGAACCGCCCCGTCGTCGTCGAGGACCGCCGCCCGGCACCGCTGCCGCTGTGCGCCCAGCCCCGACACCTCCGCCTCCACCACGTCGCCGGCCCGCAGGTACGGCTGGTCGGGGCGGCCGAGCGCGACGCCGCCGGGCGTCCCGGTGAGCACCACGTCACCGGGGTGCAGCACCATGCACCGGCTCAGGTACCAGATCAGGTGGGACACCCCGAAGACCATGTCCGCGGTCGTCCCGTCCTGCATCGTCCGGCCGTTGACCCGGCAGGTCAGCCGCAGCCGGCCCGGGTCGCCGACCTCGTCCGGGGTGACCAGGTAGGGACCCAGCGGACCGAACGACTCGAACGACTTGCCCTTCACCCACTGCCCGCCGCGTTCCAGCAGCCAGCTCCGCTCCGAGACGTCGTTGCCGGTGGCGTACCCCGCGACGTGGGACAGCGCGGTGGAGGGGTCCGGCAGGTAGCGCGCGCGCCGGCCGATCACCACGGCCAGCTCGACCTCCCAGTCCGTTCTCTCCCCGCCCGGCGGCAGCAGCAGGTCGTCGTACGGGCCGACCAGCGTGCTCGGCGCCTTGCTGGCGACGATCGGCTCGTCGGGCAGCGCCAGGCCCGCCTCGGCGGCGTGCGCCCGGTAGTTGAGCCCGATGGACAGAAGGTGTCCGCCCGGCCGGACGGGCGGGCCGACCCGCCCGGCGGCCGGGTCGACCGCCGGCAGCCCGGCGGCCTCCCGTGCCAGACGCTCCGCCGTCTCCCGCAGCGCGCCGGGATCCAGGGCCTCGCCCGTCCAGTCCGGCACCCACGAGGACAGGTCCCGCACGACGCCGTCGGGGCCCACCGCGCAGGGCCGTTCACCGCCCGGCGGTCCGATCCGCAGCAGCCGCATGTCAGCCGGCCGCCGGGGTCTGCTCGAGGTACTTCTCGAAGAAGCGGATCTCCTCCTCGGTCAGCCGCCGAGGCCGCCCGGCCCGGTAGTCGAACGGCGCCATCACGGTCGAGGCGGTGGCGTACACGGTGTCGCCGTCCCGGACCACGTAGTCGATGGCCACCGTCGCCGACTGCAGGTCGGAGACCCACATCTCGATCTCCACCGGCGCGTGCCGGTGGACCAGCTGCCGCCGGTAGCGGATCCGGTGCTCCACCACCACCGAGCCGTCCCGGAAGAAGGCGTCGCCGTCCGTCGGCGCCATGCGGAAGATGAAGTCGACCCGCGCCTCCTCCAGGTAGCGGAGGTAGGAGACGTTGTTGACGATGCCGTAGACGTCCATGTCCGACCAGCGGATCGGGCAGAGGTAGCTGTGCCGCGTCATGGCCGGTCAGCTCCCCTCGGCGACCGCGCCGGAGGTCCCGCCGGCAGCCCCGGCCGGACCGAAGGCGCCCGTGCGCCGCTGGAAGGCGCCCACGTAGTCGTCGGCGGCAATCGGCGCCCGCAGCAGCTCCGGCGAGAGGCGGAAGCCGTCGATCAGGGCGTCGGCGTGCGGCCGGAGCCGCGCGCACAGCGCGTCCGCCTCCCGGGGCAGCCGCTCCACCTGCTCGGCGGTCAGCACCCCGCGCGCCAGGTACCAGCCGGAGTCCCGGCGCAGTTCGGCGACCCCGTACAGCGCGCCCAGCAGGCCGAGCGCCGTCCGGGCCGACTCGTCCTCCAGCGTGCCGACCGCGGCCTCGAGGCACTCCAGCGCGATCCGCACACCCCGGGTCCGCGCCATCTCCAGGCCGGTGTTGACGGTGTCGTTCCACGCCTCGAAGTACGTCCGGTCCCCGGTCTCGTCCGCCATGGACGCGGCGGCCTCCCGGAGCAGCTCCGCCTCCCGGTGCCGCACCGCCGCCACCTGGAACGCCAGGTCACCGAGGTCGCGTCCGGACGGGTCGGGTGCCGCGGCCGGTTCGGCGCCGTCACCGTCGCCGTACTGGGCGACGATCTGCCCGGCGGTGGTGGCCAGCAGCACCTGGTTGTCGCCCTCCGCGGTCACCAGGCCCTGCAGCAGCGACCCGTAGTCCGCGATCCGGTTCGCGCTGAAGATGCCCTGCGCGCCGCAGCGCTCCCGGCAGACGGCTATGACGTCGGTCATCTCCCAGGTGGACAGCGCCTTGGTGATCGACACCAGGTGGTTCAGCTCCGCCGGGACGGCGTCCGGCGGCACCGCCGTGAACTCCCGCTTGGCGTGGTTGAGCAGCAGCGTCATCGCGTACGTCCGGGCCAGCGCGGTGTACAGCGCCAGCTGGTGGCTGCGGTACTCGATGACGGGCAGGTCGTTGCGGCCGGGCGCGTTGGTGAGCCGCTGCGCCGCGAACCGCAGCGCGATCCAGACGCTCGCCCGGCCCGCACCCGTCGCCGCGCTGGACACGCACAGCCGGCCGGGCAGGATGCGGTTCATCGCGCGCAGGAACCGCTTGCGCCGGTTGCCGGACGACGGGCGGAACACGCCGTCGTCGTCGAAGCCGCCCATGTCGCCGTGGAGCAGCTGGCGGCGCGGCACACGCACGTGGTCGAACCAGGTGAGGCCGTTGTCCAGGCCCTGCACCGGCTTCTCCGGGCACGGCGCCGCGTGCACCCCCTCGCACAGCCGCTCCCCGTCGCTGATCCGGACGAGGAACGGGTAGACGCCGTGGTCCTTGCCGTCCGCCTTCAGCCGCGCCATCACCACGGCCAGCTTGGGGACGTCCTGGAAACCGCTGTAGGACATGTACTTCTGCGCGAGGGCGTCGGGCGTGTTCAGGACGAACGTCTCGGTGGCGGGGTCGTAGACGGCCTCGGTGCGCAGCGCGGCGACGTTGTTGCCGTAGCCCAGCTCGGTGGCCATGTACGGGCTGAAGGAGTCCAGCCGGTCCAGTTCGTCGAACAGGTCCTTCAGGTCCTCGCGGTCGCCGTGCTCCACGACGGTGCCGAAGGCGAGGTTGTAGTGCACCATCAGCAGCGAGAACGTGGAGACGTCGACCAGCGACGGCCACTCGGCCAGCGCGAACAGCCGCCACGGATCGGCGAGGATCTCCCGCGGGCGTTCCAGCCCGGCGTGCACGGCCCGGGACCGTTCGTAGGCCAGCTTCCCGGCCTCGGTCATGTTCAGCCCCTCGCGGGGGTCGAAGACGGGGTCCAGCAGCAGCTCGTGCAGGTTCTGGTGGGTCTGTTCGTACCTGCCGTCGAAGAGCAGCCGGGACAGTTCGGCCGAGGCCGAGGAGGTCATCTGGGGGTCCTTTCCCGCGGCTGGATCTCCCGCGGTGGGGTGGTGGGGGCCGGCGGAGGGAACCCGCCGTGAGGGGGCGCCGCCGGGGGCGGGATCAGGCGGAGGCGATCAGCAGGGCCGCGTTCTGGCCGCCGAAGCCGAAGGAGTTGCTCAGGGCCACCTCGACGCGGGCGTGGCGTGCCGCGCCGTGCACGACGTCCACCTCCACCCGCGGATCGATCTCGGCGGTGCTCGCCGACGGCGGGATCACCCCGTGCTGCACCGTGAGCGCCGCGAACGCCGCCTCGATGGAACCGGCCGCGCCCAGCGGGTGACCGGTGACGCCCTTGGTGGAGCTCACCGGCACGTCCGTGCCGGCCACGCGGCGGATCACCCCCGCCTCGGCGACGTCGTTGAGCGGCGTCGAGGTGCCGTGCGCGTTGACGTACCCGATGTCCCGGCCGGTCAGCCCCGCGTCGGCGAGCGCCGCGCGGACCGCCAGCTCCGCGCCCTTGCCCTCCGGGTGCGGGGACGTCACGTGGTGCGCGTCCGCGGACGCGCCGTACCCGATGACGCGGGCCACCGGCCGTACGCCCCGGGCCCGGGCGTGCTCCTCGGTCTCCAGGACGAAGACGCCGGCGCCCTCGCCGAGCACGAACCCGTCCCGGTGCGCGTCGAAGGGACGCGACGCCGTCCGCGGGTCGTCGAACCGCCGTGACAGCGCCCGCATCCTCGCGAACGAGGACAGGTACAGCGGCGTGATCGGCGCCTCCGCGCCACCGGCCACGACGATGTCGGCCACCCCCGACCGGAGCAGCTCACGGCCCAGGCCGATCGCGCTGGCCCCGGCGGCGCACGCCGTGCAGGGGGCCGAGCAGGGCCCGTTCGCGCCGATGTCGATCGCCACCTGGCCGGCCGCCATGTTGAGCAGGCCCATCGGGAGGGTCATCGCGGAGATCTCCTCCGGCCCCTCCTCCAGCAGCACGCGGTGCTGGGCCTCCAGCGTCGCGGTGCCGCCGGCGCCGGAGCCCAGGATCACCGCCACCCGCGAGCTGTCCGCCCACTCGCCCGGCACCAGCCCGGCCTGGTCCAGCGCCTCCCGCGTGGCGGCGACGGCGAACTGGGCGTAGCGGTCCCACTGCCAGGAGGTGCGCCCGAGGGAGGCCGGCACGAAGTCGGGCACCCGGCACGCCATGGTCACGGGCAGGCCCTCCAGGTCGGCGTGGTGCGCCGCCGTGGGCCGGCCCTCGACCACGCGGTCCCAGCTCTCCTTGACGCCGACACCGGCGGGCGTCACCAGCCCGATGCCGGTGACGGCGGCCGCGAAGCCGGTCATCGGACCGACGCGCCCTTCTCCTCGACCAGGGCGACGATGTCGGAGACGGTGGAGACCTCGGACAGCTCCTCGTCGCTGATCACGACGCCCAGGCGCTTCTTCAGGGCGGTGGCCAGTTCGAGCTGCGAGAGGGAGTCGAGACCGAGGTCGTCGAAGGTGGCCTCGGGCACCACCGTCTCGGCGTCCAGGTCGAAACGGGTGACGAAGACCTCGACGACGGAGTCGTGGACGGAACTCATGATGTCTCCTCCAGGGGAGTCGTGGGGATGTGCGAGGTGATGAGGGCAGGTGGGGGGGTGGGGGAGTGGGGGGAACGGGGGAGCGGGGGCGGAGCCGTCAGGTGACGGGCTCCGCGCGGAGCTCCGGCCACACGAGCGTGGTCGAGCCCCAGGACAGGCCGGCTCCGAAGGCGGAGAGCAGCACCCGCTGACCCGCCTTCAGGTCGCCGCGGGCCGCGTAGTCGTTGAGCAGCAGGGGCACGGACGCGGCCAGGGTGTTGCCGACCCGGTCGATGTTCACCGCGACCCGCTCGCCGGGGAGCTCCAGCTCCTCCGCGACCGCGTTCACGATGCGGATGTTGGCCTGGTGCCCGACGAACCAGTCGACGTCCCCGGCGGACCAGTCGGCGCGCTTGAGCGCCGCCTGCGCCGACTGCGTCATCCGCTCGACGGCCTGCGTGTACAGGGGACGGCCCTCCATGCGCAGGTACCAGTCACCCGTCGGCACCGTGCCGTGCCCCAGGCCGCCGTCGGCGGACCGCTGGCGGGAGCCGCCCGCCGGGATGGCCAGCAGGTCGGCCAGCGCGCCGTCACTGCCGAGGTCGAACGGGCCCAGCGCGCCGGGCTCGTCCGGTTCGCCCCTGCGGAGGACGACCGCGCCCGCCCCGTCGCCGAAGATCGGCGCCGTGGACCGGTCCGCCGGGTCCACCAGCGTGGTGAACGCCTCCGACCCGATGAACAGCACGGTGTCGGCGGTGCCGGCGGCGATCAGCCCGGACGCGGTGGCGAGCCCGTACAGGAAGCCGCTGCACGCCGAGGTCAGGTCGAAGGCGGCCAGCGGCCCCAGACCCAGCCGGGACGCCACCTCCGGCGCGACCGCCGGGCAGAGCCGCTCGGGCGACGTGGTCGCCACCACCACGGCGTCCACCCCGGTCACCCCGGCCGACCGCAGGGCCCGCTCGCCGGCCGTGACGGCCATGCTTCCCGTCGACAGACCCCCGGAGACGAACCGCCGCTCCCGGATGCCCGTCCTGGTGCGGATCCACTCGTCCGTGGTGTCGAGGGTGCGGGAGAGGTCGTCGTTCGTCACCGTCCCGGGCGGGAGGAATCCTCCGATTCCCATCAGCACTGCCGTCATCGACTCACCCTCCTGAGGACCGTGGACACGGCCTTGATCCGACGTCGAGCAAGGCTGGCCGAGGTCTCGAAGGGCGGGCAATTGGCCCTTGGTACAGGCGCAACAGGCCTGTACCAACGGCCAATTGAACGGCCGCCGCACCGGGTGCCAACCTCCCCCGGGTGACCTGGACACCGACTGATCTCGCGGACCTCCTCCCGGCCGGACGGGTGATCACCGACCCGTCCGAAGTGGCGTCCTTCGCCCACGACGAGGCCGCCGGCGCGCCCTACGGGCTTCCGGCGGCCGTGGTACGGCCCCACGACACCGCCGAGGTGGCGGCCGTGGTGGCCCACTGCGCTCGGCACGGCGTCCCGGTGGTGGCCCGCGGCGCCGGCACCGGCCTGTCCGGCGGCGCCAACGCGGTCGACGGCGCCGTGGTGGTGTCCTTCGCGGCGATGGACCGCGTCCTGCGCATCGACCCCGACGAGCGGCTGGCCGTGGTGCAGCCCGGCGTCGTCAACGCGGACCTGCGCGCCGCGTGCGCCGCCAAGGGCCTGTGGTACCCGCCGGATCCGGCCAGCGCCCCGTGGTCCACCATCGGCGGGAACGTCGCCACCAACGCGGGCGGCCTGTGCTGCGTGAAGTACGGCGTCACCCGGGACTACGTGCTGGGACTCGAGGTCGTCACCGGGCTCGGTGACGTGGTCCGGCTGGGGCGGCGCACCGCCAAGAGCTCGGCCGGCTTCGAACTCGCCGGACTGCTGGTCGGCTCGGAGGGGACGCTGGGCCTGGTCACCGAGGTGACGGTGCGGCTGCGCGGCGAGCGCGCCCAGGAACACACGGTGGTCGGCTACTTCTCCGACCTGCCGAGCGCCGGCCGGGCCGTCGCCCGGGTGGTGGCGTCCGGCGTGGTGCCCAGCGCCCTCGAGCTCGTGGACCGCTTCTCCCTGCGCGCCGTCGACGAGTGGAAGAACATGGGCCTCACGGACGGCGGCGACGTCCTGCTGCTGGCCCGCTGCGACGCGCCCGGCGCGGCCGGCGTCCAGGAGGCCGACACCGTGCTGACCTGCTTCGAGTCGGCCGGCGCCACCTGGAGCGCGCGGTCCGGCGACCAGGCCGAGGCGGACGCCCTGTTCACCGCCCGGCGCCTGGTCTACCCCGCGCTGGAGCGCCTGGGCATGGTGCTCAGCGAGGACGTCTGCGTCCCCCGCACCCTCCTGCCCGAGATGCTGGCCCGCCTGGAGGACATCGCCGCACGGCACGGAGTGCGCATCCCCACCCTGGCGCACGCCGGGGACGGCAACCTGCACCCGATGCTGGTGGTGCCGCGCGGCGACGAGCGGGAACTCGCCCGCTGCCGCGAGGTGTTCGAGGAGGTCGTCGACCAGGCGCTCGCGCTGGGCGGCACCGTCACCGGCGAGCACGGCGTGGGCCTGCTGAAGATGCGCGGCCTGGCGGACGAACTCGGCCCCGCGGTCCTGGACCTGCACCGCGGCATCAAGCGGGTGTGGGACCCCGCGGGCATCCTCAACCCGGGCAAGGTCTTCACGCCCTGACCCCGGTCCTGCCCTTCGCCCGTGCGGGTGCACCGCGGGGACGGCGGCCCGTCGCGGGGTACGGCTGTGCCATGAAGGCACTGGTGATCAACTGCACGCTCAAGAAGTCCCCCGACCCGTCCAACACCGAAGCACTGGCCCGGGTGGTCGGTGACTGGCTGGCGCGGCACGGCGGCGTCGAGGTGGAGTACGTCCGCGCCGTCGACCTCGACATCCACCCCGGCGTGGTCAGCGAGGCGGTCGCCGACGGCGACGACTGGCCGTCCGTGCACGCCCGTTTGCTGGAGGCGCGCATCCTCGTCGTCGCCTCCCCGACCTGGCTCGGGCGGCCGTCCTCCGTCGCCCAACGCGTCCTGGAACGCATGGACGCCATGCTGTCCGAGACCGACGACGACGGCCGTCCCGTCGCCTACAACCGCGTCGCCGGGGTCGTCGTCACCGGCAACGAGGACGGCGCGCACCACGTGATCAGCGAGATCAACGGAGCCCTGTGCGACATCGGCTACACCGTCCCGGGCCAGTCGTGGACCTACTGGCACCTGGGGCCCGGCCCGGGACCCGACTACCTCGACGACGAACGCGGCCACGAGTGGGCCCACAGCACCGGCCGCGCGATGGCCGCCAACCTGTACGGCACCGCTCGCGCGCTGGCCGCGAACCCGCTGGGCGCCCCGCCGCAGTGACGTCGCGTGAGTTCCGCCCGCCGCGCGGGAGGGCGGAACCCCGCTCCGCCGCCCGAGCCCGGCGCTACGCGTCGGCCCCGTCGTGCTCGCCGGACCGGCGGGCGCGGCGGGCGGCGCGGCGGCGCAGACGCAGCGGCAGGACGTACCAGCACAGGCCGAACCACAGCATGACCGCCCCGACCAGCACCTCGGCGAGGACGCCGGGGAGCACGAAGCGCAGGAGCAGCAGGAGCGTGCAGCCGATGGTCAGGGCCAGCAGGACCATGCCGCACACCATCAGCCGGCCCGCGGCCTCGACCACGTCGCCCTTCATGCGCTGACCGGACAGGAACCGGTGGATGGCGACGGGCGCGATGAGCGACGCCGTGGCCGCCGCGCCCAGCACCACGGTGACCACGTAGATGCCGCGGTCCAGCGTCTCCAACTCGCGGAACGTGGGGGTGAAGGCGACGCTGAGCAGGAACCCGAAGAGGATCTGGACGCCGGTCTGGGTGACCCGGGTCTCCTGCAGGATCTCGTTCCAGCGGCGGTTGACCCGCTCGCGCGGTGACTCCGGCTCCTCGGCGGCGGGCCGTCTGCCGTGGCACTCGGCGTGCGCGCGGCAGGCGGCGTCGTCCTCGCGCGTCGAACCGGCCGGCTGCTCCGTCATCGTCATGGTCTCGTCCTCCCGTTCCCCAGGCCGACCCGTCTGCCCGGTCCGGACGCTTTCATGCAGGTCAGCAGGTCGGCAGAGGGGACGGCAGCGGCGCCGCGGGCAGCCGGCGGGGTCCGGCGGACGCTCACGGGGCGCCCGCCGCCACCTGACGCGCTAGGGTTGCCGCCCGCGGGACATCCACCGGCCGAGGTCCACAGGCCGGGGAGTCACCGCGCCGAGGACGCAGCGGAGCGCCGGGGAATCGGGGGCCCGCTCCGCACCGACAGCCCGGGGGGGCTTGCCATGACCAGGACTTCGACCGACTCCTTCGACGCCGAAGGCGCCGAGCCCGACGCCGCCGCCGAGCCCGACGCCGCCGCCGAGCCCGACGCCGCTGCGGCGGAGGACGCCGCCGGAGAAGCCGACGACGGCGACCGGGAGGCGGTCGAGCACGAGCGGGACGAGCTGCGGACCTTCGTCGCGGGGCTGAGCGGTGACGACATCAAGTCGGGCAACTGGTTCGTGAAACTCAGCGCCTACGCCATGAATGCCTACACCACGAAGGTCGACTGGCAGTACTTCCAGGACCGCTACGCGGGAGTCCCGGTGGACGCCGTGGTCGAGCAGCGGATCAAGATGGCGGCCCGGTACGCCGCCATCGAGGGCGGCCTCTCCGCCGGCGCGTACACGGCGGCCGTCGCCGCCACCATCGGAAGCCTCGGCGGCGCCTCGCCCGCGACCGTCCCGGCCGCCGTCACCACGATGATGATCGACCTCACCTACGTCACCCGGCTCCAGCTCCGCCTGGCGTACGACGTCGCCGTCCTGCACCGCATACCGATCGACCTGTCCGACCCCGAGGAACTGTGGAAGTTCTACCGGGTGGCCTTCATGATCAAGGGCGGTGAACTGCTCCGGGGCGGCCTCGGCAAGGCGGTCCCGGCCCTGGTGCGGCCCCTCGTCAAGCGCATCTTCACCGGTGCGACGCTGCAGGCGGCGAAGGGCCTCCCGGTCATCGGCCGGCACCTCCTGCAGCGCAACATCATCAAGCTGGGCATCCCTGGCATCGGCGTCCCCCTCGCGATCCTGCTGAACCGATACACCACCCTCCTGGCCGGACGGCACGCGCAGGCCGTCTACCGCAACGAGGCGCGGATCGCCGAACTGGCCGAGCGCCTGAGCGCCCGCAGCACGCACCCGCAGCTGATGCTGTGGGTCGCGTGGCTCGTCGTCACCTCCGACCAGAAGATCCACGACGACGAGACGCTGCTGATGCGCCATCTGGTGCGGGTGGTCCGGGAACGCCACCAGGTGGTCGACGACGAGCTGGCCGCGCTCGTCGACATCGAGCCCGCCGAGGTGTGGCGACGCGTCGACGCCGAGCCCGGCGACCTGAGCGACGTCCTCGACGCGGCGGAGGTCGTGGCAGCGGTGGACGGTGACGTGAACAGGCGCGAGGCCGCCGTCCTCGCCGAGCTGGCGAAGCACTGCGTTCGGGGCTGATCCGGTCCGCCCGGGCGCACCGCCCGGCGCGCCGGCGATCAGCAGCCGCCCGCCGCTCCTTCGCTCAGCCGGAGAAGACCTCGCGCAGCTTCGCCTCCTGCTCGGCCGCCAGGTTGGAGCGGATCAGCTCCGCGTGCCCCGCGGGGAACGCCTCCTTCACCCGGTCGACCACCGCGTTCTCCGAGAGCAGGAACAGGGCGGAGGTGCCGGGCGTGACCTGGGTCTTGACCGAGTCGATGAAGTCGTCGTCGATGCCGACGTCGGAGAGCTGGCCGCCGAGGGCTCCGGCCGCGGCGCCGATCGCCGCGCCCAGCAGCGGCACGAAGAAGATCAGCCCGAAGAGCATCCCCCAGAAGGTGCCCGAGAGCGCGCCCACGCCCATGAGGTCGTGCAGCTGCTTGGTCTTCGGCTTCTTCGCGTCCTCGGGCCAGGTGACGACCGCGGCGTCCTGCACCTGGATCAGTTGCTGCTTCTGCAGCCGCAGCAGCGTGGCCTCGGCGTCCTCCGCGGCCTGGGGGGTGTCGAACTTCCAAACGGTCAGGGTGGCCATGGCCGTCCTCCGGTGCGTAGCCGTCAGCGAACAGGGAGCGTGATGTCCGATGCATTCACTTTCCGTCCAATATGCACCGGGGGTGTCCGGGGCGCGAGCCGCCGTCCCCGCCCGGCGGGGACGCGCCCGGGCCGACGGGGGAGACCCCTTCCTGGTCGAACAGGCCGGCGGCGAGTGGGTCCACGGACGCGCCTACGCGGCATCAGCCGCCGGGGCCGGGTGATGAACGGCTGGTCCTGCTGAACCCGCCCGGCGCCGTCCCGGCGAACGTCGCGCGATAGGCGGTGGGTGTCGTCCCCAGGGCGCGGCGGAAGTGCAGCCGCAGGTTGGAGGGGCTGCCCAGGCCGCACCGGTCGGCGATGTGGTCGACGGCGAGCCCGGTGGTCTCCAGCAGCTCCCGGGCACGGTCGAGCCGGGCGGCGAGCAGCCACCGCAGGGGCGTCGCGCCGGTCTCGGTGACGAACCGTCGGGCAAAGGTCCGCGGCGCCATGTGCGCGTGCGCGGCGAGCCGCGGGACCGTCAGCGGTTCGTGCAGACGCTCCAGGGCCCACGCCCGGGTGGCCGCGAGGGTGGCGCCGGGTTCCTCGGGGGCCAACGGCCGTCCGATGTACTGCGCCTGCCCGCCGTCGCGGTGCGGCGCGGAGACCAGGGAACGCGCCACCTCGTTCGCCGTCCGCGCGCCCAGGTCACGTCGCACCAGATGGAGGCAGAGATCGATGCCGGCGGCGACGCCCGCCGACGTCAGCACCTGGCCCTCGTCCACGTAGAGCACGCGCGGGTCCACCGACACCTTCGGATGCCGCGCGGCCAGTTCCGCCGCGTACTTCCAGTGGGTGGTGGCCCGTAGGCCGTCCAGCACCCCGGCCTCCGCCAGCGCGAAGGCGCCGGTGCAGATGGAGACCAGCCGCCGGCCCCGCGCGTGGGCCTCGGCGAGCGCGGCGAGCACCGCGCGCGGCAGCTCCCGCCGGTGCGGGGCGTACCCCGGCACGATGACGGTGTCCGCCTCGCGCACGGCCTCCAGCCCGGCCGCCACCGTGACCGCGAAGCCCGCGGCGGTCGTGACCGGCCGAGAGGTCCGTCCGCACAGGGTCAGCCGGTAGGGATCACCGGGCACCGCGATGAACACCTGGGCCGGGATGCCCAGGTCCAGCGGCAGCACGTCGTCCAGGACCAGGACGGCCACGCGGTGCGGTCGGGCAGGGGTGGCAGTTTCCTCGCGCACAACGTCAATTCTGCCACTGTCGGCGGCAGTTGGCACGAACGACCATCGATGTCATGAACGACGAGATGATCGCCGGCGTCCCACCGCTCCCCGACACTCCGCTCGCGCGCCGCGCGCTGGCCCTGGTACGTGAGACGGAGTCCACCGCGACCGCCAACCACAGCGTCCGCAGCGCCCTGTTCGCCCGTCTGCGCGCCGACCACCAAGGCGCCGAGCCGGGGCGGGACTACGACCCGGAGCTGCTGTTCCTGGCCTGCGTCCTGCACGACATCGGACTGACCCGGGCCGGTGACCGCCACCAGCGGTTCGAGGTGGACGGCGCCGACACGGCCGCCGAGTTCCTCACCGCGCAGGGTCTGCCCGCCGCCGAGGTCGACGCCGTGTGGGAGGCCATCGCCCTGCACACGACACCGGGCATCGCCGAGCGACGCGGCATCCTGTGCGCCCTGGTGCACCAGGGGACCGGCATGGACTTCGGCTGGGACACCGACTGCGTGGACGACGCCGTGGGCGCCGCGATCCACGCCGCCCTCCCGCGGCTGTCCATGGCCACCACCCTCACCGACGAGATCACCGGACAGGCGCGCAACCGGCCGGAGAAGGCGCCGCCCTTCACCCTCGCCGCCGAACTGCTGCGGGAGCGGTCGCTGCCGCCGCACAGGACCCGCATGGAGACCATGGCCGACGCCGGACGCTGGGGCAACTGAGCATGACCAGGTACGGCATCCTGCTGTTCGACTCGGTGCAGGAACTCGACTTCGCCGGACCGTGGGAGGTGTTCGCCACCTCCTCCGGACTGCGGGACGGCGCGGACGACGTCGTGCTCGTCGCCGAGCACTCCGGCCCCGTCCGGTGCTCCCAGGGCATGCGGGTCCTGCCGGACCACACGCTCGACGGACATCCGCCGCTGGACGTCGTCCTCGTACCGGGCGGTCGCGGCGCCCGGGAGGAGCAGACCCGCAACGAGCGGGTCACCGGCTGGCTCGCCGGTACCGCCGAGCGCGCCACCTGGGTGGTCGGCGTCTGCACCGGGGCCTTCCTGCTCCACGCCGCCGGCCCGGCCCGGTCCCGCCGGGTGGCCACCCACCGGCAGTACGAGGACGCGCTCGAGCTGCGCGGTGACGTCACCGTCGTGCGCGACGCCCGCTATGTCGTCGACGGCCACCTGCTCACCGGCCAAGGCGTCTCGGCCGGCATCGACAGCGCCCTGTGGCTCGTCGGCCACCTGCACGGTCGTGAGCACGCCCGCGCCGTGCGCCGTGCCCTCCAGTACGACCCGGCGCCTCCCTACCTGGCCGACGAACCGATCCCCGCGCCCATGACCGACCGAGGAAGCGAGTACCCACCGAGATGAACCGCCGGACCCTCCTGCACGCCACCACCGCGCTCGGCGCCGCCACCCTGACGGCCGGCGCCGCCACCCGGGCCGCCGCCTCCGACGGCCCCGGACCCGACGGGCCCGGCGGGCCCCTGCGCGTCCACGTGGTCATGTTCGACGGCGTGGAGGAACTCGACTTCGCCGCCCCGTACGAGGTCTTCTCCGCCTCCGGTCACTTCGCCGACCGGGAGGTGGAGACCCGCTACGTGACGCTGGACGGCCCGCGTGCCGTCAGGGCGGCCTACGGCACCCGGCTGCGCGTCGACCACGGGTGGGCGCCCGAGCGGGCGGACCTCCTCGTCGTCCCCGGCGGCGGGTACCGGCGCCGCGAGGACCCCGGTGTGTGGGCCGAGATCCGGCGCGGCGCACTGCCGCGGGCCCTCGCCGCCGCGACCCGTCCGGGCCTGACCGTCGCCGCGCTGTGCACGGGCGTGATGCTGCTCGCCGCCGCCGGGCTGACCTCGGGGCGCCCCTGCACCACCCATCACCGGGCGCGGGCCGACCTGGAACGGCAGGGCGGCGTGCTGAAGAACGCCCGCGTGGTCGACGACGGCGACCTGGTCACCGCGGGCGGGGTCACCTCCGGACTGGACCTCGCCCTGTGGCTGGCGCGGCGTGAGCTCGGGGCGGACGCCGCGGTCGGGCTGGAGGAGATGCTCGAGTACGAGGCCCGCGGCACGGTGTGGAGCGCGCGAAGCACCCGGTGAACGGGTTCCGGGCGGCTGCCGCCCGGAACCGCTCGCTGTGCCGCTGTGGTGCGTTGCTGCGTTGCTGTACCGCTCGTGCCGGTCGGCCGGGTTGCGTGTCACTCGCTCCCGTAGCCGTAGCCGTACCCCGGCTCGGGGTGCGGCGGCTTCGGCTTCGGCGGCCGCGTCGGGTGCGAGCCACTGGGCTCCGGAGTGGGAGACCCGGAACCGGACGGGCTGGGGGACGGCGGAGGTGATCCGGTGCCCGAGGGGCTGGGGGACGGCGAGGGGGAGCCGGAGTCCGAGGGGCTGGGGGACGGGGAGGGCGACCCGGAGTCCGAGGGGCTGGGGGAGGGGCCGGAGTCGGAATCGCACTGCAACTCGGCGGCGAACGGGTGGTAGTGGATCTCGCCCGCGTTCACCGCCTCGCCCGAGGGCCCGGACAGCGGACCCGCCACCAGGGACTTCACGATGACGTCGCCCTCGATGTTCGACGGGTCGAGGTCGACGAGATCGGCGCGCGGAGCGAAGATCGTGCCCTCCACGGAGTCCCCGGTCGCGATGGTGATGCTCGTCGCGTCCGCGAAGTTCCACAGGATGTAGGGCGCCTCGGCGTTGGAGATGCCCGCCGGTGTGGGGGTGTCCCAGGTGAAGACCCCCGCCGTGGCCGTGGTGTCGACGTTGACGAGCAGCGGCGTGTCGGCGGTCGGCCGGTCGAGGAAGGTGATCTCGGCGATGTCGTTCAACTGCTCGCCGGTCAGGCGCAGCACATTGGTCCGGCCGCTGGTCAGCGAGACCTGCACGTCGGTACCCGGCGTGATGTCCTCCGGGTCGAGCGGGTTGCCCTCGCCGTCGAGCAGTGTCACGTCGGTGGCGCATTCGGCCATCCGGTCGGCGCGGTCGCGGTAGACGGAGAACAGCGAGGTGAAGTCCATCAGCCCGGACTGGAAGACCGAGCCGACCGGCTGCTGGACGGTGAGTTCGATGCGCGGCGTGGAGTCGTAGCCGCTTCCCTCGGCCACCACCTGGGTGTTGACGTCGGCGCCGTTGGCGTCCTGGTTCAGCGCCGTGCTGCCGGTCTCGTCGCCGATCTTGACGTAGCCGCCGTCCAGGACCCGGAGGACACCCGTCGGACTGCTGCCCGCGAAATCGACCCTCCCGCCGACGAGGAGAGCGGTCGGCCGCGCGTCCCCCGGGGCGGTGAAGCTGCCCGCGGTGTTCAGGGCGACGTTGTAGCCGGAGCCGAAGGTCAGGTCCCCGCCGACGGCGACCGGCCCCTCGGCCTCGGTGCTGCCCAGCGTCGCCTCCTCCTCGGTGACGACGCCGAAGCCGTTGCTCCCCTCCACGGGGTTGCCGATGACGATCGGTACGCGTGCCGCGACCCCCGCCGGCTGACCGGTCAGGGCCACCGCGGTGAGGGTGCCCGAACAGGCGGCGCCCGCAGCGACCAGCAGGGCCACGGGCGAGGCGAATACGGAACGCCCGGGCGGGCGTTTCATCAGATGTCTCATGAGCCGAAGGTATGCATATGTCCGCCTCTGGGCATCGGCTGAGGCGTCCGAGCGCAGGACGCGGGGCCGGACGGGGCAATCGTTCGGCCATCCGTGCCACGGTCATCGCGGCCCTGGACGTCACCGACCGTGTACAGGCCGCCCTCCTCGCCCGCTCCGCGGGCCGCGCTCCGTCCGGCCGGGCCGGCGGGGTGGACGGACGACGCGTGCTCCGGCCGAGACCGCCACCGAAGGAGTGGCGAATGATCGTCGTGGCATCGTCCGCCGGTGGCCCGGGGCAGCCGGGTGGAACGCTGGGCCCGGCCGGTGGACGGGACGGAGTGCGCCGCCGCGGTCGTGGGGCGCGCACATGGCGGTCTGCACCGCGACGCAGTTCGCCGCCACTTCGCCACTTAGCCGCTTCAAGGAGGAGGACCATGACTCTGCACAAGACCGCCGCCGACTGCGCGCAGGGGCTTCCCGGAGCCGAGCTGGATCATCCCTTCGGGGAGGACTGGGAGATCTTCAAGGTGCGCGGCAAGGTGTTCCTGCTGATGACCGAGGTCCCCGGGCGTCCCGTCGTGATCCTCAAGTCGGACCCGGGCGAGGCCCTGGCCCTGCGGGAGGGCAACAGCCACATCACCCCCGGCTACCACATGAACAAGAAGCACTGGATCACGCTGGAGGACGGGGCGGGCATCGACAAGAAGCTGGTCCGGGAGCTCGTCACGGAGTCCTACCGGCTCGTCGTCGACCACCTGCCCAAGGCCGAGCAGCCCGTGGACCCGCACACCTGCAGCGGCGGCACGGGGGCATCCCGGTGAGTGCGGCCGGCGACCGGCTCCAGGACACCGCCCGCAGGACGGCCCTCGCCCTGCCCGGTGTCAGCCGCTCCCGCCCCTTCACCCCCCGGCTCGACGTGTACAAGGTCGCGGGCAAGGTGTTCCTCATCGTCACCGACGACCCGGACGAACAGATCGTCACGGTGAAATGCGAACCCGAAGAAGCCCGCGCCCACATGCGCGCCCATGCCACGATCACACCGGGCCGCTACCTCGACAAACGCAACTGGATCACGCTCGGGCCGGGACACGGCATCACCGAACGGCTGATCACCGACGTGGTCGAGGGCTCCTACGACCTGGTCGTCGAGCGGCTGCCCGCGCGTGATCGCCCTCGCCCCCGATGAGCACCCTCGGCGCGCCCGCACCCAGCGGCCGAGCCGACACTCGCCGACGCCCCACCTTCCCGCCGGACTGGATCCGGCCGCAGCCGCTCCGGTCGACGTCGGCCTGTACCGGTTCCGGCGCGTGGTCCGCCGGGCGGGTTCTAGCCGGCGGGGTCCTCCGGGTGGGGGCCGGTGGCGTACGGATTCGGTTCGCCGTCCGCGAGGACGCCGACGAAGGGCTCGCCCTCTCCCGCGAAGGTGTACGCGCCGCCCTTGATCCGCGAGATCAGGCCGCGCGTCCAGGTCGCCTCGCTGTCGGACGAGTGCAGCCACATGTGCATGATCTCGCCGATGTGGCCGAGCTGTTCGGGGCCCTGCTCCGGCGTGTAGTACTCGGTGACCGATTCCCTCCACCGCTCGAGCCCCTTGATCCGCTCCTCCAGGAGGGCGACGGCCTCGTCCCGGGGAAGGTCCACGATGAAGCCGATGCCGGCGGACAGGACGTCCGTCTTCTGGTCGTACGACGTCAGGGCCTGGCGGAGGAGGGAGAAGTACTCCTCGGTGCCGCGGTCGGTGATCTCGTACTCGACGCGGGGCGGGCCCCCGGCCGTGCTGGCGGCGAGTTCGTGGGCGACGAGGAGGCCGTCCTTGGCCATCTGCTTCAGGGCGTGGTAGATCGAACCGGGCTTGGCGTTGGACCACTCGTGGGCGCCCCAGAACTCCAGGTCGTTGCGCACCTGGTAGCCGTGCGCCCGCCCGTGCTGGCGGACCGCGCCGAGAACGAGCAGTCGGATCGCTGACATGGGAGTCTCCCTTCGGAACAGCGCTGACCAGTGTAGCGGCTGGCCAAGTTTGACTAGTGGGGGCGGGGAGGGGGGCGGCTTCTCCCTCCCGGCCTGTAATCAAGTTTGACTAATCGGTCCGGACGGCCTACCTTTGGCCAAGTAGTCAAACTTGACCACCTTGGAGGGAGGGCGTGTTGCCCCACGACGACGCGGCGGTCACCGTCGAGGGACTGCGGAAGAGGTACGGCGACAAGCGGGCTCCCGACGGCCTCGATCTCACCGTCCGGGCCGGTACGGTCCAGGGGATCCTCGGCCCGAACGGCGCAGGCAGGACCACGGCCGTGCGGGACTCCTCGCCGTCGCCTGGCCCGCCGTGCTCGTCGCCGGGTTCTTCCCGCCGGCTGTCGCACGCTTCCGCCGCCTCGGCCGGTAGCTCGACCGGTAGCCCGACCGACCACCGGCCCGCGCTCCCGTGTTCTCCGCGCCCGGGCCGGCCGCCGGCGACCGTGTGTGACCGGCACGACCGTCCGCTGCCGTTCATGCCCGTCCTCGACTTCTGACCCGCACCCCACTCCGACGCGAACGAGGGATCACCTTGCCGCTGCCCCAGCAGCCTTCCGCCGACACCGCCGCCGGCGACGCCCACGCCCTCTCCTCGACCCCGTTGCCGACCCTCGCCGCCCAGGCGGAGCGGCTGATCGGACTCGGCGTCCACGACATCGCCGGGCTGTCCGCCACCGCGCTCCGCGCCTTCGCCGAACGCGCCGGCGACCGGGACGACGTACTGCTCGCGGTGCACCCCGACCGGGCCCCCGCATCCGCCCTCGCGCCGCTGCTCCGGCGGAAGGGCAAGCCCGGCTTCGTCGTCGTCGACATGGCGGACGTCGACCGGTTCACGCCGCAGGGGGTCGACCTGCCCGCCGGCCCGCTCTACCTCCTCGCCCGCCCCGACCGCGGCGACCACATGGCCAACCGGAGCCCGGAGGAAGCGCTCCCCGCCCTCGTCCAGGACGGCCGCAGCCCGCTGGTCCTCACCGAGGGCATCCACTGGATCCTCCAGCAGCCCGCCGCCCTCGAGCGCAACCACTGCTTCATGACCATCGCCTCGCGCCTGCGCAAGCCGGACGGCGCCTTCGACGCCCGCACCCCCGCCATCTGGATCAGCAACGGCACCGGCCGTGACGGCCGCGAGCGGCGCGACGCGCCCAAGGTCGGCTGGTGCTGGTGGAACAACCGCCACACCTGGCTCGGCTTCGCCTCCACCACGGAGCGCATGCCGTAGCCCGCGCGCCGAACGGTCGGGCCGGGCGCCGCGCACCCGCCGCGGCCCGTGCTCCCGCCGGGCCTCCCGGTCCTTCGACCGGCAGCGTGGAGGGTTGGTGATGTCCGAGGGCGCGGGCCTGGTCGTGCTGGAGCGGGCCGAGTTCGCCAGGGCCCGGCCGGCAAGGGACCACGCGGTCCTGGCCGGCGCGGGAGTGACGGCCGACGCCCACGAGATGACCCGGCACGACGTCGTGCCGGCCTTCACCCAAGCCTGACCTCCGGCGTCGCCCGCGTGCGGCCGAGGACAGGGTGGGGCGGTTCTCCGTCCGCCGCACGGTCCCGCCGTTTCCGTGCCCCGCGACGGGGGAACGACTCGTCGTGTCGCCCACCTCGCCCGGACGGGTGCACTTCCTCCTCCGCGCGCGGCGGTACGGCGGCTCCCCGATCGGATCGGATCCCGTCCGAGGAGTACGCATGACCTCACCGCCCGACCAGGGCTGCCCCGCTCTCGACACCTCCGGTCTCTCGTTGCACGCGCAGGCGTCACAGCTGCGGTCCTCCGGCCCAGCGGTCCGGGTCACGCTGCCGGGGGGCGTCATCGCCTGGGCGGTGACCCGCCACGAAGTGATCAAACGACTCGCCGCCGACGCACGCATCTCCCGTGACCCCGTCAGGCACTGGCCGGGACGCCTCGACGTGCCGGACGGATGGCCGCTGGCGGCGGTGACGTTCCAGCAGAACTTCTTCAACGCCTACGGCTCCGAGCATCGCACCCTGCGCGGCAGGGTGGCGCCGTCCTTCTCGCCCCGCCGGGTGGCAGCCATGCGTCCCCTGATCAGGCGGACGGCGGAACAGCTCGCCCGACGCCTCGCGGCATCGCGGCCCGGAACCGTCGTCGACCTGCGGGGCGCCTTCGCGCTGCCGCTGACGATGACGGTGATATGCGACCTGTTCGGAGTGCCGGACGCCCAACGGCAGTCCCTGGGCACGGCGATCGACGGGGCCGCGAACACCAGCCTCGGCCCGGAGGAGAGCCGAGCGGTACAGGCCGACATCGCGGCCCGCCTGGACGAACTGGTGGCGTACAAGCGCGCTCATCCCGGTCCCGACCTGACCAGCGATCTGCTGATACCGGCCGAGGGGGAGCAGGTCCTGACGGAGGAGACGCTCAAGGGGACGTTGTTCCTGATGATCGGTGCCGGCTTCGAGACCACGGTGCACCTGATCACCAGCGCGGTGCACGCGGTGCTGAGCGAACCGGCACACCTGTCGGAACTCCGTTCGGGGAAGGTCGGCTGGCCGGACATCGTGGAGGAGACACTGCGGCACGAGGGGCCCATCATGTACCTGCCGCTGCGCTACGCGGTGGCGGACGTGGATCTCGGCGAAGGCGTCGTCGTCCGGCAGGGAGAGCCGGTGCTCTTCGGCTTCGCCGCCGCAGGGCGTGATCCGCAGCGGCACCCGGAGGAGGCCGACCGCTTCGACCCGCTGCGGGCCGACAAGGGCCACCTCGCCTTCGGCTTCGGCCCGCACTTCTGCCTCGGGGCGCACCTCGCGCGTACGGAGGCCGAGACCGCACTGGAGGTTCTCTTCTCCCACCTGCCCCGACTCTCCCTGGCCGACCCGGACGCGGTGCCGGAACGGTTGCCCACCTTCATCCTCAACGGCCTCGGCCGACTGCCGGTCGTGCCGCTGCCGGCTGCCGGCGCAGCAGGTGGTGCGCCGACCTGACCACGTACGTCCGCGCGGCTCCGAGGCCGGGCCCCAGGGAGTCGCGCGCACGTCAGTGCCACGTGCGGTGGTGGGCGGACGGGTCAGAGCAGCATGGTGAGGACGGCCGGGCCGGTGAGCTGCGAGAGCCCGTTGCCCGAGCAGGCCGTGAGATCGAGGGCGGGCTTGACGATGACGTTGGTGAAGGCAGCCCCCTGTCCGAGGCCGGCGGTCACCGTCCCGAGAGCGGTCACCGTGGTGGTGCCGTCAGCGGCCCGCGCCAGGGTGACGCTGTACTCGGCGGTGCTGGTCTGCCCGGTGTTCCAGTGGTACGTGGACGTAGCGGTGAAGGGCTGCAGCGAGAGGACGCAGCTGTAGGTGCCGGATATGGTCACGCTGCTCGTGCCGCTGCTGACCCCGGTCAGCAGGGAGGAGCAGGTGTAGTTCTCCGTGGACTGCACGCTGGTGGTCTGCGGGGTGTTCGTCAGCGGGGGCGAGTAGGTGCTCGTCTCGTTCCCCTCGCACACGATGTCCACGAGGGAGCCGGACCGGGCCTGTGCCGCCGGTGCCAGCGCCAGTGTGGTGGACAACAGGGACACCAGGGCGCACAACCCTACGAGGTAGCGCCGGATCTTCTGCATCGCGGGAATTCCTTCCTGTTCCGTTCAGGCTGACTTCCGGGTCCGTCGGTCAGACCGGCAGGACGGCGAGCGTGGCCGTGCCGGTGGTGGAGGAGACGCCGGTCGTGGCGCATGCCGACAGATCGAGCTGGGGTTGGACGACCACCCGCGTCGCCGTACCGCCGACTCCGAGGCCGGCGGTGACGGTGCCGACCGAGGTGACGGTGGTGGTGCCGTCGACGGCCCGCACCGCGTTGCTGACGGTGAAGGTGATCGTGCTGCTCCGGCCGTCGTTCCAGTGGTACGTACGCGTGGCGCCGGGATACGAGTTGGCGGTGAGCAGGCAGTCCGCCTCGGAGGTGGCGGAGTAAGCGGTGGACCCGCTGGACACCGAGGTGTTCAGCGACGCGCATCCGTAGGTCTCCGTGACGCCGATGTCCAGGGTCTGCGTGGTGTTGGACAACGGCGGGTCGTAGGTGGCCTGCGACGTTCCGATCAGGCAGGTGATGTCCACCCCGCTCGCGTGGGCCGAGGGGGCGGCGACCAGTGGTCCTGCCGCTGCCAGGGCGCCGGCGGTCACGGTGGCGAGCGCGGCACGGCCGAGGCGCGGCACCTGGACGAAGGTCGGCACGGTGTGCTCCTTCCTTGAGTGATGACTGATCCGCCCGGTGCTCCAGGTCGTGATCGAGCTGCCGGTCCGGCCGTCCAGCAGGTCGAGGCAGGTGCGCATGGAGTGGGAGAGGTTCCCACTCGACGAAGGCCGCGGACCGACCTGACGGGCGGGCGGAACCCTGTGACCGGTGTCCAGCCAGCGTCGGGGCAGCGAGTGGCCCTGTACATGACCCCTCTCGGGGGTGTGCACTCTCCCCCGGTTGCGCACACCCCGTGTGCGGCGGATCCGCCGGTGCGTACCGCTCATGCCCCGCGCACCGTGACGGCGCTCAGCCTTCGTCCCTGCTCCAGCCCCCGCGGCCTCACCCCGAGCCAAGGCGCCGTCACCGAGGGGGCGTTCGCATGGCATGCGCGCCGGCACGCCATGCGGTGCCAGGGAGCTCCGGGCGTCCACATCGGTGAAGGCGAGAGGCGTGGACGGGTGCGGGCGCATGCTCCGTTCGGGCCATGGGCGCAGTCGCGCGTTCCGAGCATCCCGGGATGCGGACGGAGATGCGGGCGTTGCCCGTCCGACGGTGCTCCGCCGGCCGGCTCGCCCACCCGGCGCTGCGTCGAGCATGCGCGTCGAGACCGAGCAACATCGACACTCGCGCTCGTCGCGTCGCCCGGTTCTGCCACTACGTGACCGCGCAGGAGCCGACCTGAGGACCCGGACGGCTCGACGCGGCGTCCGAGAGCGCAGCCCGCCACTCCGGCGGGCACCGCCTCGGGAGCCACTGCGGCGCGGTCGCCCGTTTCCTCCCTGCCGGACTCGGCCAAGGGCTCCTTCGGTTAGCCGGTTCGGCCGCTCGTCCCACCCCGTCGGTCGTGCCGGATGGCCCGCTGGTCCACGGTCTGTCCGAGGTGTTGCCGCAACATCGCAGGGGGACCGGAAGATCCAGAAGGAGACGCAGATGCTCGTAACGCACGGGCGCAGCCGCCGCAGCGCCCCCGCCGGCCACCGCGGTGACAGGCGGCAGCCCGGACGGCGGCGCGCATGGCAAGGACGTGCCGTGCGGCAAGCCGCCTGTGAAGCTGGAACGCGACGGGCAGGACTTCGTCAACCAGCTCGCCGCCTAGAACGGCCCCCGCTGTCCGAGCTCGGTGTCGAGAAGGCCCGCCAGGTCCTGACCGATCTCCAGGACGGGCCGGTGAAGAAGCTGCCGGTCGACATAACGAACAAGACGATCAAGGGCGGTCCCACCGGCAAGGTCTCACTGCGCATCGTCAAGCCCGAAGGCGCCAAGGGAACCCTGCCCGGCCTCGTCTACGTGCACGGAGGCGGCCGGGTCCTCGGCAACGCCCAGACCCACGACCGGCTGGTCCGTCAACTCGCCCACGGCGCCGACGCGGCGGTCGTCTTCGTCACCAACACCCCCTCGCCCGACGTGCGGCACCCGGTCGCGATCAAGCAGGCGTACCACGCTTCCAAGTGGGTCGCCCAGCACGGCCACAGGGTCGGCATCGACGGCAAGCGCCTGGCCATCGCCGGCGACTCGGCGGGCGGGCAGACGGCCACCGCCGTCACCATGATGGCCAAGCAGCACGGTGGGGTGAAGTTCCGCAAGCAGGCCCTCTTCCACCCCGTCACCGAAGCGAAGTTCGACACCCCGTCGTACCGGCGCTTCGCCGAGAACTGCTGGCTCACCAAGGTCAACATGAAGTGGTGCTGGGACCAGTACGCCCCCAGCAAGGCGGCCCGCAACGACCCGCTGGCGACCTGCACTACCCGAAGGTCGTGCACGACTTCATGATGCTCGACGCCCTCCGCAACACCTGGTCCGCCAAGGACGCCGTCCACAAGGCCGGCGACGCCCTGCGCCGCGCTCTGCACCACTGACGCCGAACCGCTCGGCACTGCCTCCTGCCGCTGACCCGGCAGAAGGCCGCGGGCCCGTCCTCCGAGACCGCTTCTCTCGGAGGACGGGTCCCCTTCGGTGTGGTCGAAATGCGAATGCCTGTGACCTTTGTCATCCTTTTGGGGGAGGGTGTCGCACGTTTCGTGCGCCCCCGCGAAAGGGTCGGACGTGGGGCAGCCCGCACCCCGACACGGCACGAACCGCACACCACAGAGGGAGCCGCGATGCCTTTCGTGACGACGCGCGACGGCGTGGAGATCTTCTACAAGGACTGGGGCAAGGGACGCCCCGTCGTGTTCATCCACGGCTGGCCGCTCAACGGTGATGCCTGGCAGGACCAGCTCAAGGCGGTCGCCGACGCCGGCTACCGCGGCATCGCGCACGACCGCCGCGGTCACGGCCGCTCGACGCCGGTGTACGACGGCTACGACTTCGACACCTTCGCCGACGACCTCAACGACCTGCTCACGCATCTGGACCTCCAGGACGTCACCCTCGTCGCACACTCGATGGGCGGCGGCGAGCTCGCACGCTACATCGGCCGCCACGGAACCGCCCGCATCCGCTCCGCCGTGCTGCTGTCCGCGGTGCCACCGCTGATGCTGCAGACCCCGGACAACCCCGAAGGCGTCCCGCAGTCGGTCTTCGACGACATCAAGGCGGGCATCCTCAAGGAGCGCTCGCAGTTCTGGAAGGACACCGCGGTCGGCTTCTTCTCGGCCAACCGCGAGGGCAACTCGGTCACGCAGGGCAACAAGGACGCCTTCTGGTACATGGCGATGGCCCAGACCATCGAAGGCGGCGTCGCCTGCGTCGACGCGTTCGCCTCCACCGACTTCCATGCGGACCTCGAGAAGTTCGACGTCCCGACGCTCGTCGTCCACGGCGACGACGACCAGGTCGTCCCCATCGACGCCACCGGCCGCAAGTCGGCCGCCATCATCCCGGACGCCGAACTCAAGGTGTACGGCAAGGGCTCCCACGGCATCGCCATGGTGCCGGGCGACAAGGAGTACTTCAACCAGGACCTCCTGGAGTTCCTCAAGAGGTGATCCCCGCAGCAGTCAACGTGACGCGGTGGTGGCCGGCGGCCGCCGCCGCGTCCGTCAGCGACTTCGGCGACGCCTCCCCGTGCCTCGCCCTGAAGCACACGGTCCCGCCGGCCGGCGTGCTGCGTCGTCTCCGCTGGACCGGGGCGATGACGAGCGAGTTGGCCACGCGGCCCTCACGGCGCCCGAGGGCTCCTCGACACCCCGGAGGCGTGCCAGGCATGCTGATGTGAGGCGTCCCCGGACCGAGCGCCGGCTGAAGGAGTCTCTCGTGGACACGGCACCTCATCCCTTGACAGGTCAGGCCCGTAGGCTTGCCGAGGTCCTCCTCGCGCCGCACGCACAACGCGTCGACCAGGAGGGCGTGCCCCTCTCCCACATCGACGCGTTGCGTGGTTCCGGTCTCCTCGGAACCAGCGCGCCCACGGCGTACGGAGGGGCGGGGGCGCCCGACGCGGTCGCCCGGGAGGTCCAGGAGATCCTGGCAGGCGCCTGCTGCTCCACGTGGTTCGTCCAGACACAACACCACACTCCCGTCCGCCTGCTGGCCCGGTCGGACAGCCCCGCGCGGGACAGCCTGCTGGGTCCGCTGGCCACGGGAGCGCTCATGGCAGGCATCGCCTACGCCCATGTGCGTGCGTTCCCGCGCGTTCTCGTGCGGGCCACCCCTCAGGGGCGGGGCTGGCGCTTCGACGGAGCGGTGCCCTGGTACACGGGCTGGGGCCTGAACGACGTGATGCTGCTGGCGGGCATCAGCGACGAGGCCGAAGTGGTGTTCGCCTTCGCCGACGCGCGGGACCGGCCCGGACTCGAGGCGTCACCGCCGATGCGGCTCGCGGCCCTGTCCGCCAGCCGGACGGTGTCCCTGACGCTGGACGGCCTGTGGCTCCCGGACGCGTCCGTGGTGCTGAGGGCGCCGCAGGAGACGTGGGCGCGGCACGACGCGGCCCGTGGTGCCAACGCCTCCCCGGCGGTGTTCGGGGTCGCGTACGCCGCCCTGCGCCTGCTGGAGCAGGCCTCGGACACGGGGACGGGGGGCCGTGCGCTTCGCGCCCGGCTCGACGAGGTGCGCCGGCGCGCCTACGCCCTCGCGGAACACCCGGAGCCGGAGGAGCACGTCGCGGAGCGGCTGAGCCTGCGGACGCAGGCATACCACCTGATGCGCACGGCAACGACCGCCGCGGTGGTCGCCGGAGGCGGCCGCACGATGGGCCTCGACCACGCGGCACAACGTCTCGCCCGGGAAGGACTGTTCCTGCTGATCCAGGGGCAGACCGCGCAGGCCCGGTCGGCGCATCTCCGGTCGCTCACCGCGGCGGTCGACCAACTCCGGTGGCCACCGCTGGAGGACAGCGTGTGAGGATGCGCAATCCCCTTTACACGTCTGTCGTACGGTGCGACTCTGCACTGCACGGGAACGAATACCGGCGCTGCCGCCGGGTGAGCCTTCCCGGGACGAGGAAAGCGCCGCGCATGTTCCCCGGGCTTCACGGCCGGAGCCCGTCCCGACCCGGTGATCCACACCCTGTGCTCCTCGTGCCCAGCCTCCACGCGCGACCCGGGAGACCTGACAGGCTCACCCATCTCCGGCAGCCGACAGGCTCTTCGCGGAGACGATGCAGGTGAGCGACCACTGTTCCGCAGCGCCCGTGCCACCCGCACTGGCCGGTGTGACGTCCGGGGGCGACACCGTCATATCCCACTTCCGTGAGGCGGAGGAGAGGACGTACCTCTTCCGTCTCCGCATCCCGCACCAACACCCGTACTTCGGTGACCGCGGAAGCCGGAACCTTCCCCACGACGCACTGATGGTACGCACTGTCGTGGAACAGTGCGCCTACGTCTCCCTCCAGTCCGCCGCCCTGCTGCGTGACACCGAGGTGCCGCTCAACACCATGTCGCACAGCCGGCTTCTCGTCCCGGACCCCGTGCTCGACGAGACCCGAGGCGACCTGGTTGCGACCTGCCGGGTCGATCCGCTGGGTGGCTCCCGCACCGGACGTACCCGCCGGGTGAAGGCGTCCTGCGTCATCACCTCCGCCTCGGGCGGTGCGGTGGTCGCTGTCGGTGAGACGCTGGCCGGCGTCATGGAGCGGGGTCTCTACCGGGCCTGGCGCGGCCCCTCGGTCACGCGTGCCGGCCACCTCCATCACCCGCCACAGGGCGGGACGGGTGATCGTGGTGGTGTCCGGGCGCGGTCGGAGAACCAGGTCCTGTCGGACCTGAGCCGGCGACCGGACGGCCGTGTCGACGCGCTCCTGCGGCTGCCGACCCCGCATCGTTATCTGTTGCCGCCGCCCTCGGACCACGTGACGGGGCGCCTGTTCGCCGAGGCGACGCGGCAGATCGTCCTCGCGGGGTGCGTCCCCGGCGCCCCCCGCGCCACCGTGTCGGCACTGCGGCTGGAGTTCCGCCACCTGTGCACGCTCGACGGTGCCGTGCGGATCGAAAGCGGCGCTGCCACTGCACGGTCTGCCACCGCCCGGGCAGGCGCCGCCACGTGGCAGGTCCACTTCCGCCAGGGCGGGACGACCGTCTGCGTGGCGACCGCCGAGACGCTCGGGTGACCCGGTGCTCGAGCATCGGGCGGAGTCATGGCCGCGGCCTCCCCGCCGCTGCCGCCCGGGGCAGGACGACTCCGCGGAAGCCGCTGATCCGCACCAGCACAGCCCCCGTCGCGTCGACAGCTCGGTAGACGTCCTCGACGGGGTCGTGATGCACGGTCAGGCCCTGTGGGTGGGCCAGGGCGAGGTCCGTGTCGGAACACGGGGCGTACAGGTCGACTCGGGAGATGTGGCGGGGCACGACGACCTCGTGCGTGCCGCCCTCAGCGGGCACGAGGGTGCGCGACCGCAGCATCGCGCACAGCAGCAGACCGGGGACGGGGAGCCGTGCCAGAGCGGATCGGACCCTCAGAGCTTCCGGCCGGGGGCGCCACAGCGCGGCCGGCCCGCTCCGGGTGTCACGCCAGCGCCAGGTGTTGACGAACGGTCCCGTCAGGCGCACCGGTGAGTCGGGGTAGTAGTACGGATCGGGCGGCAACGGGCGGACCGGGCCGCTCAGCGGCGGCACGCACTCCTCGGACAGCTGATCGTCGAGGACGACGCGGGCGGCGAAGCAGCGGTGCTCCCGTCCGGAGTGCCCCGCGGTGGCGGCCGTGCCTCCGTGCACCGTCACGGAGACCGTGGTGGGGCCGGCGCCGCCGTCGGTACGGGCACGCAGGGTGTAGGCCCGTCGGGCGGGGCCCTGCGACGGGCGGACGAACGCCTCGAACGAGGCGTCGACGATCCGGGCCGGGGTGCTGCCGGGGTGGAGGGCAAGGGCCGCCTCGGTGGCCGCGGCCAGGAGGAAGGTGCCCGGAACCGCGGGACGGCCGCGCACCAGGTGGTGGCCGAGGTAACCGTGCTCGGGACCGTCCAGATCGAGTGCCCACCAGGCATCCCCAGCGGGACCGGAACGGACGTCGCCGCTGAGGAAGACGGGCCGGCCGCTCGTGCGCCCGGTCGACGCCCCGGTGCTGCGCACCTCCCGCGCCCCGCGCGACGCGCGGTCGGCATCGGCGCCGCCGTCCTCCTCCCCGTCCGCCACCGCCCCCGGCAACTCCGCCCGCAGCAGAACGAGTTCGCGTGCCCCCAGGTAGACGCTGGAACCAGGTCCGGCCCGGTCCGGGCCCATCTCCCCGAGGAAGTGCGCCACGCCCTCGGCGTCGCCGACGGCGGTGAGGCGGCCGTGCGCGGTGAGCCGGTCGGCGAGGGCGGGCTGCGCGGCGAAGTAGCCGCTCTCCCGCCACAGGGGAAAGCCGAGCGTGATCTCCCCCGTCGTGCCGGGGAGGTCGGCCGCGGCAGCCAGGTACGCGTTGGCCGGTCCGTAATCGATCTCCCCGCGCAGCGGATGGACAGCCGCCACGGAGGCCACGTTGCACCACAGGCGCGGGCGCGGGCGGGTGAAGGCATCGCGGAGCAGGTGATAGCCGGTGATCTTGACGTCGCGGACCAGGCGGAAGTCCTCGAGCGTCTTGCGTTCCAGGGGAGCCGTGCGGCTGCGTGTGGCGGCGTGGAGGAAGAGGTCCACGCGGTCGTGGCACGAGCGGACCCGACGGGCCGCCGCGTCGACGGCCGCGGGGTCGGTGATGTCGCAGACGACGTAGTGCACGGCCGTGCTGCCCGCGGCCTCGCGCAGCCTCGCCAGGTTGAGCGCCGCCCTCCGGCCCGCCAGGTCGCGGTCGGCCAGCCGGGCGGCATCGGCAACCCGGAGCCCGCCGGACCGCAGGTGGCGGGCGATCAGGTCGGCGCGCAGTGCCGGGAGCTGGTCGTCGGGCGTGTTCAGGACCTCGGGCTGCAGACGATCCGGGTCCGTGGTCCCGAGGAGCCACAGGGCCTCCACGTCACGGCTTTCGACGAGGGCGGTGAGGAGAGCGGTGGTGACGCCGCCTGCTCCGCCGCTCGCCACGACGACCTGCCCGCCGGCGTCGTCACCGGTGTCCCGAACCGGGGGCAGCGGCCGGGGCACGAGTTCGTGCACGTGGCGGCGGCCGTCGTGGTACCACACGGCGGCGGACTCGTCGCAGCTGCGCCACTCGCGTGCCAAGCGCTCCCACGCCGTGCCGGGGTCGTCCGTGCCGGACGCGACGACCCGCAGAGGAAGATCCGGATGATCGGCGCGCAGGGCGGGGACGAGGGCGGTGAACAGGGCCGCCTGCGGGTGTTCCGCGGGACCGAGGACGCTGACGCCGAGCGATCCGCCGACGGCGCCCGTGCGGGTCCTGGCCAGCGCCCTCAGGAGCAGTTCCTGCAGGTCCGAGGCAGCTCGGCCGGGAGCCTTCGGCCACGGACGGGGGTGAGCCAGGACCCGTAGGTGCCCGGCCGCACGGTCCACGGCGTCACGCAGATCCGCCTCGGAACCCGGCCTGAGGTCGGGTGGTGCCTGGGGGTCGGTGCACAGCAGGATCGCATCCGCCTGGTCCGCGAGACGCCTGAGACGGGCGGCGGAGTGGGCGTCGTCGCCGAGCAGCAGGGCTCGGTCGGGAAGGGCCGGGACCGAGCCGCTGCCGCTGTCCGTCCATGGCGCTGCCCGGTGCCGGGTCACGTGGCGCACGGTCAGGTGGTCACGCTGCCCGGGGGAGGCCGCGCCCGGGAAGGGCAAAGCGAGGGTGGGCGTCGTCGAGGGATCCGCCGTGGCGAGCCGGGTCAGGAGTTCCACGGCGCCGGCTGCGGCATGGAACTCCTGGCCCGGGGACGCGGACGCCGTCACGGCGACGCCGACCGGGTGCCCGGTGGGGGAGCCTTCACCGGCGGGCCGCCCGACGGCCGACGCGGTGGTGAGCCGGGCCAGCACCGGCCACTCGTGCCGGCGCGCGGTGGATTCCTGGGCGAGGGCCAGGAGGAACGCGCCCTCACGGGCGGCCGGGGCGCAGCCGCGGGGGCCCGTGTGCTGGGAGCCGGCGTCCAGGGCCAGTACCAGGGCGAGTTCCGTCTCGCCGGTGGCGAGGTACGCGGCCGCGGTGTCGAGAGCGGTGGCCGCCGAGGTGCGGCCCGTGTCGAGGCAGATGCTGGCCCCTCGTAGGTCGTACCGGGCGGTGAGGCGGGAGGGAATGACGTTGGGCAGGACCCCGGGCATCGCGTCGGGGCCGGCCGGGGGAACGGCTGCGCGTGCCCGGTCGAGGAGCCGCCCGGCGGCGGCCTGGCCCCCGGGATGGTCACGCACGGCGCGGGTGAGGGCGTCGGCGTGGGCGCGCAGGGCATAGTGCACCAGGGCGGACGGCACGCCACTGTGGGCGGCGAGGACGGCCGTGCGGTCGCGTACCGGCTCCCAGATCGGCCCGTGTTCCTCGGCGAAGCGGTGCGCCGTCTCCAGAGCCAGCGTCTGCGCCCTGTCGATGGCACGCACCGTCGGGGCGGGCAGGCCCACGGCGGCGAAGGACGGAGGCTCCTTGTCGAGGTCGAAGCGCCGGCCTGGAGCGGGACCGGTTCCGGCCAGCCAGGCCCGCACCGCGTCGGTGGAGGAGGAGCCTGGCAGGCGCGCGCTCCACGCGACCAGGACCAACGCGTCCGTGCCGGACTCCCGCGCATCCGTGCAGGACTCCGGGGCAGTGGGTGGAGCCGCCGGTGACCCGGGCCACGGGTCACCGAGCAGAAGGTGCCCGTTCGTTCCGCCGAAGCCGAACGCCGAGACGCCGGCGATCCGGGGTCGGCCCGGCCGGGCCGACCAGTCCCTGGCCGTGGTGGGGACCTCCAGGCCGCGCAGTGGCCGGGAGGCCTGCCGCACACCGGGCTGAGCGGGGATGCGCCCGTGCCGCAGGGCGAGGAGCACGTGTGCCACGGATGCGGCGCCGGCGGCCCAACCCGCGTGCCCGATCAGTGACTTGGTGGCGGTGCACTGCCATCCGGCCTCCGGAGCGTCCTCTCCCAGCGCCTCGATCTCGGCGGCGTCACCCGCCGTGGTCCCGGTGGCGTGCGCCACGATCCAGTCGATGTCGTCCGGTGCCAGCCCCCGCTCCTCGCGGGCCCGGCGCACCGCGCGGATCTGACCGGAGGGGTTGGGGGCCGCGATGGACCGGCCCCGCCCGTCGGCGGCGGCGCCGAAACCGGCCAGTACCGCCAGCACCGGGTCGCCGTCCGCCCGCGCGCGGTCGAGGTTCTTCAGGGTCAGGAGCACCGCGGCGTCGCTGAAGAGCGTGCCGTCGGCCTCCGCGTCCAGCGCGAGCAGCCGGCCGCTCGCGGAGAGCCCGCCGATCGCCGAGAACAGCACCGACATGGTCGGTTCGAGCACCGATACGCCGCCGCACAGTGCGAGGTCGGAGCGGCCGGAGCGCAGCAGCTTGGCTCCGATGTCGAGGGCGTAGAGGGAGGAGGAGCACGCCGTATCGACGGTGATGACCGTCGGATCGCGCGGGAGGATCCCGCTCAGCGCGGCGTGGACGGCCTCCGCCGCCTCGGGTGCCCCCGCACGGGCCTGCGGGAAGGCGGAGGCCAGCGCCGTCCGCAAGGAGTCCTCGTCTGGTGGGGTCGCCCCCGCGGTCGCGGCCCACTCCTGGACGACCAGGTCCGACATGACCGTGTGCAGCAGACTCTGGCTGCCACCCGGCCAGGCGCCGACCACGCACACGGGGCGGTCGGAGTGCCGGGAACGGACACGGGCGGTCGCCTGCCGGGCACACTGCCGCAGCCAGCGGACCTCGTGCGGATCCCCCGCGGAGTCGACGTCGTCGTGCAGGAAACCCGCGACCGGGGAGTAGGTCCGGTCGGGTTCCTCACGGCCCTCCCGGAAGAAGTCCGTCTGCCGGTAGCGCTCGCCCGGCGGGCTGAAGGGATGTCCGGGACGGTTGAGCAGGGTCCAGAACGCCGGTGCGTCGCCCGCGCCGGGCAGGCGCAGGCCCATGCCGACGACCGCGACCGCGGCGTGTTCCGGCGGACGTGCCGGCCCCCCGCGGCTCATGCCGTCCGCCCCTCGGTCCGGCCGCCGAGTTCCAGCAGGAGATCGGCGACGTCGGCGAGGGTCCGACCCCGCTGGGGGTCGGCCTCCTCGGGCGGTTGGATGCCGTAACGGGTGTAGAGGGAGGTGAGCATCTCGGTCTGGCGCAGTGAGTCGACGCCGAGATCGGCCTCCAGGTCCGCGTCGGCGGTCACGACCTCCGGCGGATAGCCGAGACGCTCGGCGTACTCGGACCTCAGGGTTTCGATCACATCGGCTCGCCGCGGCAGTTCTCCGGCGCCCTGGTCGACCGCAGCGGCGGGGGACGGATCCGCATCGTGCGGGCCCTCCACCGATTGCGGACCGGTGCCGCTCTCCGCCTCCGCCTCCGGAGTCCCGCCAGGCGGTGGCGGTGCCTCCCCGGCCCGGACGGGACCGGACCCGCGCGCCTCGTCCGACGTCTCCGACGGGAGCACGGCGACCGGTGCCGTGTGGGTGGACTCCAGGCGCCCTCCCACCTCCTGCACAGGAGCGGCTCGCCCCGCGCCACCCTTCTCGGGCGAACGGTCCGGTGCGGTCCCGGTCGCCACCAGGACCGGGGCCAATGCCTCACGGACACCCCCGGGCCCGGTACGGCGTGCCAGGGGAGCGGCCGTCGTCACGCCGGGCAGTGCATGGAGGACGAGCCGGGTGACGATGTCCTTGCCGCCGCACTCGACGAACACGTCGACCCCGTCCTCCTCCAGGTCGTGCAGGGCGCGCCGGAAGTCGACAGGCCTCACCATGTGGTCGGCGCCGACGACCGCGACGTCCTCCTTCGTTCCGACGTACCCGCCGGCGATCGGTGAATAGACCCGGCGTCCGGGCGCTCGTGTCTCGGCACGGTGGACGAGCGGCCCGAACTCGTCGGCGGCCCCACGCATCCACGGACTGTGGTACGGATAGGCCGCCTTGACGCGTACGGCCTGCACGTCCAGGGCACGGGCCACCCGCAGGGCGGCGTCCAGCGCCTCGTGAGGCCCGGACAGCACGGACTGGCCGGGCCCGTTGACGACGGCGACGTTCACGGCCCAGTCGTCCACGACGGCCGCCAGGTGCCGCGCCCGGCGCCGGTCGAGCGCCACCGCGAGCAGTCCGCCGGGGCGCCGGACGGCACGGCGACAGATGCGGTCGCGCTCGCAGATCAGACGGGCCGCCTCGGAAGGGGTCCACACACCGGCCAGGGTCAGGGCCGCCCACTCACCGAAACTGTGGCCGACCAGGACGTCCGCGTGCACGCCCTCTGCGGCGCAGACCGCAGCACCGGCGAGCGAGAGGGCGAAGATGCACAGGTGCAACGTTTCGGGCGACTGCTCGAGAAGCTCGTCGAGCCGCGGTGCAGCAGGATCCAGCAACACGTCGGACACCCGGCGGTGGCCGTGACCGGCGGAGACCTCGTCCACCTCCCGTAAGATCCGCGCGACCTCGGGATACTTCTCGGGGAAGCCGGCGAGCAGCCCGGGCACGTAGGCGCCTTGGCCGGGGAAGACGAACGCGATGCGTGATGTCATGGCGAAACCTCAAGAGGGGGACTGTTCCTGACGGGCGGCGGCGAGGTGCACGGACCGTTGCCTGGCGTGTCAGGGGGAGCGGCGCCGGTGTCGGGCGGAGACGCAGAGGTGACCGCGGCCGGCGGAGATCGTAGACACGCAGCGACGGATCGACGCGCCGGCCGACGGCGGACTCCGACATCGACCGGCGAAGGCCGCCCGGAGAACCGGACCGGAGTGTTCATCGGACCACTGACCACCTCGGCCCGGCAACAGCGCACGTGCGGGCGGAGGTCGCAGTCGTGTACTACCGCGCTCCCGGCACGCCGCAGCGTCCCCCCTTCTGCCGCCGTACCCCGGCGTGGGCACCGTGGAGAGCGGGTAGCACACCACCGAGAGGAGGTTCCCACGATGACCGCCTCCCCCCATGAGGACCGCTACGCCGCCGGGGTGGAACGCATGCGCGAGGTGGGCGGCGCGGAGGTCGCCGACGGCTTTCTCGCCTCGCTCGCCGGATCCGCCCCCGATCTGGGCCGTTACGTCGCCGAGTACATCTACGCGGACCTCTACCGACGCGACGGGCTGGACCTGCCGACGCGGCAGTTGGTCACGGTGGCCACACTGGCGGCCCTGGGAGGCTGCGAGCGGCAGCTGTCCCTCCACATCGGCGTCGCGCTCGACGCCGGAGTTCCGCCGGCGGTCGTGATGGAACTGTTCATCCACCAGAGCGCCTACGCCGGCTTTCCCCGCGCGCTCAACGCCGTGGCCGTGGCCACCGAGGTGTTCGAGGCACGGGGACTTCTGCCGGGGGCACGCGAGCGGGACGCGCCCCCGCACGGCGGCAGCCCGGACGGCGGAGGCTGACGCGGTTGCCGATGCCGCCGACCTCACCCTCCCAGGCCCAGTCCGCCTTCGACGTGGATGTCGGCACCCGTCACGTAGCCGCCGTGGGGCCCGCACAGCCACAGCAGGGCGGCCGCCACCTCGTCGGCGGTACCGGGCCGAACGGGTCAGGCCGAGCAGGCCCGCCTTCGACGCCGCATAGTTGGCACAGCCGGCGGCCCCGGTCGTCGCGAACACCGACGAGACGAAGACCATGCGTCCCCATCGTGCACGCAGCATGGGGCCGGACACCGCCCTGGCCAGGCGGAAGGCCCCCGTCAGATTGGTGTCGACGACGCGGGTGAAGCTGTCGTCCGTCATCCCGCCGACGGGGGCGTCGTCGGTGACACCGGCGTTGGAGACGAGGATCTGCGCCGCCCCGTGCCGACGCCGGACCTCGGCCAGGGCCTCCTCCACCTCCTGGGTGCGGGTCACGTCGCAGGGCAGGCAGAGGAGGTCAGCCGCCGGCCGGTCGCCGCGGTGGAGCACCGCCACGCGGTCCCCCGCCGCCGCGAAGGCACGGGCCACCGCCAGACCGATTCCCCGGTTTCCCCCGGTGACGACGACGGAACGGTTCATGTCCTTCTCCTCACAGCACGTCGGCCAGGGGGCGGTACTCGCGATGGTGTGCGGTGATCCCGGCGAGCACGGTCAGAGGCAGCGGTGCGCCGTCCGGTGCCAGGAAGGTGCGGAGCGCGCGGAACCCGGGCGTGAAGTCCCGTACGCCCGCGTGATGCGCCTCACAGGCGTCGGCCAGTGACTGGTACTCCGCGATGTCCACCTCGGTCCTGGACTCCAGCTCGCCCGCCAGCCCGGGCCGCCGCACCGGGCCCGGCGCGAGTTCCATGCGGCAGAACTCCGAGCTGCACCCCGATCCGTAGGAGAAGACCCCGATCGAACGGGGGTGGGGTGACGCCGGTATGTGGTCCAGGAGACTGACCAGGGCCAGCAGGGTCGTGGCCGCGTAGGCGTTGCCGACGAGCGAGGGGTAGCGCAACGACGGTTCGACCCTCCTGGCGAAGTCCTCCGCCACTTCCTCCGAGCTGCCGACGCCCAGGCTGCGGCACAGGGACCGGTGGGCACCCCGCACCGCACCGGGAAAGGGTGTGTGGAAGGCCAGCGCGTCGAAACCGTGCACGAAGCCGCCGTGCGGCACGCGGCGGGTGAAGTCCCGGTAGCTGCCGGTCAGGCAGGTGATGTACGCCAGCAGGGAGAGGTCGGTGTCGATGACATGGTCGACGGCGCTGGGCCGGCAGACGTCCATGACGTCGAAGCTGTGGTACCCGCTCTCCTCCGGTCGCGGCGTCAGCAGGCCCGGCCCCGGAGCCAGCAGGGCCGCCACCGCACCGGCACCCTGGCTCGGCTCCGCCGCGGTGCCGCGCACCAGGCGCGGAACGTCGGAAGCGATCACCAGGGCACGGGCATCGGGCCGGTCGGTGACGGCGAGCTGCGCGACGGCCAGTTGCAGGGCGGCCAGCCCCGCGTAGCACGCCTGCTTGACCTCGAAGAGGCGGCAGGTGTCGGGGAGTCGCAGGAGACGATGCACCCACGTGGCCGCCGATTTCGACAGATCGATGCCGGACTCCGTGGCGACGACGAGCAACTCGATGCCCGCCCGCTCGTCGGGCGTCAGCGCCTCCGTCAGGGGGCGGGCCGCGTTGACCGCGTAGGTGACCACGTCCTCGCAGGGCAGGGCGACGGTCTTGCGACGCATGCCGAGGCCGGCCGATCGGGCCGGCGCCAGCCCGCAGGCACGGAACACGTCCGAGGCATCGACCGAAGCCACCCCGCAATAGGCGCGCAGCGCCTGAATTCCGATGGTGCGCATGGTTCTCCTCACGGTGGGGGCAACGCCGCCAGGACGAGGGACGCGTTCACGCCCCCGAAGGCGTAGCTGTTGCTCAGAGCCAGGCGTGACCGGTGCGCGGTCGTGCCGGTGCCGACCAGACGGATGCGGGCGTCGACGGACTCCCGCAGGCCGGGATTGGGGTGGGCGTACCCGCCGGCCAGTTGCACGGCGGTGACGACAGCCTCGACGAGGCCGGCAGGCCCGAGACCGTGTCCCAGGATGCCTTTGGTGGAGTTGACCAGCGGTCGCGACTCCACCGGCACTCCTCCGGACACGGGGTGCAGCGAGACGCACTCCACCGGGTCGCCCACCCGCGACGCGGTGGCGTGGGCGTTGACGTACCCCACCTGCTCCGGACGCAGACCCGCGGACGCGAGGGCTGCCAGCATCGCCGTCACCTGCCCCTCTGCGTCGGGCGCCGACCCGCGCCGCCCGTCCAACCGGACCGCGTGACCCGCGACGGCGGTCAGGGGACGGACGCCGCGGCGTACCGCTGCACCGGCCCGTTCCACCACCACGGCGGCGGCCGTCTGCTGGTGGACGAAGCCCTCACGCCGGGTGTCGAAGGGACGGCACGCGGAGACGTCCCCGTCCGCCGACATGGCCCCGCTGTTGACGAACGCCGCCCGTTCCAGCGGAGACAGTTCCTGCACGGGGGCCACCACGACCACCGTCTCCGCATGGCCGTCCGCCACCAGCCTGGTCGCCTCGATCAGGCCCACGGCACCGCTCGCCGAGGCCGCGCCGGTGACGTGCCCCTCACCCCGTGCGCCCAGCAGGTCGCTCACGGCACCCAGGCAGTCCGTCTCGAAGCAGTTGCCCACGTGTCTCGCCGGTGCGTGCCCTCCGCGGACGAATTCCCGTACGGCGCCGTACTGGTAGTCGAGGGCCGGCTGCGCGCCGGCGATCACGACCACCGCCCGGGAGAGCACGTCCGGCTCCAGGCGGGCGGCCACGACCGCCTGCACCGCCGTCCATCCCCCCGACCGGGTGGGGAGCGTGGCGCGTCCCACCACGGAGCTCAGCCGCTCCCTCCAGCGCGGAGGAAGCGGGGCACGCCTGCCCGCCCACGCGGTGACCGGCGGGCCGTCGAGCGAGCGTGTCGCACCGGCGGGCCGGCCCCGCCGCAGCAGGTGGTCCAGGTCGCTCAGCGTGCCGCAGGCCGGATGCAGGACGGCCGCGGCGGAGATCACCACGGGACCGTCCCGCCCCTCCCTCACGGCGCGTCCTCGCAGAGTGCGTCCACCAGGGCGTCGATACTGCGCGCGCCGCGGAGTTCGTCCACCTGAGCTCGGCTGTGCAGCTCGGTGAGGACACCCAGCACGATGTCCGCCCGTTCCAGCGAGTCTGCGCGGCGAAGGGCACGGAGGCGCCGGTAGGAGACAGGACTCCCGCGCGGTAGGCGTTGCTGCTGTAGAAGCCGTGGCAGAGGACGTTGGCCGCGGCGGCCAGAGCGATGTCGCAGTCCCCGCTCCGCAGGCCCTGTACGGCCGTGTGAACGGCGGTGAGACCGGACGAACAGGCCGAGTCGACGGCGAAACTGGGGCCGGTGAAGTCGAAGTGGTACGAGATCAGGTTGGCGAGGAAGGCGTTGAGAGTGCCGGTGAAGGCGGCCGGGTCGCCGGCACCCGCGGAGATCATGCGCTCCCGGTACTCGGTCATGCAGGCGCCGGTCACGACGGACACCGGCCTGCCCCGCAGCCCTTCGATGTCCAGGGCCGCGTCCTCCAGCGCCTGCCAGGCGAGTTCCAGCAGCAAGTGCTGCTGAGGGTCCGCCCAGGCTGCCATCCGGCGGGAGACACCGAAGAAGGCTGCGTCGAAGCCCGCGAGATCCTCCAGCAGGCCGGCCCGAGGGGCGGCCGCTCCCGCGTCCAGGCCGACGAGGCGCTCCGGAGGAACCGGGCCGATGACGCTGCGCCCGGCGAGCAGCAGTTCCCACAACTCCCGCGGACCTTCGGCGCCCGGGACCCGGCAGGACATGCCGATGATCGCCACGGGCTCCGGTGCGGGACCCGTCGGGCTGCTCTCCACTGTCACGTGGCCTCCTTGCGGCGGAACTCGGTCGAGCCCGTCGAACGTAGGAGGGCCGAGGTGCGCCAAGGGCCCGGAGGCGTGACGGCCCGTCCCGGCCCACGTGCCCGTCGCGTACCGGGTGCAGATCAGCCTGGGCCGCGCACGGTCACCGCTCGCCTTCCGGGGGATCCGCGGCGGACACGGGACCGGCTGGTGGTGGAAGCGCCTACGGAAGGGCAGGGCCAGGTGCGGGTGGAGGACGTGCACGTGGCGGCCACGGGCAGTTGGCTGCCACCCACGAAGGATGTGGGCGCCGCGGTGCGGGCCGGGGAACTGGGCCCCGACGAGGCCGACCGCCTCGGCCTGGCATCCGTCTGCGTGTCGGACGAGGTGTCCGCCCCGGAGATGGCGGCCCGTGGGGGACGGCGCGCGGTGGCTCGCGCCGGCCACGCTGCGGAGGAATTCGCCGCCCTGCTCCACGCCGCGAGCCATCGGCAGGGACCCGAACTGTGGTCGGCCGCCGCCTACGTACAGGCCGGCACCATCGGAGGAGTGTGTCCCGCCGTCGAGGTGCGGCAGGTGTGCAACGCCGGAATGGCCGCCCTGGAGCTGGGAGTCGCCCGCCTGCTGGTGGAACCGGGCAAGGACTCCGTCCTGCTCACCGCCGCCGACCGCTTTCCGGCACCCGGTTTCGACCGCTGGCACAGCGACCCCGGCACCGCCTACGGAGACGGCGGCGCCGCCCTGGTGCTTCCCCGGCGCGCGGGGCCTCTGCGGTTGCTGAGCATTGCCACGGAGTCGGCACCCGAACTGGAGGGGATGCACCGCGTCGGTTTGTCGGCGGTCACCGTGGCCGGTGCCGACCGCTGTGTCGACGTCGCCTCCGCCAGGGCCGCCTTCACCCGACGGATGGGTGTGGATTTCGTCGTCTCCCGCATCGTGGAAGGGCAGGGACGAGCGGTGCGCCGCGCGTTGTCGGACGCGGACACGACCATGGACGCCATTTCGCTGTTCGTTCTGCCGAATCTGGGGGCCGGTCGTATGCGAGCATTGTATTTCCACTCCTTGCGTATCGCTCCCGAACGCAGTACGTGGGCCTGGGGACGCACCGTCGGCCACCTCGGAGCGGCGGATCAGTTCGCCGCCCTGGACCGCTGCGTCGCGGGAACCGGGGTGAAAGGGGCGAGATATCTGCTCCTGGGCGCCGGAAACGGCTTCTCCTGGTCCGCCGCCGTTCTCGAAGCGACCCGCTGAGCGGAACAGGGAATCGCGTGTACCTCTGAACTCCACTGTCCGTTTCCACGTTCAGGGAAGAGGTCGCCCCGGTGTAACAAAAATGGAAAGGCGCGCGAAGTTTCCCGGCGTCGCATCCGCGACCGTGACGGATCAAGGCGGCGAGAAATACCCGCGGGGCCACTTGTGCATTCCCGTCTCGTCGGTCTAAATGTGAGTGACGAGACTTCCTGGATTTCTCGGCGACTTGGCACGGCCGTGTGGGACCCGGATCGGTGTTGAAACCCTCCCGCCTCCCGCCCGGACCCGCGCGACCACCTCCCCTCCTCATGTGCTGAAGGTCGTGATGACGCATGAGCAGTGGTGCATCGGACACCGTCCGCAGCTTTCGAGCACCGCCCCTGTTTCCCCGGTCCACTACGGCTCGGATGCACCCGTGAGCCGCTCGCTTCCCTCCGTTCCCGGGAGCGCGGCCCCCGGACTTCCCGCGCCTCGCCCCCCGGGAGGGCGGGCCGCGCCGAACGACGATCGACAGGTGCCCTCCATGCGTGCGGTGACCCGCTGCCGCACGGCACCGACGCAAGGGGACGGGACATGAGATTCCTGCTGCTCGGATCCGTGGCGACCGACACCGGGGCAGGCCCGATGCCGGTGCCCGGTCGGCACCGAACCGCTCTGCTGGCCGCCCTCGTGCTCGCCCGGCGCGAGGTGCTGACCGAGGAAACGCTCACCGATCTCCTCTGGGGCCTGCGCGCACCCCGTGAGCCCCACGCCGCACTCAAGGCACAGATCGGCCGGCTGCGGCAGTACCTCGACACGGTGGAGCCGCTGGGGGCGGGCCGACGGCGGTTGGTCACCCAGCAGTCCGGCTACCGGCTCGACGTCGCGGAGGAGGAGACGGACTTCGGCGTCTTCCTCCAGGAGGTGCGGGCGGCGGAGAACGAGGCGCCGCGCAGTGCCCCGGACGCGATGAGGCGACTGGACAGAGCGGTGCGGCTGTGGCGAGGACCCCTGGCATTACCCGGCGACAACCGCGCGCTCGGCCTCGACCTCGCAGGCCGGCTGGAGGAGGCGCACACCTCGGCCCTGTCGTTGCTCGCGACGCTGCGGATCGCGGCCGGTGACCCGGGCGGAGCTCTCCCGGACCTTCAGGCCGCCTCCGCTCTGTACCCCTACGACGAGCGCTTCCCCGCTCTGCAGATGGAGGCACTGGCCACCATGGGCCGGACGGCCGAGGCGGTCGATCTCTACAGCCGCACCACGAGACTGCTGCGCGAAGAACTCGACGTGGCGCCAGGACCCTTGCTGCAGAGACGCCTGCGAGCAGTCCTCTCCGTCGACCCCGCGCGGCGCCCGCACCTCACGCCCCCCACCGGCCCGCACAGCCGACGTCCGGCTCCGGACAGGCCCGCCCGTCCTTCGGCACCGATGCCGGTGGGAGACTGCCTAGTCGACGAGGAATCCGCCGCGTTCCCGGACGCGAAGGACGCCTGGCGGAGCCTGCTGCGACTCCTCGACCGGGACTCCTTCGTAGGACTCCGGCCGACCTCCGTGGGCGGAACGCTCCTGGGCGAGGCCGTCGACGACGCGCTCCACGGCCTGCACCCCGTCGCAGGGCTGGGGACCATCGGGCGACGTCCCGTCGCCGTCCACGCCCGCACCGCACCGGTGACCCCCGGAACCGTGGCAGACCACACCCGTGCCCAGCGGCGCCTGACCCACATCGCCGAGTCGGGGCACATGCCGCTGATCACGCTGGCGGCGAGTGACGGACATCCGGAACCGGCTGCCGGGGCCCGGCGGCCGGCGGCGTTCACTCCACGCTTCAGGGCCGCGGTGCCGGCAATCACCGTCCTGCTCGACGCCCGAGCCGGCCCGGTCCCCACCGTCCACCTCGCCGACGACCTGCTCCTGCGCGCCGTCGACATCCCCTCGGCCCGGCACCTGCTGCGCGTGGTGCTGGCCTACTTCCCGGAGGACACGGGAGCGTGGCCCCCCAGGGGAGCCGCGCAGGACGGTCCGGCGACCGCCACGGGTCAGGTGGCCGAGCCGTCGACGGCCGCGCTGGCGACCATGCTGGACCCGGGCAGCTGGACACCGGTCGCCACGGCGAGCCACCAGGAACTGGGGCTGGCCCGACTCGGTGGCCATCCGATCGGCGTCCTGCGGTGGAGCTTCGACGGCCCAGACCTGACCGCCGACGCGCTGCGGCTGGTCCAGCTCTGCGACGGCTTCGGTCTCGCCGTCCTCCTGGTGATCCAGGGCGACGGGCCCGCGGCCGTCGGTGCCGGCCTGGCGGACAAGCCGGTGGCCCTCCGGTTGCACTCCGTCCTCACCGGCTCCCTCGTGCCCCGACTCACCGTCGTCTCGGAGGGCCTGGCAGTGCGGACGGCGGCCTTCGAGGCGTGCAGTGACGTCATGTTGTGGTGTGACCGGCAGCGAGCCGCAGCCGATGGGCGGTCAGGGGCCGACCCGGTCCTTCGGCTGCGCCCGCAACTGGTCACCTCGTTGCTGGCGCTGCTGCGGGCGGACGCGCGATGAGCCGACACACTTCCGCGCTCCACCACGCGTCACCGCCGTGGCGCCCGTGCGCACCGCGCGCGGCGCCGGGGGAAAGCGGTCACCGGGGAGGCGTCCGCCCGCCGTGCGGTTCCGGCCTCAGCCGGACGGGCAGCGCCTCGAGTCCGCGCAGCGTCGCCGCCCCCCCAGACGAGATCCTCCGCCGGTACGGCCAGCCGCATGCGCGGGTAGCGGCCCACCAAGGTGCCGAAGACCTCTCCCAGCTCCAGCCTGGCCAGCGGTGCTCCGATGCAGTAGTGCGGTCCCTTGCCGAAAGCGAGGTGACTGCGGTCCTGGCGTGACAGATCCATCTCGTCCGCGGGGGAGAAGCGCCGGTGATCGTGGTTCGCGGTGGCCACCCCGACGATCACCAGGTCGCCCTTCGGAATGACCGTTTCCCCCACGCTCAGGTCGCAGGCGGCGTAGCGCAGCAGCCCCAGGGTGATCGGGCTCTCCAGCCGCAGCAGTTCCTCCACGGCCGGCTCGACCAGCGAGGGATCGGCCGCCAGCGCCGACAGATGGGCCGGATACCGCAGAAGGAACTGCAGGCCGTTGCCGATCATGTGCACGGTGGTCCCGGTGCCCGCGCTGAACAGCAGACCCGCCATGGAGACGATCTCCGGGACCGTCAGGCGTTCGGCGTCCGCTTCCCCGGTCAGCAGGGCACTGACGAGGTCGTCGCCCGGGTTCCTCCGCTTCGCGGCGATCAACGACTCCAGATGGGCCAGCATCTCCTCGCGCCCGCGGGACACCGTGGCGACGGCCGCGTCGTCGACCGGCAGCAGGGTGATCTGCTCCAGCCATCGCTGCAGCAGCGGCGAGTCCTCCGCCGGCACTCCCAGCAGCCGGGACACCACGCGGTGGGGGACCGGCAGGGCCAGTCCCCGCACCAGGTCCGCGTGGCCCCGTGTCGGCAGGGCGTCGACCAGCTCGCCCACCGACTCACGCACGAACGGGCGCAGAGACTCCACCCGGCGGGCGGTGAAGTGCCGTGCGACCAGGCGCCGCAGCCGTGTGTGCCGGGGCGGATCCAGCACCAGCATGTTGTCCGGCCAGGCGTCGAGCACCCGGAACTTGCCCGCCTCCAGCCGGCGGCGGACATCGGGGGACGCGTGAGCGCTGTCGGTGCTCAGCCGCGTGTCGCCGGCCAGCGCCGCGGCGTCCTCGTAACGGGTCACCAGCGCCGCCTCGCCGGCGGACGACGTGGTGATGCGCACCACCCGGCCCGCCTCGCGCAGCGTGGCGTACCGCGGGTAGGGATCGACGAGTTGATTGAGGTTTCTGGGACGGCTCGGACGGCTGTGGGGCACCGGTGCCTCCGGTCGGCTCCTGTGGACGGCGTGCGGCACAGCAGCCTGTGACGGGCGGGCCGCGCGCCGGGGACGCGGCCGGGACGCACCGGCGGCACGGGCGTGACCGCGACGCCTCCGTCCCGTCCCGCGCCCCTCCTACGGTGACCGACGCACGGAGAGCAGCGACCAGCGACGCGGATGTGAGGACGACCTCATGCACACTCCGACGAGGGACCGGCCGGTGGCCCGGCCCGGACGGGCCGCGCCCATCGCCGACCCCGCCGCAGCGCGGTGCGCCGAGGGCCGGACGTCATGACCGGACGAACGTCCGTGACGCGTGCGGTGGAGCCGCCGCTGGGCATCGTCCGTCTCACCGACACCCGAGGAGGCAACCGGATCGACGACCCGCTGTGGCGGACCTTCGACACCGCCCTGCGGTCGGTGGTGTCCGAGCCCGAGGTGCGGGTCGTGCTCGTCGAAGGGCTGCCCGGGATGTTCTGCTCCGGGCTCGCTCCCGAGCCCCTGAGGGACGCGCGGCACCGCGTGCCCGGTGGACTCGGACAGTTCGCCGAGGTCCTCGTCCGCTGCCCCCTGCCCGTGGTCGTCGCCGCCCAGGGGCACGCCCTGGGCGGCGGCCTGTTGTTCGCGTTGGGCGCCGACGCCGTCGTGCTGAGCCGGACCTCCTCCTACGCGGCGAACTTCATGTCCCTCGGTTTCACGCCGTGCATGGGAGCCACCTATCTGCTCCCTCACGTGCTCGGTGCCGCACTCGGCCAGGAGATGCTGTTCACCGGACGCCCCTACCGCGGAGCGGAACTCGCCGTCCGCGGCGCGGGGGTCGACGTCACCTCCGCCCCGCAGGTGCCGGCCCAGGCACGCCGAACGGCCCTGCGCATCGCCCGGGCTCCTCGCCGCAGCCTGGAACTGCTCAAGGGGCGTTTCGCCCAGGAGCGCCTGGCCGGACTCGCGCGGGCGATGGAGGCGGAGGTGGCCGCGCACGACGAGACACGCGCGACAGCCCTCTCCTCCTCGCGCGGCCGCGACGCGGAGGCGGTGCCCCGATGACCGACGTGCTCGTCCTGCCCGGCCAGGGTGTACAGCGTCCGGGCATGGGCGCCGACCTCTTCGACCGGTACCCCCGGATGGTCCGGCAGGCCTACGAGGTGCTCGGCCACTCGGTACGCCGGCTCTGCTCGGGCGACCCGGAGCGCCCGCTGCACCGCACGCTCCACACCCAGTCGGCGGTCTACGTCGTCAACGCCCTCGCCTGCCGTCGCTGGGCGGAGGACCGGGGCCGCGGGCCCGACCTGGCCCTGGGGCACAGCCTCGGCGAGTACAACGCGCTGTGCGCGGCCGGTACGTTCGGCTTCCAGGAAGGCCTCGCGCTGGTCGCCCGGCGGACCGCCCCGATGGACACCGTCCGCGGTGGCGGCATGTCCGCCGTCCTCGGACTCACCGTCGACGAGGTCCGCGCCCGTCTCGCCCGTCCTTCCCTGCGCCGCCTCGACGTTGCCGCGTTGAACACCGAGGAGCAGGTCGTCCTCACCTCCCACAGGCCCCGTCCTCCGATCGGAGTGAGCCGATGCAGGCCGTCTACGCCGCCCACCCCTCCTCCAGCGACCCGCTGTCCGCCCTGCGGCACGGCCCTCAGCCACCACCGCGACCGCCGTCCCCCGACTGGACGGTGATCCGGGTGCAGGCCGCGGCGCTCAACCACCACGATCTGTGGACGCTGCGCGGCGACGGACTGCCGGCCCACCGCTTCCCGATGATCCTCGGCTGCGACGCCGTCGGCACCGACGAGGACAGCCGCCAGGTGATCGTCCACGGCCTCGTCTCCGAGGCCGCCTGGGCCCACGATCCGGTCCGCGACCCCGGCCACACCGTGCTCAGCGAGGGGTACCCCGGCACCTTCGCCGAGTTCGTCGCGGTGCCCCGCCGGTGCCTGCACGCCTACCCGCAGGAGTACTTCACCGCCGCCGAGGTCGCCTGCCTGCCCGCGACCTGGCTGACCGCCTACCGGATGCTCCTCACCAAATCCGGTCTCCGCCCGGGCGACACCGTGCTCGTCCAGGGCGCCGGCGGCGGCATGTCCGAGGCGCTGATACAACTCGCCTCAGCCGCGGGGTTCCGCGTCTGGGCCACCAGCCGCTCACCGGCCAAACCCGAGGCCGCCCGCGCCCTCGGCGCCGAAACGGCCTTCCCCACGGGAGCGCCGCTGCCCGCGCCGGTGGACGCCGTGATGGAAAGCGTGGGCAGGGCCACCTGGAGCCACTCCCTCAGGGCCCTGCGACCGGGCGGCACCGTCGTCGTCACCGGCGCGACGACCGGGGCCGATCCTCCGGCCCTGCTCAACCGCATCTCCTGGCAGGAGTTGCGCGTCCTGGGATCCACCTCCGGCTCACCGGGAGAACTGGACCAGCTCATCACCTTCATGCGGCACAAGCGCCTCAAGCCCACCGTGTCACTCCAACTGCCCTTCGACCGGGCCATCGAGGGATTCCGATCGATGGAGCGCGGCGAAGTGACGGGCAAGGTCGTCTTCCACTGGCCGAACGGGCAGGACGACCTCCCTCACTGATGCCCTGACCACCCTTCCCCGCCCCCCCCGGACCACCAAGGAGAACCACTGTGCTACGGCATGTCCGCTCCCTTCTCGCCGCACTCGTGCTGCCGCTGGCCTGCGCCGTCGCCCTGCCGACGCCCGCGACCGCCGCATCCGCACCCGAGCAGTCCGCGCTGGTGGACTGCCCCGGCTATGCGACGCAGGAGTTCGACCCCGGCCTGGTGCTGCTGCCCCGGCAGACCTCCTTCGCCGCCGAAGGCACCTTCGGCCCGTGCGTGTCCACCTCGCCCGACCACGCCTTCGCCGACTACGAAGCCGACGGGGAGGCGTTGCTGTCCTGCTCCGTCAGCCTGCCGGTGACCGGCGTCTCCGGCACCATCCGGTGGAGGGACTCGGCCGGCGACCCCACCGGTGTCTCCCACTTCAGCGGAGGCATCTCGCTGACCGAGCGGCCCGTGGGCCAGAACGTCGTCATCGTCGTCGCCGCCATCACCTCCGGTGACTTCGCGGGCGATCAGTTGATCTACGAGATCGTTCTCCTCAACACCGATCTGCCGAAGTGCCTCACCACCGGCATCGATCTGGTTGCCGGTCCGGCCAACATCACGGTCCTCCCCGTGTGAGCACTCCGGAATCCCGGGACTCCGGTACGACGCCCCCGGCCGCCGGCCCAGAGGCGCGGACGTCACAGGATCTCCGGCCGATGTGAAGGCACATCGGCCGGAACGAACGGTAGGCGAAACTGCAGCCAGGTGGTGTCCTGGCAACCGGGGCACCGGCGCACCCGCGTCCGGCCCCGTCCCGACGCCGGAGGTACAGCGTGGATCCGGACAACGACCTCCCGAGAACCGAAGCGGTGCTTCACGGCATCCCCAGGACCGTGCGGCTGCCCCAGGATCTGTCCCAGGTGGACGATCCCTTCCCGCTGCTGGCCGAACTGCGTCACGTCGCCCCGGTGGTGCGAGCCCGTCTGCACGACCGTTGGAACGTGTGGCTCGTCACGTCCTACCAAGCCGCTCGGCACGTGCTGCTGGACACCCGAACGTTCCGCAGCGACCACTCATGGATCGCCGCCGCCGACGCGAAGCACGTGTCACCCATGCGGATGGGGCTGCTCGACTGGGACCCGCCGCTGCACACCGAGGCCCGCCGTCTGGTTCGGCCCGCCTTCGCCCCACCCGCCGTGCGCGACTTCGCCGACCAGGTGCGTCGCCGCTGTCCGCCGCTCCTGGAGGCGCTGCCCCCGACGGGGACCGCCGACCTGGTGGCGGAGGTGATCGAGCCGTTGGTCAACACCGCTGTGGGCACCTTCCTCGGAGTGCCGTGGAACGAGGCCCTGGGCCGCGGAGCCGCCGCGCTCATCGCCCCCGTCGACGACGACACCGCGAGAGAACACGCCGCTCGTGCCCGCGACGCTCTCGCGGCCCACGTCGACGCATGTCTGAGCGAGTCGTCCGGGCAGCACACGAGCCTCCTGGCACGCATCCTGACGGAAGGCGGTCCCGGCAACCCGGAGAGCCGGCTGCCCCGTGGTCAGTTGGTGCTGCAGATGTTCGTCGCCGGACGACAGAGCACCGTGGACTTCCTGGCCACGCTGATCCGGGGCCTGACCGGAACAGGGACCCTGGCGCGGCTCCGCGACCCGGGGGCGCCGATCGCGAGCACCGTGGAGGAGTACCTGCGTCACGACGGCCCGATCGTGCGCGGCGTATGGAGGTTCGCCGCCCGGGACGGCCACATCGCCGGCACTCCGGTCGCCCGAGGTGACACGGTCCTGGTGTCCCTGGCCGCCGCCAACCGCGACCCCGCCGTCTTCGACCGTCCTGACCAGGTGGCCCCACAGCGCCGTCCTCATCCACATCTCGCGTTCGGGGCCGGCCCGCACCATTGTCCGGGAGCACCGCTCGTCCGGGCGATGGCCGGGACGCTCGTGACGGAGCTGGCCCGTCGCTTCCCGCGGATGAGCCTCGCTCCGCAGCGGGACCACTGCCCAACGGGCAGCGTGTTCCGGGGGCCACGCGCCGTGCGCGTCCGTCCGGGCGGCGAGAACACCGCCGCGTGACGACGCACGTCAGGGCCGCCGGTACCTCGCCGACGCACGAGAATCCGCATCCGACCACCGGCACAGGAGAATCATGCGACGTGTCAAACTCACCTGGCCAAGTCTGGACCTCAGCGTCACAGCCCGTCTCGACGACGCACGCAACCCCGCGCTCGCCGACACCTGGTGGCGCATGCTGCCCTACAGGAGCATCCAGAGCCACGCCGTCGTCGCCGACGGTCACATGTATCACCTCGCACCGGACATCAACGCGGTCTTCGCGGAGCGCCGGACGCTGGAGGACCGCACGCACGCTCCGGACGGCAGCGTCTACCTGACCCGCCTGCAGCACCTGCTCGTCAAGTACGCCCCGGTCCTCGAACCGACCGTCTGCGCCCGCGTCGCGCAGGTCGAGGACGCGGACGTCCCGGCCCTGGCCACGGTGGCACGGCGCTGCTGGGAAGCCGTCTACCGCGGGCCGGGGTACTTCGAGGTCGAGGTCGCACGGGAAGGCCACCCGTCCGGGACAGGCCTCGGGCTGCCACCCAGCCACGACGCCGAACAACCGGCGGTCCGTGACCTCATCGGCGACCTGCGTCTGGCCACCGAGCGCATCTGGCTCACTCCCGCGCCCGAAGTGGTCGACCTGCACGGCGGGAGGGTGCCGCTGGGCAGCCGCGGCCAGTACTTCTCGACCCTGGTCTACGTCAACGGGGAGATGCGCACCCTCGGCTCGACCACGCTGAACCCCCTGGCCCGTGCCGCCCACGATCCCCACACGGACCTCGCGGGCCTTCTCGCGCTGACCCGCCCGCTGACCGAACTCCAGGCGGAGTTCCTCGGGCACTGCGGCTTCCGCGCCCTGCGGAGCCTGTTCGACCGTGTCTACGCGGTGCTTCCGCAGGTGCGCTCGAAAGCCGACTACGGCGCACTGATCGCGGAACTCGCGCTGCACGTCAACTGCCTCCGGCGATGGAACCTGCACTTCTTCCCCTGGCACCACGGTGACGAGCACCGCTGGACGGACGCGCCCCCGGCCAGGGACCGGCAGGCCGGGGGTCGGTGATGGACCTGGGACTCGAAGGCCGCGTCTTCGTCCTGACCGGCGCCACCGCCGGACTGGGCTACGCGGCCGCCTCCGCCCTCGTGCGCGAGGGCGCCCGCGTAGTGGTGTCCTCCCGTTCTCCGGCACGCGTGGAGGCCGCGGTGTCCCGCCTGGGCCGGCAGGCCGTGGGCGTGCCGGCCGCGGTCGAGGATCCGGCCACGCCGACCCTGCTCGTCCGAACGGCACTGCGCCACCACGGGCGCCTGGACGGCGCTCTGCTGGCGACCGGACCCAGCGCTCGGGGCCGCGTGTGCGATGCCACCGACGAGCAGTGGCGGGCCCACTTCGACCACCTCTTCCTCGGTCTGCTGCGCACGGCCACCACCGTGGCCGGCCACCTGCCGAGCGGCGGCGCCATCGCCTTCGTGCTGTCGACCTCGGCACGCCGGCCCCTACCGGATTTCGGCCTCTCCGACGGCCTTCGCCCCGGCCTGGCCATGGCGGCCCGGCAGATGGCCGCGGAGCTGGGACCGGACGGCATACGGGTGCTGAGCCTCGTCCCCGGACGCTTCCCCACGCCCGGCTCCCCTCTGAGCCCGGACGAGAGCTGCGCGGACATACCGCTGAACCGTTTCGGGACACCGGAGGAGTTCGGCAAGGTCGCTGCCTTCTCCCTCTCCGCCGCAGCCGGCTACGTCACCGGCACCGAGATCGTCGTCGACGGGGGCAAGCTGCGCTGCTGAGACTCCAGCGCGATACGGCTGCCGGGGGATCGCGACGACGTACCGGGGACGCGTGGGCGGTGCCGCGTCGCGCCGACGTCACCGAAGCGTCCGCCTGCCCGCCTACGGTGACCGCCACAGCGGTGCCTTGGACGTCTCTTCTCGCGACCTGGGCCGCACACCGACGAACAGTCTCTCGTTGAGGAGCCCTTCGCACGATGTCGATCGTCATCACGGGGATAGGGGCGCGCATGGCCGGCTCTCCCTCCGCGTCCGACTTCTGGGAAAATCTGCGCGCCGGGCGTCCCGGCGCGCATGCGCTCACCGCGGAAGCGCAGTTCGAGGGCATTGACAACGCCATGGCAGCCACCGTCACCTGCCGCCGTCCGTCGGCGGACCTGCCAGGCCTCGATCCCCGGCACGCCCGATCCTGCACCGACGAGGCCCTGGTCGCCATGGCGGTGATGGAACAGGCACGCCGGGACGCCTCGCTGACGGACGACGCCGTGGACCCCGGGCGCGTCGACGTGGTCGCCTCCTCGTCACGCGGACCACTGGACTGGTGGGCCGAGCACATCCGCGAGCGGCGGGGCGCCGACCCGGCCACCGTGCCCAGGACGGCCGCGCTGACCGGCCTGCCGGGCGCCCCGGCCACCCTGTACGCCATCTACGGCAACCTCCGCGGACAGGTCACCACACTGAGCTCGGCGTGTGTCGGAGGGAACCAGGCTCTGGGCTGGGCCGTCGACCGGCTGAGGACCGGGGCCGCCGACGCGGTCATCGTGGCCGGACACGAGTTCCCGATCGTGCCCGAACTGCTCACCTGCTACAACGCCCTCGGCGTCCTCAGCCGACGCGTCGACGACCCGCCCACCGCGTGCCGTCCGTACGCCCGTGACCGTGACGGGTTCGTGCTCGGCGAAGGCGCGGTCGCACTGCTGCTGGAGCGGTCGCAATCGGCCCGCAGGCGGGGCGCCCGCGTCTACGCCGAGGTCCTCGGCCAGCGCTCCGGCAACGAGGCGCGGCACGCGACGGGCATGGACCCCACCGGCCGCTCCGCCGCCGACCTGGTGCGTGCCTTGCTGGACGACACCCACCGCGGTGTCGGCGACGTCTCGTACGTGGCCGGACATGCCTCCGGCACGCCTCTCAACGACCTGGCGGAGTGCCGGATGATGCGCCGTCTCTACGCAGACACGTCCCCGGCGGCATGGCCTCCGCTGGGCGGCAACAAGGCGGTGTTCGGACACACACTGGGCGCCGCGGGGCTGGTCAACGCCGCCGCCTGCGCGCTGATGATCCACCATCAGGAGCTCGCACCCACCAGGCTCCCCGGGCCGGTCGACCCCGAATGCGACCTCGACCACGTCGCCGAGGGACCACGGCGCGGCGACGTCGGGCTCACACTCTCGCTGTCCTTCGCGCTGGGCAGCCAGACCTCGGCACTCCTCCTGGCCGCGCCCGCATGAACGGTCCGGCACTGCACGACGACCCCGACGACATGCTCAGGACATGGGTCGAGCCGGGCGCGCACCTGCACTTCGCCTCCACCATGGCGCGGCCCAACGCACTGCTGTACGCGCTGGCCCGCACCCGCGAGGGGCGGCACGACGTCACCGTGAGCGTCGCCGCGGTGCACTCGAGCGCACACGCACTGGCTCTCTCGGGAGCCGTGCGCCACGTGATCACCGGTTTCCTGGGCGACGTGTACCCGCTGCCCCGGCACAACCCCCTCTACGCGCACGTCGCACAGGGGCAGCCCTTCACGGCCGAGGTCTGGCCGCTGTGGACACTGGTCCAGCGACTGGTGGCAGCCGGCACCGGTGCCCCGGCAGCCGTCACCCGGTCGTTGCTCACCAGCGACCTGCGCCACGCGCTCACCGCCGACCTGCGGACCGTCACCTCGTTCGACGGCGGCACGGCCCACCTCGTCCGTCCCCTGGCCCCCGACCTCACCCTCGTGCACGCCGTGCTGGCCGACCGCCGCGGCAACCTGGTCCTCGGCTCCCCGTCCGGCGAGGGCGCCTGGGCCGCCTACGCCGCCCGGCACGGTGTCCTCGCCTCCGCCGAACGGATCGTCGAGCGTCTGCCCGACGACTGCTCGGGGCTGCTCGCCGTGCCCGGTCACCTGGTCCGAGCCTTGTGCCCAGCTCCCCGTGGAGCACATCCGCAGGCACTCGCCGCACCGCCGGCCACCGAGGTACCGGGATACCCGGACGACTACGCCTTCCTCGAGGAGGTGAACGCCCACTGCCGCCGCGGCGCGGGCACCGAGTGGTTCGACCGGTGGGTGAGGTCACCTCGAGGGCACGACGACTATCTGCGCCGCCTGGACCGTCGTCCCCGCCGCGTGGCCCGCCCGTCCCGCACCGCCTTGAGCACGGCCAGTGCCAGGGAACGACTCGTGATCCTCGGCGCACGCGCCGTGCGCGACCGTGTGCTGGCCCACGGGTACAGGACGGTGCTCGCCGGCATCGGCCACTCGCACCTGGCTGCCTGGCTGGCCCGCGACATGCTGGCACGACGCGGCGTCGACATCCGGGTCTGCGCAGAACTCGGCTTCTACGACATGCGGCCCGCACACGGCCAGGTCCACCTGTTCGCCCCCGCACACCTGCCCGGAGCGGGCCACCGCGTCGGCCTGCCGGAGATCCTCGGAGGCGTCGTCACCGCCGGCGGGGAGCAGTGTCTCGGAGTGCTGTCCACCGCGCAGATCGACCGGAGCGGCGCGCTCAACACGTGCCTGCTCCCCGACGGGCGCTGGCTGACCGGACCGGGCGGTGCCTGCGACATCGCCGCAGCCGCCGACTGCGTGGTCCTGGCCCAGGCCGAACCCCGTCGCTACGTGGCCTCCGTGCGGCACCGCACCAGCCCGGGCGACCGGGTGCGCACCTGCGTCAGCCACTACGGACGCTTCGAACGGGCCGGGTCCGGGGAGTCGTTCGCCCTGTCCACCTGGCTCCCTCCCCACGACGCACCAGGGGGCGACCCGTTCCGCACGGTGGCCCGCACGACGGAAGGGTGGTCCGCAGGAGGCCGGGCGCCCGTACCGGAGCCCGCCGTCACCGCCCGGGAGCTCGACGCCCTGCGCGCCCTCGACCCCGACGGCGTCTACCGGTGACCACCACCGGGGCCACCCCATCCGCACACCGCACCCGCCGTCGAGAGGCAGCGATGGAAACCACACCGCACGACCCGCCACCCGTTCTGCTCAGCGCCTGTGACGCAGGCGTGCTCACCCTGACCCTCAACCGACCGGACCACCGCAACGCCCTGGACCACGTCCTGGCCCGGCGCCTGCTGGACGCCCTCGCCGAGGCGGCCGCCGACCCCACGCTGAAGGTCCTGGTGCTCACCGGTGCCGGCACCGCGTTCTGCGCCGGCGACGACCTCGCCGCCACCGCCCGCTGGCGTGCCGGGGAGTACGCGGACACACCGGCCGACCCGCGCACCCACGAACACCTGTACCTGTCCGTCTGCCGCAGCCTGCTGACCCTCCCCGTCCCCGTCGTGATCGCGGCCAACGGGCCGGCGATCGGCGCCGGTCTCTCACTGCTCTGCGCCGCCGACCACCGCATCGCCTCGCGCGACGCGGTCTTCGGCACACCCGCCCTGCGCCACGGCCACCTCGGCGACGCCGCCCTGTTGACGCGCGCCGTCGGCCCCACCCATGCCACCCGCCTCCACCTCACGGGCGCCACTCTGGACGCGGAGGAGGCCACCCGCATCGGTCTGGTGGACCGCGTCGTGGCCCCGGACGAGCTCCCCGCCGCCGCGGCGGCCACCGGTGCCGAACTCGCGGCACTGCCGCCGGGAGCCTTCGCCCTCTTCAAACGGCTCCGCGAACAGGTTCTGCACGCGCCGACCGACGTCGCGCTGCTGCTGCAGGACCGCGGCCATCACGAGTCCCACCGACTGCACGGAGGCCGTCCATGACAGCGCCGCACGGAGCCGCGCACCGGATGACCGCGCTCGTCACGGGCGCCACCGGGGGTATGGGCCTGGCCATAGCCCGCAGGCTGACCCACGAGGGGGCTCGGGTCATGCTCTGCGCCCGCGATCCGGAACGTGCCGCCGAGGAGGCCCGCACCCTGCACACGTCCTGGCACGCCGGAGACCTCACAGCACCGGAAACGGCGCGCACGGCACTCGCCGAGGCCGCACGGCGGTTCGGCCGGCTCGACGTCGTGGTCGCCGCGGCCGGGACCCGGGGAAGCACCCGTGACCTCGGCGCTCCCATGGACGGGGAGTGCGGGCGGATCCTCGACGACAACGTCACGACCTTGGCGAACACCCTCACCGCCGCTCTGCCTGCCCTGACCGAGAGCAAGGGGTCCTTCCTCGCGTTGTCCTCCCTGGCGGGCCTGACCGGCTATCCGCGTTTCCCCTACTACACCGCCGCCAAGGCCGCCGCGATCGGGCTGGTCCGGGCCGCCGCGCCGCAAGCCCGGCGCCGGGGCGTACGCCTGCGCGTGCTCTGTCCCTCCTTCACCGCCACACCCATGACCGAGGACTTCGCAGCCGAACTCCGGCACAAGGGCGTGCCGGTGCAGCAGCCGTCGCGTGTCGCCGAAGCCGTCCTGTGCGTCCTCCGGTCGGACGGCTGGGACCCGGTCTGGACCCTGACACCCGGAGCTCCGCCCCGCCCCTACGACTTCCCGCCGTTCGCCCCCCTGGCCGAGCAGCCCTCATGAGACCCGCGGGCTCACCCTCGGAAGGGCTGCGTCAGGGTCAGGACCAGCAGCCCCTGACTCGAGGTGACCCCCTCCGGGGTGGCACAGGCCAGCAGATCGGGAGCGGGATACGTGCCGACGAGGTTGAAGATGTAGCCGTCGAACTGACCGGCGGTCACCGTACCCACGGAGGTGCCGACCGTCTGCCCCACGGGACGGGTGACCACGAAGGTCGAGGTGATCTCGGAGTCGGGCCCCTCGTTCCAGTCCAGGATGCTGACCCCCGTGGTCACCGGCGACGACGTGGGCAGGCAGCCGGCGTCCACCGTGTACTCGAAGCCGAGCTGCGCGGTGTCCACGCTGCCGCCACCCCTGCAGGTGTACGTGGCGTTCGCCGTGATGCGCGTCGGCTTGGAGACGAGCGTCAGACCGGGGTCGTAGTGCTGTGTGGCGGAAGTCGTGCACACGATGGCCAGGGGGTCCGCGGCCTGGGCCGGTCCGCCGGAGGTCACGAGCGCGCCGAAGGACGCGAGGCAGCAGGCGAGCGGAGTGGCGAGGCGTCGGAAACGATGCATGGCTGTCCTCCCAGGAAGCGCGGCACGGCGCATTGCTTCCCCTGCCCGTACGATGACCGCTCCTCGAGGGGATGTAAACGGCCGTCACGGGAACGGCCGGAAAAACAGCCGAGCCGTGCGCGCGCCGGTACCTCTCGGCGCTGGGCGGGGAGGGCTACCCCGACGACCTTCCGAACGGGAACTGCCGGACCTACGGCTCCCAGGGCTCCGCCACCGCCGGCACCTCCCCCTTCGCATCGGTTACCGCCCGCACGGCGGACTGCTCCGCGACGAGGAGGGGCGTTCACCACCTCGACGGGACTTCACCGGAAGCGTCACGCTCGACGGCACCCGTCACGGCATCGCCCGCAGCGAGCACTGAACGGGTGAGCGTTGTGCCCCCGTCCACCCTCGCCGGATAATGTCATCGACTTCAACAGCCGGGTTCTCGGCCGGTGCACCGCCCTTCCCGTGCTCCGCCGAAGCCACCGGACGGAGGCGTCCCGATGTCCGAACCCTTACGCATCCACCCGCTCCGCGGAGCCCCGCCACGGCGGGAGCCGGAACTGCGCCAACTGGTCGAGGAACACTACGACAACGAACCGCTGATGCGGCTCGCCGGCGAAATCCACTTCGACATGTCCCTCAGCCGGGCCGACGTGGAAGCGGTCCTGCGGATCTACGACCGCCCGGCGCCACGGACCGTGTATCTGCCCTGCGCCGGAACGCTGCGCCACGTGGCACCCCTGCTGGAACGCGGCTGCACCGAACTGCTCGCCGTCGACCTGTCGTTGGGCAGCCTCTCCGCAGGGCTTTCGCGCAACGTGCCGCCGACCGCCGCCTCCAGGCTCACCGTCTGCCACGGTGACGTCCGTGACGCAGGAGAGGTGCTGTCCGGCAGAGGCGCCGATCTCGTCCTCCTGGGCGGCAACAGCTTGGGCGACCTCACGGACCCCCACGGGCACGCTGAGTTGCTCGCGGCCCTGGCCCGCTCGCTGGCTCCGGACGGTGTGCTGATCTTCGACTACGTGGGCGACCGTTACCTGCCCGGCCATGGTTCTCGGTCCACCGAGTGGCCGGAGACCCTTCGTACGGCCGACGGCGACATCGAGGTGCTCGACCGGAGGACGCGGTCCGTCTCGCCGCTCGGCGGATCGCCCATGTCGGTCCTGACCATCACTTGCGAAATCGTGGAGACCGGAACCGGAACCCCGGTGGTACCACGCCACTCCTACCGCAAGCTGATCGTGCCTGACGAACTGCTGACCCGGCAGTTCAGGCAGGCCGGACTGGAACTGAGCAACGTCGGCCCCGTGGCGGAGTGGTCGACGTACCACCGCGACCGCATTGCTCACTCCGCTGACCTCGGCATGCTCGGGGAACCCAATTGCTGGTACACGGCCGTGAAAGTCCGACAGCGGTGAGGAGACGGGGCGTCATGAGTGCTCTCGAGATCCGCCCTTCGGCCACCCACGGTCGCGGGGTCTACGCGACCCGCCCCTTCGCGCAGGGCGAAGTGGTGGAATCCTGCCCGGTCCTGGTCGTCCCCGCAGCACAGCGCGCCCTCCTCGACCGGACGTCGCTGTACGAGTACTACTTCTACTGGCAGGACGGAGCCGCGGCCCTCGCGCTCGGATACGGCAGCCTTTACAACCACTCCTCCGAACCTCTCGCCCGGTACCGCAAGAACTTCGACGCCGACACGATCGACATCGTGGCCGTGCGGGCTGTCCTTCCTGGCTCCGAGATCACCGTCGACTACACCGACGGCGGCGCCAACCCCCTGTGGTTCGCCCCGGCAACGTGAGCGGCTGCGGGTGGACGGACGTCGCGGAGGTCCGCTCCGGTGTGCATGACGTTTCGCCGCGCCACCGACCACGATGCGGACGAGCCACGTTGTCATCCTGCACCGGCGGCAATCTCCGCGACCGGGTGCTGCAGTTCACTTCATCCGATCACGGTCCGGCTGTGCGGTTCATGTCCGGACTGCCGAATCATCGCACCGCCCCCCGCCCACGCAGGACAGGGAACCCATCGGCCGGACAGGGGAGTTCCCGCTCCGCCGTACGCCATTGGAGGGTGGTGTCCCGTGCCGTGCCACCGTGTGCCGGCACCGACCGTGCATGATCGCCGAGCCGGAAGACGGGGGCGACGCGATGTCGTCTCGCGGCACTCTTACTCCGGGAAGCGAACATGGAATCCGCGCCCGTCCGTCCTGATCGAGCCGAACCCACCACAAGCCCCGTGGACACGCGCTCGCCGCACACCGTGGTGCCGGCCCAGTCGTACAGCGACCGGCCTCGGCTCGCCGAGGTGCCCGGCGCGCCGTTCGGCCTCAGAGGCCGCAGGGTCGCCGTCGTCGGGCTCGGTTACGTGGGCCTGCCCACCGCCCTCGCCCTCCGCGAGGCCGGAGCCGGCATCATCGGCATCGACGTCAGCACCGCCAGGCTGGAAGACATCCGCACCTGTCAGGTGGACCTCCAGCCGCAACACCTGGCGCAGACGGCGGAAGCGGTACGGGCCCCGGACTTCCATCTGACGGACGACCCGGCGGCAGTGGAGGCGGCGGACACCGTCGTCCTCTGCGTGCCCACGCCGGTCGACCGGCACAAGGTCCCCGACCTAGGCATGCTGTCGGCCGCGTGCGCCGCGGTGGTGCGGCACGCGCGGAAGGGCCAGCTGATCGTGCTCACGTCCACCAGCTACGTCGGCACCACCCGGGACATGCTCGTCGAGCCGCTCGAAGCACGTGGGCTGGCCGTGGGCACGGACATCTTCGTCGCGTTCGCCCCGGAACGGATCGACCCCGGCAATCCGGCGCACGGACAGGAGCGGACGCCTCGCGTCTTCGGCGGCGCCGACCCGCGCAGCGCCGACCGCGCGGCAGCGTTCCTGTCCGCCACGGCGCCGTACGTACACCGTCTCGCCTCGGCGGAGGCGGCCGAGATGACCAAGCTCTGGGAGAACACCTTCCGGGCCGTGAACATCGCCCTCGCCAACGAACTCTCCGACGGCTGCCAGGCGTTGGGACTCGATCCGCGTCCCGTCATCGAAGCCGCCGCCACCAAGCCCTTCGGCTTCATGCCCTTCTACCCGGGCCCCGGAGTGGGCGGACACTGCATCCCGTGCGACCCGCACTACCTCCTGTGGCAACTGCGCACCACGCAGGCCGAATCCCCACTGGTCGAGACGGCGATGCGAGCCATCGCACGGCGTCCCGGCAGCGTGGTGAGCCAGGTCGTCGAGCGGCTCGCCCGAGCGGGCACCCCGGTCGCGGGAGCGCGCATCCTGATCGTGGGGATCGCGTACAAGGAGGAGGTGGCCGACCTGAGGGAGAGCCCCGCCCTGGAGATCTACGGCCGGCTCGCCGCGGCGGGCGCCCGCGTCGCGTACGCCGACCCCCTGGTGCCGACGGCTCGCCTCGGCGGAACCCTCGTCGAGGCGGTGACCGACCCCGCCGCCGAGGAGTGGGACCTCGTGGTGATCCACACCCTGCACCGCGGCACCGACCTGAGCTGGCTGGACGAGAACACGGCCGTGGTCGACGTCGGCCACCGACTGTCCGCGGCGGAAGGGCTGCCCCGGTGAACGTCGCCGACAGCACCGACGTCCGCTCCCGCTCCGGCCGCCCCTCCCGGGCCATGACCGGCGTGCCGGCTCCCCGCGCGAGGGGCCGGGTGACCGAGCGGCTCGGGCATGCCGACCCGGTGGTCCGGCACGGCCTGCGCCGCCTGCTCGTCCTCCTGTGCCTGTCCCCGCTCCTCCTGCTCCTGGCTGGCGCCACGCTGCGCCTCACCGAGCCGACCCTCCCGCTGGCCTACGGGTGCGTCGTCCTGGCCGGCTCGATCGCCGTGCTCTACATCGCCTACACCCGGTACGAGGACCCCTCCACCGGCCCGCTGACCGTCCGTCGCCGTCACGCGGTCGGCATGCAGTTCCCCCCGCTGCCCGCTGAGCCGTCCGTGACCTTCCTGCTGGCGGTCAAGGACGAGGTGGACGGCATCGAGGCCTGCGTCCGCTCCATGGTCGCCTCCGACTGCCCACGGGTGCGCGTCACCGTGATCGACGACCACTCCTGCGACGGCACGGCGGACGTGCTGCGCCGACTCCGCGACGAGCTCGGCATCACCGTCATCCACCTCGACGAGAACCTCGGCAAGAAGCAGGCGCTGGTCACCGCGTGTGCGGGGGTGGACACCGATGTCATCGCCTTCACCGACTCCGACTGCGTCCTCGCCCCCGACGCGCTGAGGCGGTGCGTCCGGGCTCTCGTGCGCAACCCCTCGCTCGGCGCCGTCAGCGGCCACTGCCGGGCGCTCAACGCCTCGGCCGGCCTCCTCACCCGCGTCCAGGACACCTGGTACGAGGGCCAGTTCCGCGTCATCAAGGCCGCGGAGGCGTCCTTCGGCTCGGTCACGTGCGTTTCCGGACCCCTGGCGGTCTTCCGCCGCGACGCCGTCTACAACTACCTCCCCGCCTGGGCCGACGACCACTTCCTGGGCGCCCCCTTCAAGTTCGCCACGGACCGGCAGCTGACCGGCTACGTCCTCGGCCAGCCCTGGAAGGGCCGCGCGCTGAAGGCCCGTTACGCCGACTCGCCCTTCGTCGCCGCAGAGGACTTCCCCGAACGTCCCTGGCAGGTCGGGTACGTGCGCTCCGCCGAGGTCTGGACCGACGTACCCGCCCGGCTGCGCCCCCTGCTGCGTCAACAGGTGCGCTGGAAGAAGAGCTTCATCCGCAACCTGGTCTTCACCGGCGGATTCATGTGGCGCCGGGGTGCCGGTCCCGCCACCCTCTTCTACGGGCACGTGCTCTGGGTCCTGGCAGCTCCCGTCCTGGCCTTCGTACACCTGATCCGGGCACCGCTGCACGGTGCCTTCCTGCTCACGGGTCTGTATCTCCTCGGAGTGCTTCTCAAGGGCTTCGCCTGGGCCTTCGCGTACCGCATCGATCACCCCGGTGACCGCCGCTGGCGCTACCGCCCGCTCATGAGCCTGTTCTCCGCCGTCGTCCTGGCGTGGCTGTTGCCGTACGCACTGCTCACCGTCCGCAGGGGCGTCTGGTCGAGGGGCGCGGCATGAGCAAGAAACTGCGGCGCGCGTGGGACGCCCTCACCGGCACCGTGCTCCTGCTCGGCGCCGGCGTCGTGTACCTCCTCGTACTCTCCCGGGGGAACCTTCCGTGAACACGTCACCGTGGACACCTTCGCCACCGCCCGCCGGACAGGCACCCGGCGCCCGGCGGGGCGGGGCCCGGGGCGTCCGCCTCCTCTCCGGCGCGCTCGCGTGCGTGCTTCTCGCCCTGCCGTTCCACCTGGCGTGGACCTACGACACACACCGCCGGGCCGTCACCGCGCAGGAGGATCCGCCCGGCACGTCCGAGGCACCGCGGACACCGCACGCGGGTGCCGGCTCCTCCGACCGCCCCACGACACCCGGCGCCCCCGTGGTGCTGGCCTACCACGACGTCGGACACAGCGGCCGCAGCCGGTACACGGTCACCCCGCAGGCCTTCGAGGACCAGATCGCCGCCCTCGCGCGTGCCGGGTACCGCAGCCTGAGCAGCTCGGACTTCCTGGCCTACCTCCGCACCGGCCGTGCCTCCGCCCCCCGGACGGTGTTCATCACCTTCGACGACGGCACGCACGGACTCTGGGTCCACGCCGACCGCATCCTGGCGAAGTACCGCATGCGGGCCGCAGCCTTCCTGATCACCGGCCAGGTCGGCCGCCACCGCCCGTACTACCTCTCCTGGGCGGAGATCGAGCGGATGCGGGCATCGGGCCGCTGGGACTTCGAGAACCACACCCACGACCTGCACCATCGTGCTGCCGTGGACCGGACGGGCCGCCAGGAGCCGGCGCTCGGCAGCCGGCTGTGGCTGCCGGACAAGAAGCGCGCGGAAACACGCTCCGAGTACCGGGAGAGGGTCGGCGAGGACCTGGACGTCTCGCTCCGCGCCTTCGCGGAGCACGACCTGCCGCGCCCCCGACTGTTCGCCTTCCCGTTCTCCGACACCCCGGCGCACTCGGGGGCGGACGGGGCAACGGCGGAGGAGGGCGCCCACTCGACCGAGGTCCTCCTCACGGAGATGCTGCGCGCCCGTTTCGACGCCCGGCTCACCAACCGCGCCGACCGGCCGTTGCCCGCCGGAGCGCGGGCCGCGGCCGCCGGGCAGGTGCAGCGACTGGAGGTCAACCGCGGGACCACCGCGGCCGACCTGCTCGACGGACTCGCGCGCTTCACCGCCCAGGACCCCGCCACCTGCCGGAATCCGCTGCGGGAGCCGGCCCGGTGGGAGCGCACCGACGGGACCGGGCACACCGGGCTGGGAGCTCTCACCGGCCAGGGCCCCTACCCCGGCCGCACCGGTTACGCCTCCGCCGCCTACCTGCCCATGGGTTCCGCCGACTGGAGCGGGTACACCGTGACCACCACGATCGGACGGCTCGCCGCCCACGGCAACAACGTCGGCCTCGTCGTGCGTCACCACAGCCGCGAACCGGTCACCATCACCCTCAGCGACAGCTACGTGCGCGTCTTGACCGGCACCGGGGCCGGACGCCGGGAGGTCGCCCGCCGTGAACTGGTCAGCGCTCCGCGGCACCGGTTGAAGGTCACCGTCGAGGAGAAGCGGACGGTCGTGACCGTCGACGGATCCGTCCGCATCGAACGGCCGACGACCCGCGCGGTGACCGGGGGAGACGCCACGGGAGGCATCGCCATCAGCACCCGCAACGGTGACGCGGCAACCCCGTACCCGCGCTTCACCTCGATGACCGTCGCCTCTCCGCAGGGGCGGCCCCGCACGACCGCGTCAGGGGCCGCCCGGTGACGTCGACCGGCCGTCGAAGCAGGCCCTCCCGGCGCGTCGTCCTGGGAGCCGCGCTGGCCGTCGCAGCCGGTGCCGGCGTCCTGGCACACCCGGCACGGCCGGAACGAGAGGCTCCCGTCCCCGGACCGGACGGCAAGGCGGCGCTGCCCGAACCCCCGGCCCCCACCCCGTCCGGGGCGTCCGCCGGGCCTCCCTTCCAACCGTCGTTTCCCCGGAGCGGTCTGGTCACCAACGAATACGCCTTCCGCCACCCCGACGCCCCCGACGCCCGGGTCGACCCGCACTGGACGGTCACCAGTGGTTCCCTCTTCGGACAGGGGGGAAGCGGCTGGAGCGGCGTCCCCGACGGCCTGTCCCCCGACCCGGCCTCACGGCTGCGTACGGGGTCGGCGGTGCTGCGCGTCGTCACCCGGCGCACAAACTTCGGCGACGTCACGGTCGGCGGCCGGTTCCACCTTCACCCCCCGGGCAGCACCGCACGCACGCCCGCCACGGCCTGGGACGGAGGCCACCTGTTGCTCCGCTACCGGAGCCCGCAGGAGCTGTACGCCTTCAGCTTCAGCCGTCGCGACGGTGCCGTGGCCATCAAACGCAAGGCCCCGCGCACAGGTTCCGGCGAAGGCGTCTACACCACACTCACCCAGGCCACCTCGCTCTTCGGCTACGAGACCTACCGCCACGTCGCGGCACAGGCGGTGACCACCGCAAGCCGTTCGGTCGTGCTACGCCTGTGGGTGGCGGGCCGACTGATCCTGCAGGCCGAAGACACCACACCGGGGCGGCTGGCCGGACCGGGCGCGGTGGGCGTGCGCGGGGACAACACCGAGTTGCTGTTCCAGAACTTCTCCGCCGTGCAGTCCGGCGGAGCCGCACCACGGTCACTTCGCGCGGGGCGGATGGCCTGACGTGCGCGAGTCCGTCGGACCGGGGACTGCCGTGTGAGCGCCGTTGGTCCGCCCCGCGCGCGTCCGCGCAGCGGGTCCGGCAACGGCGAAGGCTCCGCGGTGCCGGTCGGCGACGCTCACCCGATCCGCCTGGCCGCAGCTTCGTGCCCGGGTCGCGCAGGTCCACACGCCTGTACGTCCGGTCCGCGCGAGGAGGGCCGCAGCGCGAGGAGGGGGGCGCCACCCGCCGACTTGCGGGTGGCGCCCCTCCTCCGTGGGGTGTGGCCGGCGAAGGACGCCGGAGGAGGGGTCCTGTCGCCTTCGGCGCCGTCAGCGGCCTCGTTCGGCACCGGAGCGTCACATCAGCTTCTAGCCGTCGATGAACCGGTAGGACTTGAACAGGAAGGTGATGCTGCTGCCGGGCGACACCGGGTTGGCCAGGAGGGCGCAGCTGGTGTCCGTGTACAGCACGACGGTGGCGTCGGTCTGGTTGCTCACGCTGGTGCCGAGGGTGGAGACCAGCTTGCAGCTGTCCAGCTCGGGATCGACGACCTGCTGGTTCCCGCCGAGGAGGTCGGTGTAGTAGAAGGTGCCGGAAGCGTTGGCCGTGGTCGTGGTCGCCATGGCCTGGCCGGACAGGAGCATGGTGGCGGCGAGGGCCGCCACCGCGGTGGTGACGGTGCGGGTCAAGCGGGGCACGATGGTGTCCTTTCTCGAAGGCGCCGCCCAGTGATGCGTCCTCCGTGCCCGTCCTGGACACGATTCGCTGGGGGACACGAGGGTGAAGGCCGACGGCCTCGTCGGTGACGGCAGTGTGGTGCCGTCGGACCTACGGCGGCCATGGCCCGTGAGGGGGGCGCGCACACTGCCCCGTCCGGCGCACTCCCCGTGTGAACGCCTGATGCCCTGTGTCCGTCGAACGGTCCCTGCGCGACCGCGGGGCCCTGCGGTCCGTGTTCACCGGACCCGGTGACAATCGGGTCCGCGCCGTTCGCACGGCAAGGCGCCCCCATGCCACCCGGGCAGGGAGGCTTAGGGGCGCGCGCACGTGGAAACGACTACCCCCGAACGATCGTCGTGACGACGGCCGGCTACCCGGGGAGGGGTCCGACGTGGATGAGCCCTTGTACCTGAGACCCACGGTGGACCCGCCGATCGGCGCGCTCCTGGCGGACCGGCAGTTCCTGTGCTCCCTCGTCGACGCGCTCGGGTCCCCGCTCAACGTGCTGCTGCCCGAGACCGTGGCGGAGAACGCCGCCCGCTTCCGCGCCGTCTACCGCCGCCACCACCTCACCGGCCGCGTCCACTTCGCCCACAAGGCGAACCGGTCCAGCGCCCTGGTCCGGAGACTCGCGGCCGAGGACCCGGCCGCCGTGGGCATCGACGTCGCCTCCCTGGAGGAGCTCCGGCACGCCCTCGCGAGCGGCTTCACCGGTGACCGCATCATGGCGACCGGCCCCAAGGACACCGCGTTCCTCTGGCTGGCGGCGCGGGTGGGAGCGACGGTGAACCTGGACTCCCGCGGGGAGCTGGAACGGCTGTCCCGCCTGGTACGCCGGCACGGCCTCGGCCGGGTCGCGGTACTGGTGCGCCTGTCCGGCTTCGAGTCGGACGCCGCCCACGGTGGCGCGGGCGCCCGGCTGCTCTCCCGGCGCAGCCGCTTCGGCACGCCGGTCCGGGACGCGCACGCACTGATGGCGGACCTCGAACGCGACGCGGACGCCGTGGAGTTCGTCGGCGCCGCCTACCACCTCGACACCACCGCCGTGGAGGAGAAGGCACGGGCACTGGAGCAGTGCGTGCTCTTCCTCGACGAGTGCCGCACCCGGGGGCTGACGCCGCGCGCCGTCGACATCGGGGGCGGGTTCGGCGTCGGTTATGTCGCCGAGGCGGCGGAGTGGGAGCGCTGGACGACGGCGCTGAGCGAGGCGGTGCTCGGAGTCCGCCCGCCCCTGACCTGGCGCGGTCACGGCTACGGGCTGCGCAACGAGGGCGGCACGGTGCGCGGTGCCGCCGCGCTCTACCCCGCCCACCGCCCCACCGCCGGCCCCGGCTACCTCGACGAACTGCTCTCCCGTCCCGCACCCGCGCTGGGACGCCCGCCCGCCACCCTGCTGCTGGAGCACCTCCACGACCTGCACATCGAACCCGGGCGCGCCCTGGTCGACCAGTGCGGACTGTCGCTGGCCCGGGTGCTGGACGTGCGCCCCGCGGACCCGGACTCCGGTCACCATCTGGTGCACCTCGCGATGAACGCCGGCGACATGAGCCTGGAGGAGCACGGAGTGCTGGTCGATCCCGTCCTGCTGCCACGCGGCGAAGCGGCGGCGGGCGACGGGGAACCGGTCGGCGTGTACCTCACGGGCAATCTCTGCCTGGAAGGCGACCTCCTCACCCGCCGCCTGGTCTTCCTGCCCCGGCTGCCCCGGGCGGGGGATCTGCTGGCCTTCGTCAACACCGCCGGATACGCCATGGACTTCCGGGCCCATCACGCGCAGCGGCATCCCCTCGCGCGGACGGTCGCGGTCGAGCGGCGGGGCGGCTCCTGGCACTGGTGCCCGGACGAGGACTACTGGCCGGCCGGCCCCGACGAGGAGGGAACAGCCCCACCCGCACCTCCCGGTGTCCGGCCCGCTCCGGACGCCGGGCCGCTGCCCGCCCCCTCCGGCACCTGAGGAGACCGGCGGGAGGGGGAGGGGCCGCACGGGCCCGGCCCGGCGAGCGGGGACCTCAGCGGGGGGCCTCAGAGCGCCAGGCTCATCAGGATCTCGTCCCGGTCGTCGCCGGGCGCCACCCGTAGCGCGCCCGGCCACCTGCCGACCTCCGTCCAGCCCGCCTTGCGGTAGAAGACCTCCAGTCCCAGACCCGAGCGCACGGCGAGTTGCAGCCGCTCCAGCCCCATGTGGTCGCGCGCGACGCCCCGGACGTGCCTCATCAGCGCGGCCCCCACCCCCGTGCCGCGGAAGTCCACGTGCGTCTGCACGTGGTTCACCACACCGCAGTGCGACACCAGGGGGTGCCGTTCGCGGCGCAGCAGCAGCCAGCCCGCGAGCGCGCCGTCCACCGTCGCCCGGACGAGTCTGCTGCGCTCCGGGGAGAGCCCGTCCGCGATCCTTTCGACCGCCGGCCGGAGCGACGCCTCGGCCACCGGCGGGAGCGGGCAGTCCAGGGGGACGACGGCCCCGCCGGCGTTGACCACCGCCGTCCAGCAGGCGGTGAGTTCCCGCCGGACGGCGGCGGTGGCGTCCTGGGGGCGGCTGAGCTGTGTGATGACGGGAGCGGGTGCCGTCCGATGCGATGTCACACGCGTCAGCCTGCCACCCGGTGAGGGATCTCCGGGCGGACCGTCCGCCTCCGCGTCGGCGCCGTGACCGCGCCGGTGTGCCCGCGGATCCAGGGCTTAGGTCCGGGAACGGGTGGAAAGGGATGCATCGCGAACAGATGTTTCTCGATCTGGTTCAGTTCCGGGCCGGTCCGGTTCGCATCGCTTCGCATCGCTTCGCTTCGCTTCGGTTCACGTCGGTTCGCGTGAGGAGGGCTGCGACCGTGCGGCCGTGGGCGGGCCTGAGGCGGGGCTTCGGGCGGCCGCGCGCGGAAGCAGAAGCGGGAGCAGGAGCAGGAACAGCCGGTCGGTCCGTCGGGAGGGGAGTGTCATGAGGTACGACAGCATCGTCGAGGCCATCGGCAACACGCCGCTGGTGCGCATCGACCCGGCCGTCCACGGCCTGCGCCACATCGACCTGTACGCCAAGCTGGAGATGCTCAACCCGTTCGGGTCGGTCAAGGACCGGGCCGCCTGGAACATGGCCCGTGACGGCCTGGCCGCGGCGGCCGGACGCGAGGCGACCGTGGTGGAGCTGTCCAGCGGCAACACCGCGAAGGCGCTGGCGCTGCTCGCCGGCATGCACGGCCTGCCGTTCAAGAGCGTCACCAACCGGATGAGGGTCCCCGAGATCAAGGAACTCCTGCTGTTGCTGGGGGCCGAGATCGAGGAACTGCCGGGACGCAGCGAATGCCTGGACCCGACCGACACCGAGGATCCCCTGACCCGCTTCCACCAGGCGCTGGCGGAGGAGGGCGGGGCCTACCTGCACACCGACCAGTACTTCAACCCGCGCAACACCGAGGCCCACGCCGTGGGCACGGGGCCGGAGATCGTGAAGGACCTCGACGGCCGGGTGCCCGACTGGTTCGTCGCCTGCGTGGGCACCGCCGGCTCGTCGACCGGGGTGGCCCGGGCGCTGCGCGAGCACGACCCGGCGGTGCGGGTGGTGGGCCTCGTCGCCGACAAGTCGGACTTCATCCCGGGCATCCGCACCCTCGACGAGGTGCACCAGGTCGGTCTCTTCGACCCGGCGACCTACGACACCATCGAACCCGTGACCTCCGACGAGGCCATCGACGGGATGCTCACCCTGATCCGCCGCTGCGGCCTGCTCTCCGGTCCGACCGGCGGTGCCGCCTACCACGGTGCCGTCCGCCACCTGCGGGCGCTCGACGCGGAGCTGACGGAGCGGCGTACCGCGGTGTTCATCGTCTGCGACCGGGCCGAGAGCTATCTGAGCTACGTCCGGCAGCGCCGCCCCGAACTCCTCGGGCGGCCCCCGAGGAAGAACTCGGTGGAGAGCCTCACCGGCGAGGAGGCCGCCCGCCTCGCGAAGGAGATGACGGCCGGGGAGGCCCGCCGGCGGCTCTCCACGAGCACCCCGCCGCCCCTGGTGGTCGACCTGCGCGGGCCCCACGCGTACGCGGCCCTGCACATCGAGGGATCCCTCAACATCCCCGACGAGCTCTTCGCCGAACTCGTCCGCGGCGGCCTCCCGTTCGCGCGCAGCCGCCCCGTCCTGCTGGCCTGTCCGGTCGGCGAACGGTCGGCCCGCTACGCCGCCCTGCTGACCCGCATGGGCCACCCCGACGTGCACAGCCTGGCCGGCGGCATCGTCGCCTGGCGGGACTCCGGCGCGCCCCTGGTCCGGGACTGAACCATGACGCACCGGACCACGACGCACCCGCCCTACGACCCGGAACGCGAGCTGAAGGACCTCGAGCCCTGGCAGCGCGAGCTGCGCGAGCAGTTCCCCATCATCACCGGCAACCCGGACCTCGCCTACCTGGACAGCGCCGCCACCGCCCAGAAGCCGCAGGCCGTCCTCGACGCCGTCCACGCCTACCTGACCACCTCCAACGCCAACGCCGCCCGCGGTTCCTACCTCTGGGCGAACCGCACGACCGAGCTGGTGGAGCGCGCGAAGGACCGGGTCCGGTCCTTCCTGGGCGACCCGGAGGCGGGCTCCGGCCGCCCCCGCTCGGGCGTCCGGTTCACCGGCGGCACCAGCGAAGGGCTCAGGACCGTCGCCCGCGACTGGCTGGCGGACCGGCTCGCCGACGGCGACGAGATCCTCGTCCCGGGCGCCGACCACCGGGCGAACCACGATCCGTGGCTGGAGGTCCAGCGGCTGCTCGCCGACCGGGGCGTGCACGTGCGGGTGCGGGAGCTGCCGTACCAGGCGGGGTCCGGCGACTACGACCACCGCGCGTTCCCCGGCCTGGTCGGGCCGCGGACCCGTTTCGTCGCCGCCACCCACGTCCACCACGTCCACGGCGGTGACATGAACGTGCACCGGATCCGGGAGGCCGTCGGCCCCGACGTGCCGATCTGCCTGGACGCCGCGCAGAGCGTCGGGCACCTGCCGGTCTCCGTGGAGCGACTGGACGTCGACTTCGTCGTGTTCTCCGGCCACAAGGCGCTGGCGCTGCCCGGCACCGGAGCCGTCTGGTCACGCGACACCCGGGGACCGGCCTTCCGCCCCGGCGGCTGGCAGGGCACCCCCAACACGGCCGGGATCGCCTCCCTCGAGGCCGCACTGTGCTGGCTCGACGCCGCCGGCACCGACCGGATCGACCGGTGGACCACCGCCCTCGCCGCCCGCCTGACGGACGAGCTGCGGCACTGCCCGTCCTACGAGATCCTCGGCTGCCAGGCCAGTCTGGCCGCCGGGCCGGCCGTGCAGCGACGCCACGGCATCGTGACCTTCCGCCACCGCGACATCCCCTCCGACGACCTCGGGTTCATCCTGGACAGCCACGGATTCATGGTGCGCGCCGACGCCCTCTGCCAGGCCGGGCAACCCGAGGAGCAAGGATCGGTCCGGGTCAGCGTGCATGTGTACAACACGGTCGAGGAAATCGATCGCCTGCTGACCGTTCTTGTGGAACTCGCCTGACACATCACCTCCTGCGAAATGGGAACCGTTTCCAGTAGTAGATTGGCCCGCAGTCGCCGACGGGTCCGTACGCGGCGCGGCGGAAAGGTTGTCCGGTTCCATGGGCGTGAGCATGTCGACAGCGCAGCGGTGGGTGGAGCGCTGGGAGCTGCAGCAGGAGCACTACGCGCTCGACCGCGAGACGCGGTTCACGGTGATCGCCGACGTGGTCGAGCACCTGGTCGGCGAACGGGAGAGGCCGCTGCTGCTCGATCTGGGCTGCGGACCGGGATCCCTGTCCGCCAGGCTCGCCGAACGCCTTCCGCACGCCGAGATCGTCGCCGTGGACATGGACCCGTTCCTGCTCGAGCTGGGCCGGACGCACCGGCCCGACGCGGCCCGTTACGTCGATGCCGTGATGGGCGCGGCGGGCTGGGCCGACGCGCTCGGGCTGGAGCGCCCGGTGGACGCCGCGGTCTCCACCACCGCCCTCCACTACCTGCCCGAACCGGTCCTCGCGACGGTCTACGGCGAGCTCGCCCGCCGGCTCGGCGCGGACGGAGCCGTGGTCAACGGGGACCACTTCCCCGCCGAGGACCCGTGGCGCGCACGACTGACCGCGCACCTCGGCCACCGCTTCGCGCAGCGGTCCCGGAGCGACGGCCGTGAGGACTGGGAGTCCTGGTGGGCGGCCGCCGCCCGGGAACAGGAGTTCGTCGACCTGCTCGAACGGCGGGAGTCCCGGTACGCGGCGCTCGAAGGGGCCGACGGCACGGGCGACGGCCTCGGCGTGTCCCGCCACGTGGAACTCCTGCGGAAGGCCGGGTTCTCCGAAGCCGGCCTGGTCTGGCAGTACGGGGACAGCGGAGTCCTGGTCGCCCGCAGGGCGTGACCTCGGAGCAGTGTCCGCCCGCCTCCGCCCGCCTCCGGGTGGCGGCCCGGAAGCGGCCCGGCCGACACTGGAGGTGGCGGGGGAGAGAGGAGAGCATCATGGCGACCGCCACCCACGCACCCCACACGGACCACCAGCACTCCCACGGCCCCGGCTGCGGGCACGTGGCCGTGCCGCACGACGACCACGTCGACTACGCCCACGACGGCCATCTCCACCGGGTGCACGAGGGTCACGCCGACGAATGCGAGGCCGGTGCACACGCCACCCATCAGAATCATGACCACCAGCACCGGCCCGGCTGCGGTCATGTGGCAGTCCCGCACCGTGACCACATGGACTACATCCACGACGGCCACCGCCACGCGGAGCACGACGGCCACTGGGACGACCACTGACCGACCGGCCCACCGGTGCCGGGGCAGCGGCCGGACGCCCGCCCCGGCGCGCCGAGGGGCGAGGGGTGACGGCCGGGGACCGAGGGCGGACCGGGCCGGACGGTGCCGTGGCTGCGACCACCGTCCGGCCCGGAGTCTTATTCGATGAGCAGGTAGTCGAACCGGGCCTCGAGGGCCGGCCGGTCCACCTCCACCAGGAGATCTTCGCGGAGGGTGCAGCAGACGCACCCGTTGGTCAGTCGTCGGGACGCAGCAGGCCGCGCTCGTACGCCTTGGCCAGGCGCTGCGGGACCAGGTGAGGGACGCCGTCCACGGTGACGGGGGCGAGCTGCGGCGTGACCGCCTTCCACTGCGCGCGGCGATGGCGGGTGTTGGAGCGGGACATCTTCCGCTTGGGAACAGCCATGGGGGCTGACCTCCTCGATGGGGGTGCTGTGGTACGACCCGGACGCTACATGAAAATGGGAATCATTAACAAAGAGCCGTTGGTGGACCGGCGGGAGGCGCCCGGCCGCGGCTCCGCCGAGTCGCGACCGGGCGCCTCCCGAGGTGACTCGGCGGTCACCAGGACGACTTGGTGACCCCCGGAAGGAACCCGGCGTGCGCCTGCTCGCGCATCCGGACGCGGGAGAGGCCGAACTTGCGCAGGTGGCCACGGGGCCGGCCGTCCACGCTGTCACGGTTGCGGACCCGGGTGGCGCTCGCGTCGCGCGGCTGACGGCGCAACTCCGCCCAGGCGGCGGTGCGTTCGGCGTCCGAGGTGCCGGGGCGGCGGATGGTCTCCTTGAGCTCCGCGCGCCGGGCCGCGTACCGCTCGACGGTCGCCCTGCGCTTCTCGTTCTGCGCGATCTTGCTCTTCTTCGCCATCAGACCTTCCCTCCCCGGGCGCGGATGCGCGCCACCGCGGCCTCGACGCCGATGGTGTCGACGGTCTTGATCGCCTTGGCGCTCAGGGTCAGCCGGACGTACCGGCCCTCGCTCGCGAGCCAGTAGCGCTTGTGCTGGATGTTCGGGTCGAAGCGGCGCGAGGTGCGCCGGTGCGAGTGGGAGATCTTGTTGCCGAAGCCCGGCTTGGCGCCGGTCAGTTGGCAGTGGGCGGACAAGGGGATACCTGCCTCTTCGTGGTCGGGGATGCGGTGGTGGAGCTGGTTTCGAAAATGAAAACCGTTCCCATATAGTACCGGTCATGGCACGCAACGAACTCCGCCCCGTCATCAAGCTCCGCTCCACCGCCGGCACCGGCTTCACCTACGTCACCCGCAAGAACCGCCGGAACGACCCGGACCGGATGGTGCTGCGCAAGTACGACCCGATCGCCCGCAAGCACGTCGACTTCCGCGAAGAACGCTGACCCGGCCCCGCCACCGCCCGCCCCGTCAGACCCGTCAGACCACGAAGGACATCCCATGAAGCCCGCAATCCACCCCGCCTACGGCCCCGTCGTCTTCCGCGACCGGGCGGCGAACCACGCCTTCCTGACCCGCTCCACCATGACCAGTGACAAGACCGTCGAGTGGGAGGACGGCAACACCTACCCGGTCGTCGACGTCGAGATCTCGAACGTGAGCCACCCCTTCTACACGGGCACGGCGCGCGTCCTGGACACCGCCGGACGCGTCGAGCGGTTCGAGCGCCGGTACGGCCGGATCGGGGAGAAGTGATGGCAGGGCAGGCCCCGCTGCCCGTCGTGATCGTCGGCGGGCTGCACTCCGCCGCGCGCAAGGAGGCCGTGGACGGTCTGCTGCGCGCCGTGCCCGGCAGCGTGGCGCTCCACCACGACCTGTCCACGGCGGCCGACGGCACCGTGCTGCGCGTGGTGCGCGACGCCTCGGGCGAGCTGTCCCGAGGTGACACCCGGCTGGTCAACGACTGCGCCTGCTGCGCGCTGCGCGAGGATCTGGTCCCCGAGCTGGAGCGGCTCGCGGACGGTGGTTCGACCCGGCTCGCCGTCGTCGAGCTGTGGGACTCGGTCGAGCCGAAGGCCATGGCGGAGGTGATCGCCGCGCACGGCGCCGGCGCCCTGGAACTCACCAACGTGATCACGGCGGTCGACCCCGCGCTCGTCCTGCCCTGCCTCGGCAACGGCGACGACCTCGCCGAGGCGGGCCTCGCCGCCGCCGCGACCGACCGGCGCACGGTCGGCGACACCTGGGCCCGGCAGCTGGAGTACGCCCCGGTCCTCGCCGTCGTCGACAGCGACGAGGCCGACGACGAGGACCGCGCCCTGCTCGCCCAGCTCCACCCCACCGCCCGCCGGGCCCCGGCCGGATCCGGCGAACTCGCCCGACTGGCCTTCGCGGGCTTCGACGTGGACGCCGCGGCGGCCGCCCAGCATCCCGCCTGCGCCCTCCTCCCGCAGGAAGCCGACGAGGCCGGGGTGGCCACCTTCGTCTGGCACCGCGACCGGCCCTTCCACCCCGAACGCCTCTACGAGGCGCTCGAGGACCTGTGCTGCGCCGCCGCCCGCAGCCGGGGCCGGTTCTGGCTCGCCGACCGCCCCGACACCCTGCTCGCCTGGGACTGCGCGGGCGGGGCCCTGTGCGTGGAGAGCACCGGCCCGTGGCTCGCCGCGCTGCCGGACGCCGCCTGGGAGATGGTGCCGCCCGCGCGCCGGGCGGCCGCCGCCCTGGACTGGCACGACGAGCACGGCGACCGCTGCCAGCACCTGGTCTTCACCTCACCCGGTCTCGACCGGGACAACCTCGAGCGGCTCCTGGAGTCCTGTCTGCTCACCGACGCCGAGTACGCGGCCGGCCGCGAGGCGTGGAAGCACCTGCCCCGCGCCTTCGACGCCCTCCTCGACGCCGCCTGACCCACCACGACACCCACCTACGAGAGGAACGAACCCCGATGGCACGACGCCACGACCCCCGCAAGCCGCTCAAGGCCCGCCCCAACCCCCTCGACGCGGCAGGGATCACCTACGTCGACTACAAGGACACCGACCTGCTGCGGAAGTTCATCTCCGACCGCGGCAAGATCCGCAGCCGCCGCGTCACCCGGGTCACCGCCCAGCAGCAGCGGCAGATCGCCGCGGCGGTCAAGAACGCGCGGGAGATGGCCCTGCTGCCCTGCTCCAGCAGGTGAGGAGGGGTCCTGCCCGCGCCGCCGTGCCGGGCGCAGGAGTCGCCGGCGCAGGGGCCGTGGGCGCAGGGGCCGTGGGCGCGGGCGTCGGCCTCAGGGCTCGGCCGGTGCGTCCCGCAGGCCCAGGCGCAGGTGTTCCACGTGGTGCAGGGCCTGCTCGAGGAGTTCGGCGACATGGTTGTCGTAGAGGGCGTAGATGACCGAGCGGCCCCGGCGCTCGGCGGTGACCAGGTCGAGATTGCGCAGCAGCCGCAGTTGGTGGGAGCAGGCGGACTGCTCCATGCCGACGGCGTCCGCGAGCTCCGTCGCGGCGCACGGGCCTTCCTGGAGGCGGGCCAGGATCCGTAGCCGGGACGGGGTCGCCAAGGCCTGGAGGGCGGCGGCCACGTCGGCGGCGCCCACGGCTTCGAGGCGCTCGCGTGCGGTGGCGGTGGTCCTGGTCTCAGCTCCGTGGCCCATGGCCCCATCCTATGAGGACGGCGAGGAGAACTCATGAACGCATGAATAGGTGTTCATGTGATCCTGTATGGTGGAAGGCGCGGCGCTCCCTGAGGAGGGGCCGCTGTTCCGTCCTGCCTTCCTGAAGGGTCCCCACTGCGATGACCGCCACCCTCGCTCCCGCCCCGGCGGACCGGGCCGCCCGTCAGCGCGACGGCGGTCCGCCCCGGCGGCGCACCCGTGTACTCGCCCTGCCCGAGGCGCGTTGGGCCGCGGCGGCCACCGCCTTCTTCCTGCTCGCGCTGCCGCTGCAACTGGCCGACGCCCCGGCGTGGACATGGGGCCCGCTCTACGCCCTGACCTATGCGACCGGCGGCTGGGAACCCGGCTGGGAAGGTCTCCGGGCCCTGCGCGAGAAGACCCTCGACGTCGATCTGCTGATGGTCGTCGCCGCCCTCGGCGCCGCGGCGATCGGCCAGGTCATGGACGGGGCCCTGCTGATCGTCATCTTCGCCACGTCGGGGGCGCTGGAGGCGCTGGCCACGGCGAGGACCGCCGACTCCGTGCGGGGGCTGCTGGACCTCGCGCCCGCGACGGCGACGCGTGTCGACGCCGACGGCGGCGAGAGGACCGTCGCCGCCGGGGAGTTGACGGTCGGCGACACCATCCTCGTCCGGCCCGGGGAACGCGTCGGAGCCGACGGGCGCGTCCTCGACGGGGCGAGCGACGTCGACCAGGCCACCATCACCGGCGAACCCCTGCCCGTCGGCAAGGCCCGGGGGGACGAGGTCTTCGCCGGCACGCTCAACGGCACCGGCGTCCTGCGCGTGCGCGTCGAGCGCGACCCCTCCGACACGGTGATCGCCCGGATCGTGCGCATGGTGGAGGAGGCGTCCGGGACCAAGGCGCCCACCCAGCTGTTCATCGAGAAGGTCGAACAGCGTTACTCGGTGGGCATGGTGGTGGCGACCCTCGCGGTCTTCCTGGTGCCCTTGGCCTTCGGCGCGGACCTCGGCGACTCGCTGCTGCGGGCCATGACCTTCATGATCGTCGCCTCGCCCTGCGCGGTGGTCCTGGCGACCATGCCGCCCCTGCTGTCGGCCATCGCCAACGCCGGACGCCACGGGGTGCTGGTGAAGTCGGCCGTGGTCATGGAGCGGCTCGGCCAGGTCGACGCGGTGGCGCTCGACAAGACCGGAACCCTCACCGAGGGCACTCCGCGCGTCACCGCCGTCCGGCCGCTGACCGGGTCCGGCCTCGACGAGAACGCACTGCTGGCGCTGGCAGCCGCGGTGGAGCACCCGAGCGAGCACCCGCTGGCGCGGGCCGTGGTGGACGCGGCCCGCGAGCGCGGACCCGGCCCGGCGGTGGCGGAGGACTTCGACTCCACACCCGGTGTCGGCGTGACCGCGACCGTCGAGGGGCGCGTGGTCGCGGTCGGCGCGCCGGCCCGGCTGCTGGAGGGCGTGCCCGACACCGACGCCGCCAGGGTGGCTTCCGTCCTGGCGGCGGAGCTGGAGGAGGGCGGGCGGACCGCCGTGCTGGTCACCGTGGACGGCACGCCCGTAGGGGTGCTCGGCGTCGCGGACCGGCTGCGCCCCGACGCCGCCGGCACCGTCGCCGCGCTCACCTCCCTCACCGGGCACGCGCCCGTGCTGCTGACCGGCGACAACCCCCGGGCGGCCGCGCGCCTCGCCGCCGAGGTGGGCATCGAAGACCTCAGGGCCGGACTGCTCCCGCAGCACAAGGTGGAGGTCGTCCGGGAGTTGGAGGGCGCCGGACGCAAGGTCCTGGTCGTCGGCGACGGAGTCAACGACGCTCCGGCGCTCGCGGCGGCGCACACCGGCATCGCGATGGGCCGGGCGGGCTCCGACCTCGCCCTGGAGACCGCCGACGCGGTGATCGTCCGCGACGAACTCGCCACCGTGCCCGCCGTGATCGCCCTCTCGCGCAGGGCCCGCAGGCTCGTCGTGCAGAACCTGGTCATCGCCGGGATCTTCATCACCGGTCTGGTCGTCTGGGACCTCGTGGGCCACCTGCCGCTGCCGCTGGGCGTCGCCGGCCACGAAGGCTCCACCGTCCTCGTCGCGCTCAACGGGCTGCGCCTGCTGCGCGAGTCGGCCTGGAAGCGGGCCGCCGCGTGAGCCGCCGCAAGACGCCCGCCAGGGCCGCGGTACCCGCCGCACCCGGGTGCACGGTCACCGTCTGCCGGGGATGCTGCTGTGGTACGCCCAAGATCCCCGGCGTCGACCACGCCGCGCAGCTCGCCACCCTGAAGACCGCGCTGGGTCCGGTCGCGCAGGTACGGGTGGTGAACTGCCTGGACGCCTGCGAGCACGCGAACGTCGTCGTGGTGCAGCCCTCCTCGGCCGGCCGGGAGGCCGGTGGCCGTCCCGTCTGGCTCGGCCTGGTCAACGACCCCGACGCGACGGCCGACATCGCCGCGTGGGTCACGGGCGGGGGCCCCGGCATCGCCGAGGTGCCACCGATCCTGGAGCTGTACGCGTTCGCCCCGTCCCGGCGGGTGAGGCGCGCGGTGGGGGACTGAGCGCCCCCGGCGCAGAACGCTTCCGGCTCCCAGGACCCGCGGCACGGCACGCCTGCCTGCGCCACGACGGCACGCGCGTGGAGGCGTCACCGGCCGACGGGGTCGCCTTCGGCGCCGTCGGCGGGCGTGCGCAGTGCCGCGTGCCCGCCGTGGTGCAACGGGGTGCTCAGCCGCAGGCGGGTCACCTCCCGGCCCGAGGCGGCGTCGACGATGTGCACCTCGCCGTGGCCGCCCCGGGTGACGGCAACCCAGGAGGCCCCGGGTGAGGCGGCCACCGCCCGCCGCTCCACGCCCTCCCACGGGGTGGCGCCGCGGCCCGGGGCGCCGTCCATGGCGGGAAGCGGCACGCGGCGGACGGTCCCGTCGAGGGCCAGGAGGACCAGTTCGTCGCCGTCCGGGTGGATGCGGGTGAACGCGGTGTGGTGCCGGGCGAACGCGAGCCGGAAGACCAGGCCGGGACCGAGGGCGGACAGGGACGTGCGGCCCGTGGCCAGGTCGTGGCGCCAGGCGTGGTTGGTCCACTCCGGCCAGCGCAGCGGGTCCGTGGGGCCGCCCCGCAGGGTGCTCCACAGGGCGGGCCGGCGGGTGTCCAGCCGCAGGTACCAGCCGCGGGCGGGGTGCTCCCAGGGGATCACCGGCTCGGCGGTCAGGCCGCCGCCTTCCGCGTGGGCCCGGTGCACTCCCTCACCGGTGGCCGCGAACACCCGGCCCGTAGCGGGGTCGTAGGCGTCGCCGTGCCCGTCGTCCGGCAGGGGGAGCAGTGCGCCGGGCGGCTGCGGAGGACAGCCGGGAGGCGCGGCCAGCAGGTCCGCGAAGCGGTGGACGGCCAGCGCCCCCGGTTCCCGGTGACGCAGCACGACCAGCGGTTCCTGCCCACCCGTCACGGTCACGCCGGGTTCACCGGTGCGCGTGCGGACCCGGGCCGCCTCGTCGGTGGTGAGGTCCACGACCGTGAGCAGGTCCGACCACGGCTCGGTGTTCCTGCCGAGGCCGGTGGTGACGGCCAGTCGGCGGCCGGCCGGGTCGCCGGCGAGGTGTTCGGCCGGCACGGCGACCGGGACCGCGGCCTCCACGAGCCGGTCGCCGAACGGGTCCAGCACGAGCAGTTCGCCCCGGCGGTCGTCGACGCAGGCCGTCCGTCCGCCCGGCAGGGCCAGGAAACCGGCGTGCTCCGACAGGTGCCGCCCCGTCAGGCGGGCGACGACCTCACCGTCCGGAACGGTCACCACGTGGACACAGCCGTCGACATGGTCGGAGACGAGGAGCACGGCGGGGGATGCGGGCACGGAGTCCTCCAAGGGAACGACAATGAAAACGATTATCATGTATGTTCGGCGTGTTCGGGACCCCGGAGAAGAAAGTGAGGGCGTCGATGCTCCGAGCACCGTCGAAATCCGTCCGTACCTGGTTCGCCTCGGTGGCGGCTGCCGCCGTGCTGGCCGGCTGCGGTTCGCCGTCGGGCGAACCCGCGGAGGGAAAGGGCGAACCAGCCGCCAGGACCGAGGTGAACGTCGAACCCATCAAGGCGGCGACGGAGTTGACCGACGTCAACGGCACGAAGGTCGCACTCGAGAAGCGGCCGGAGCGGATCGTCTGCCTGTTCGCGCTCTGCGACGACATCCTGACCGAGCTGGGCATCGTGCCGGTCGCCACCAACAGCGCGCTGCTGGCCCGTCCTGGCTTCCTCGGCGAGGACAGGGCCAAGGAGGTCGACGTCGTACCCGGCGGGTTCATCGCCCCCGAGGTGGAGGCGGTCCTGTCCCACAAGCCGGATCTCGTGATCGGGCTGGGGGACACCCACGGGAAGCTGGCCCCCGCGATGAAGGGCGCCACCACCTTCTGGGCGATGCAGCCCGAGACCTGGCAGGACAGCGTGGGGTACCTGCGTGACGTCGCCGCGCTCACCGGCCGTACCGCCGAGGGCGAGAAGGCCGAGAGGGTCTTCCGGACCAAGCTGGCCGAGGCCGAGAAGACGCCCAGCGACAGGACGGCACTGATCATCTACGGCAGCGACGAGAACTTCGGCGTCGCCACCCCGGAGGGTGACGTGGCCGCCAGCCTGTTCCCGAAGATCGCCGAGTATCCGTGGAAGTCCCGTGGCGTCGAGGGCAGTTACAGCCTCGAGGAGATACTCGCGCAGGGCGTCGACGTGCTGTTCGTCGAGACGATGAGCTTCGGCGACCAGGACGGCAAGCTCTCGGAGAAACTGGCCGAGAACCCTCTCTGGAGCAAGATCCCCGCCGTCAGGAACGGCGACGTCCACGAGGTGGACCCGGAGGTGTGGGCGAAGGGGCGCGGCACGCGCTCGCTGGGCATCGTCCTCGACGAGGCCACGGCCGCACTGCGGTGAGCACGGCCCCGCCCGCAACGGCAGGCCCGGCCGGCCCGGCGCGCCCCGCAATGTCCCGGTGGCGGACGCACCGTCAACCGGTCCTGCTGACAGTTCTCCTGGTCGCCGCGTCGGTGTGCGCCCTGAGCGCGGGCACCCCTTACGTCCCGCCGCACCGGCTCGTCGGCGCGGCACTGGAGGGGGAGACCACGCTCGCCGGCATCGTCCTCACCGAACTCCGCCTGCCGCGGCTGGTGCTGGCGCTCGCCGCGGGGGCCTGCCTGGGCGCCGCGGGGCTGGTGCTCCAGGAGGCGCTCCGCAACCCCCTGGCGGTGCCGGAGATGCTGGGCGTCTCCTCCGGGGCCGCGCTCGGGGTGGCCGCGCCGCTGGTGCTCACCCTGTCGATCCCGCTCGCGGTCCAGCCGCTGCTGGCGGTCGGCGGAGCCGCGCTCGGCGGCGGGCTCACCCTGCTCGCCGCCGGGCTGGGCCGCAGCCCGTCGGCCGTGCTGCTCACCGGAGCCGCGGTCGCGGCCGCCCTGCAGGCCGCGCTGCTGGTGCTGATGGTGATGGCCGACCAGCTCGACCTGCAGCTGATCTACCGCTACCTGCTCGGCTCCCTCTCCGCCCGGACCTGGGACGACGTCGCGGGTCTGTGGCCTTGGCTGCTGGCCGCCGTTCCGGCGCTGGTCCTGTGCGCCCCGGTGCTCTCCGTGATGCGGCTGGGCGACGAGGACGCGGAGGCCCTCGGGGTGCGGGCCCGGAGTGCGCGGTTCGTGGCGCTCGCCGTGGCCGTCGTCCTCATCGCCCCCGTGACCGCGGCGTGCGGGCCCGTGGCGTGGGTGGGGTTCCTCGCCCCGCACCTGGCCCGCTGGTTCCTCCCCGGCGCGGGCGCCGTCCGGTGGCTGCCCTGGGCCGCCGCGTGGGGCGCGGTCGTGGTGACCGTCGCCGACATCCCGGCCCGGCTCGCACTGGCGCCGGTGGAGACCCCTGCGGGCGCCTGGACCGCGCTTCTGGGCGTCCCGGCCGGTGTCGCCCTCATGCGCGCGGGCGACGGCCGGCCCCGGAGCGGCAGCGGCGCCCCGGCCGGCGGGAAGGAGACCCGATGAACCGGCGTTTCGCGGCGCTCTCGGCGCTGGCCGTCGTGCTGGCCGCCGTCGAACTGGTCGCCGGACGCGGGATGTCCCCCGGCGCCATCTGGCAGGTCCTGGGAGGTGGCGGCGACCCGACGGAACGGCACATCCTCCTCCAACTCCGCCTGCCCCGGCTGCTGGTGGCGCTCGGCGCGGGCGCGTGCCTGGCCGTCGCGGGGCTCGTGCTCCAGTCCGCGCTGCGGAACCCGCTCGCGGGACCGGAGGTGACCGGCGTGACCCCGGGCGCGGTGCTCGGGGCGGTGACCGCGACGGCCCTCGGCGTGGCCGGCTGGGACTCACCCCTGGCGGTCGTGGTCGCCGCCTGCGTGGGCGGCTGCTGCGGAGCGGCCCTGCTGTGGCTGCTCGCGGGGCGCGGCGGCGGCGATCCGGCGAGGACGGCCGTGCACGGCGTGCTGGTGTCGGCGGTCCTCGGCGGGCTCACCGCCATGGTGCTGCTCGTGCGGCCGGGCGAACTCGGCAGCGTGGTGCAGTGGTTGGTCGGCACCACGGAAGGCCGCGTGTGGCAGCACTGGCACCTGCTCTGGCCGTGGGCCCTGGCCTGGGGCACCGCGGCCTGGCTGCTGGCGGGGCCGCTGACCCTGCTGCGCTGCGGCGACGAGATCGCCCTGGCCGCCGGTCTTCCGGCCCGCCGGGCCCGCACCCTGGCGCTGCTGTGCGCGGTGGCGCTGACCGCGGGCGCCGTCGCCGCCGTGGGCGCGCTGGGGTTCGTGGGGCTGCTGGTCCCGCACCTGGCGCTGGCCGTGTTCGGCGCCGACCTGCGGGTGGGTCTGCCGGGGGCCGCCCTGCTCGGCGCGGTGGTCATGTGCGGCGCCGACGCGGCGGCGCAGTTGTCCTCGCGGCTGCTGGCGGCCGCGCTGGACTCCGGGCGGCTCACCCTGCCGGTCGGGGCGCTCACCGCGTGCCTCGGCGCCGCCCTGCTGCTGGCCGTCGTGCGCCGCGCGCCGAGCCGTACGTTCTGATGCCGACGGAGGACAGACAATGACCGAGCCCCTGGGGATCCGCATCGAGGGGGTCCACTTCGGCTATCCGGCCCGCCCCGTTCTGCAGGGCGTCGACCTGACCGTCGCGCCGGGGGAGCTGACCGCCCTGGTCGGCCTCAACGGGTGCGGGAAGTCGACCCTGCTGCGGCTGGCGGCCGGCCTGCTGCGGCCGGAACGGGGGCGCGTGCTGCTCGGCGGCGACGACGTCGCCCGGCTGTCGCGGCGGGCCACCGCCCGCCGGGTCGCCCTGCTCCACCAGTCCTCGCCCGCCGTGCCCGGCATGACCGTGCGTCACCTGGTCCGCCAGGGGCGGTACGCGGCGCGCGGGCCGCTGGGCATGCTCCGCGAGGGCGACGACCCGGTCGTGCGCCGGGCGCTGCGGGACGTCGGGGTGGAGGACTGGGCCGACCGCGACGTCGACGCCCTCTCCGGCGGCGAGCGGCAGCGGGTCCGGCTCGCGATGGCGCTCGCCCAGGACACCCGCGTCCTGCTGCTCGACGAGCCGACCACCTACCTGGACCTGCACCACCAGCTCGACGTGCTGCAGACGGTGGTCCGGCTGCGCGAGGAGCGCGGCCTGACCGTGGTGATGGTGCTGCACGACCTCGCCCACGCCGCCCGCTTCGCGGAGCGCGTCGTCGCCCTGCGGGACGGCCGGGTGGCGGCGGACGGACCGCCCCGACAGGTCGTCACCCCCGGCCTGCTGGCGGACGTGTTGAGGGTGGCCGGCCGGGTGGGCCGTGATCCGCAGGGGGGTTGGCCGGTGTGTTACCCAGATCACCCTCTGCCCTCTAGAATATGAAAATCATATTCATCTAGAGTTTGTGACGCGGCGCTCACCCGAACGCCGCGTCTCCCCGGAACAGAAGGAGAACTCATGGACAACGAGTCGGTCTTCGCCCCCATCGCGGACCCGGGCCAGCTGGCCCACGACTCCGCCTCCCACTCCAACGCGCTCGTCGAGAACCCCTTCGACGACACCGAGGAGTAACCGAGGGTCCCACCCCTCGACCGTGGGTCCGTCCGGCTCAGTCCGGGCGGGCCCACGCCCCGTCCCGCAACCCGTCCGTCAGGAGGTCGCCGTGTTCCGCAGCCGACTCGCACCCGGTGTCGAGGTCTTCCCCGTCCCCGGGCGGGGCCTCGCCCTGCGCACCGACTCAGGAGAGTTCCTGAGCGTCAGGACCGCGGCAGCCGACCACGCCGCCCTCCTGTCCCTGCTCTCCGGCAGGACCGACACTCCCACGGACGCCGAACTGGACCGGCTCCTGCGGGCGTTCGAGGAAGCCGGTTATCTGGCCGAGCACTCGCCGGAAGCGGCGAGCCCCCAGTGGCCCGCCGCCCGCCGCGCGGTCCGTCTCCTGGGCGACCCGGTCCTCACGGAACCGCTCGCCGCTTGCCTGACCGGCCTGGGCGCCGAGCCCAGGACCGATCCGCCCGCCGCGGACTCCGCCGCTTCCCCGGCCGCCCTCGGCGATCTGCTGCACGGTGATCCCGCCGCCGTCGTGTGGTGCCTCGACGGCCCCGTGCCCGACGGCCTGTGGGACGCGGCGGACCTGCTGCCCGAGCACGGTGTCGCCTGGCTCCGCTGCCACCGCGAGGGCCGGCAGGCGTACGTCGAACCGCTCGCCGCCGCCCCGGGAGACGTGACGTCCGCGCACGTACGCCTCCGGCGGCTCGCCGCCACCCCCGCCCACCGGGAACTGGCGGCCTACTGGAGCGGACCCCGCACGTCGGGCGCCACGGACGGACTCACCGGACCCGCGGCCGGGCTGCTCGCGGCGCTGCTGGCCGACGACCTCGTCCGCTGGGCCACCGACGCACCCGGCACGACGGGACTCCCGGCACGACGCCGACTGCGGAAGGTCGACCTGCGCACCCTCACGGTCACCGAGCACCCCGTGCTGCCCGTTCCGGACGTCGCGCCCATGCCGAGGAAGGACGGATGAGGCGGACCGGCGCGGCCGTCGGCCGGCTCGCCACCGACGTGGTCCTCCCCGCCGGTGACGGCCCGTTCCCCGCCGTCCTGATCCGCACCCCCTACGACCGGACCCGGCACCTGCCCGAGGCACGCGGCTGGGCCCGCCACGGGTTCGCCGCCGTGGTCCAGGACGTACGGGGCCGGTTCGGGTCCGCGGGGTCGGCCGGGTCGGCGAGGCCGGCCGGGTCGGCGGGGGAGTGGCGGCCGTACGCGCACGAGCTCACCGACGGCACGCGGACCTCCCGCTGGATCCGCCGCCAGCCGTGGAGCGACGGGCGGATCGTCGCCGCCGGCGCCTCGTACGCCGCCCACTGCGCCCTCGTCCTCGCCCTGGACGCACCCCGCGACGCCCGCCCCGACGCCGTCCTCGTCGCCGTCCCGGCCCTCGGCGCCGCCGAGACCGCGCGCGAACCCTCAGGAGTGGAACGGCTGTCGGCCCGCGCCGGATGGTGGGCCGCACACGGCGACCGGCCCGACTCCGACGGGACGGCCCTCGCCGCGGCCCTCGCCGCGGACCCCGGACTGCTCACCCACCTGCCGCTCGTCACCCTGCCCGAACGGCTGGGGCGGGAGTTGCCCTCCTGGCCCGCGCTGTGGCGCGAACGCGACCGGGGCCGCCCGGTGACCCGCGCGGCCGGGGCCACCACACCCCTGCTCGCGGTGGGCGGCCTCCACGACCACTTCGCGGACGACACCGCCGCCCTCTGGCACGCCTGGGGAGGGCCCTCGGCGCGGCTGCTGACGGGACCCTGGGGGCACGGCCTCACCGCCGAGCCCGGCCCCGGCGCCGGACCCGCGCACCGGGTGAACCTGGGCGAGCTCTACGTCCGCTGGGCCCGCCGCGCCCTCGCCGGCGACCTCGCCCCCGGGCGCCGGGGGGCGCTGGCACTCGGCGGCGCCGATCGCTGGCTGCCCGCCACCACCGAGGGCGCACCGTACACGCCGGAGCTGATCCTGCTGCGCGGTTCCGCCTTCACCGCCGACCCCGGCCACCCGGTCCGCTCGGACGACCTCGCCGTTCCCCGTGAAGGGCCCGTCGACCGCTGTCTGTTCGCCACCCGGCCCCTGCCCAGCACCCTCGACGTGGTGGGACCGGCACGGGTGCGCCTGCGGGGCACCGCCGACACCCCGTCCGCCGACTGGGCCGCCCGCCTCGTGGCCCTCCTCCCCGACGGGAACGCCGAACGGCTCGCCGTCGGCATCGTCCGGCGCGACCAACCTCCCGGCGTCGAGACCGGGTTCGCCGTCGAGCTCGGCCGCCTCGCCCGCCGCCTCCCGGCCGGGACCCGGCTGCGCCTGGAGATCGCCGGCCACCACTTCCCCGCCCACGCCCGCAATCCCCACACCGGCGAGGACCCCGTCACGGCGGTACGGCTGACCGGCTCCCGCCGGGAGATCGTCCCCGCCGGCGTACGACTCGACCTGTGCGTCCTCCCGTCCCCACCCGCCCCCGTCGACCCGGCCATGGAGGTCCTGCGATGACGGCGCTGCCGTTGGAAGCCCTCGTCGACCCTGTCTGCGGCATCGTCCGCAAGGTCAAGCCCGTCGAGCACCCCGCGGGAGCCCCGCCCCGCTACACGGCGCTCACCGCCGAGATATCCGACGCCCGCAGGCTCGGCCTCTGGCCCGCCGACCGGGTCTCCCTCGGCACCACCTTCGGCGATCCGGAGGGCGCCCGCATCGCGGCGATAGCGGAGGGCGTGGAGCGCTACTGCGGCAACCGGCTGCCTCCCCCGCACCACCCGCTCGCCCCACTGCGCGCCACCGCCGCCCAACTCGCCGACCAGGAAGCCCGGTTGTACGGGCCGGCCGACCTGCCCGCCTACGCCCCGTGGCAGTACTCCCGCCCCCGGTTCCCCTACCGTCCCCTCACCGACGACACCCCGGCCCTGTGGACCCGCGGCCTCGAGCGCCTGCCCGGCGGAACCACCACCGAGGTCTGGGCCCCCGTGGCGCTCACCCACCTCAACTGGCGCCAGGGGGAGCTGCGTTCACTGCCCCGCACCCACCACCTCAACTACGCGGGCATAGCCACCGGCCAGGGCGTCGACGACGCCGTGGAACGAGGGCTGCTGGAGATCGTCGAACGGGACGCCCTGGAACTGTGGTGGCATCTCGACGGACCCGCCCGCGGCATCGACCCGGCCAGTGTCCCCGGCCTCGCCGACGACCTCGCCGGGTGCGCACTCGACGTGCACCTCGTCGAGATGCCCTCCGAGTTCGCCCCCTGCATGGCGGCACTCGTGCACGACCCGCGCCTCGGCCTGTACGCGGCGGGCTTCGCCTGCAAGTACGACCCGGCCGAGGCCGCCCGCAAGGCCGTGCTCGAGGCCGTCCACACCTGGGTGTTCACCCAGGGCCTCACCGATCCCGACGGCTGGGTGTTCCAGGCCGTCGACGCCGGCCTGCTCGCCCGCGGCCTCTACCTCGACCACCGCGCCGACAACCGCTACCTCGACGCCTGCGGCGAGCAGTTCGAGCACGTCAGGGACCTCGGCGCCCACGTACAGGTGTGGCTGGACCCGCGGACGGCCGCCGAAGCGCGGCGCTTCACCGAGCCCGCGCTCGGCACCGTGCCCGTCGACGCCGTCCGGCCGACCGACCGGGAAGGGCTGGAACGCACGCTCCACGAGCGCGGCCACCGGATCATGACCTTCGACCTCACCACCGAGGACGTGGCCGAGACGCCGCTGCGGGTGGCCCGCGTCCTCGTCTCCGGACTGCTCCCCAACGCCCCCGCGGCCTTCGGCTACTTCGGCTGCCCCCGCCTCGCCGACGCCGCCGTCGGACGGGGCTGGCGCACCACCGCGCCCGCGGCCCCGGAGGACTTCACGCTGGCCCCGCCGCCCCACATGTGAGGAACCGCCACCCGTGGACCACCACCCCGACGACGGCCCGGTCGACCTGGTCACGGCCCTCGCCCTCGCCCGCTCCGCCGAGATCCCCGGGCCCCGGACACCGGCCGGCTCCGCGACCCGAGCCTGGCCGGGACCACCGGTTCCGCTGACTCCTCCGTCCGGTGCCGGTGCCGGTGCCGGTGCCGGTGCCGGTGCTGGTGGTGGTGGCGGTGCCGGGGACCTGGACGTGGGGGCACTGCTGCGGTTGTCCCTGGCCGCCGCGGACAAGGCCGGACGCCTGCGTCCGGCCTCCTCCGCCGGTGCGCTGCACCCGGTGGACACCACCGTGACAACAGGCCCCGGCTGCTCCCTGCCGCCCGGCCGTTACGGCTACGACCCGCTGCGCCACCGCGCACACCGCCTCGACCGGCACCCCGGCGCCACGCGGCCGGGCCTGACCGCGGAGCTGTCCGTCACCGTGCGGCGCACCGCCTCCCAGTACGGCCACCGCGCCTGGCCGCTGCTCCTCCTGGACACCGGCCACGCCGCGGCAGCCCTCGTCCTCGCCGCCCGCGCCCTGGGCGCCGGTGAGCCCGTGGTCCGGCTGCGCGGGCTCACCGGGCAGCCGCACCACGGGCTCGCCGAGGTGTACGTCCCCCCACCGGGCGCCCCCGCCGTCGGCGGCTCCCGCGTGCCCTCGCCCACCGAGCTCCTGGCCCGCCGCAGCGCGCCGCCGCCACTGCGGGGCGTCCCCTCCGAGGACGCGCTGCGGGCGGTCCTCGCCACCGCCGTCCGGGAGGGCGGCGACCTGCGCTGGTGCGCCGCCGTCGGCCCACCGAAGCCCGGCCTGCTCGAACTCGCCCCCGACGGCCGCACGCTGCGCCGCCTCGCCACCGGGGAGGCACGTCCGGCACTGGCCGCCTGGGCCGCCGGACAGGCCTGGATCGCGGAGGCGGGCGCCGTCCTCCTCGCGTACGGCTGCCCCACCGATGCCGACCCCCCGCACATCCGCCGCACCCACCTGCGCGCGGGGTTCGCCGTCCACCACGCCCACCTCACCGCCCTGCGGCACCACCTGGCCGCCCGCCCCGTCGGCTCCTGGCAGCAGGCGGACCTCGGTGCCGCGCTCGGCGGCGCCCCCGGCCGCGACTGGATCGTCCACGGCCTGGCCCTCGGCACCCGCCACGCCGACGAGGAGAACACCACATGATCGTCCACCCGGAACTGCGCCGTGCCGCACGGCACGCACGACGCCCCCTGCTCATGGCCACCCTCCTGCAGGGCGCCGTCACCCTCACCCACCTGGCCCAGGCCGTCCTGCTGGCCGTGGCCCTGGCCGGCCTGGCGCGCGGCGACACGGCCCGCCTCCCGTGGCTGCTCGCCGCCGTACTCGCCGTCGTCGCCGTCCGCGCCGCACTGGCCGTCACGCAACGGCGCACCGCCACCCGCGCCGGATCCGCGGTACGGGTCGCCCTGCGCGACGAACTCCTCGACCGCCTCGGAAGGCTGGGACCCGCACACCTGACGACGGCCCGCGCCGGCGCCGTGCGCACCACCCTGGTCGACGGGGTGGAAGGCGTCGACGCGTACGTCTCGCGCTACCTGCCCCAGCTCCTGATCACCCTCACCGTGCCGTCCCTCGTCCTCACCGTCCTGGCCGTCGTCGAGCCGTCGGCGCTCCTCGGCCTGGTCCCCGCCCTGCTGCTGGCACTGGCCGGCCCGCGCGCCTGGGACCGCCTCCTCCTGGCGCGGGGGAAGGAACACTGGGACACGTACGAAGGCCTGGGCGCCGACTACCTTGAGGCCCTGCAGGGGATGCCCGCCCTGCGGGCCGCCGGGGCGGTGGGCCGCACCCGCGAACGCCTGGAGCGGCGCTCGGCGGACCTGCACCGGGCGACCGTCGCCAAGCTGCGCCTCTCCCTCGTCGACACCGGCATCACCGACCTGGCCATCCAGGGCGGCACCGTCGCCGCGGGTGTCCTCGCCGCCTGGTCGGCCGTCACCGGGTCCACCACGGCGGCCGGCACCTACCTGGTGCTGCTGCTGGCCTCCGAGTGCTTCCGGCCGGTCCGCGACCTCGCCCGGGAGTGGCACGCCGGTTACCTCGGAGCGTCCGCGGCGGACGGACTCGCGCACCTGCGTACCGCCGAGCCCTCCGTCCGCGACACCGGAACCGAGGCCGCGCACTGGACGGCGCCACCGGAACTCCGTTTCGAGGACGTCGCCTTCACCTACGACGGCGCGCCCTCGCCCGCCCTCCGGGGCGTCTCCTTCACCGCGCCCGGAGGCCGCACGACGGCGATCGTCGGCCCTTCCGGCGCCGGGAAGTCCACGCTCGTCTCCCTCCTCCTGCGGCACCACGACCCGCAGCGGGGCCGCGTCCTCGTGGACGGGCGGCCCGCGCACCGGTACACCCTCGACTCCCTGCGCCGGGGCATCGCCGTGGTCTCCCAGGAGACCTACCTCTTCCACGCCACCATCGCCGACAACCTGCGGCTGGCCCGGCCGGACGCCACCGACGACCACCTCGCGGACGCCGCCCGCGTCGCGGGCATCCACGACGAGATCACCGCCCTCCCCGACGGCTACGCCACCGTCCTCGGCGAGCGCGGGGCCACCCTCTCCGGCGGGCAGCGCCAGCGGCTCGCCCTGGCGCGCGCCCTGCTCGCCGACGCCCGGGTGCTGGTCCTCGACGAGGCCACCAGTGCCGTGGACGAGCGCCGTGAGTCGGACATCGTCCGGGAACTGCTGAACGCGGCCGGCGGCCGGACCGTCCTGGTGGTGGCCCACCGGCTCGCCGCCGTCCGGCACGCCGACCGCATCGTGGTGCTCGACGGGGGACAGGTGGACGCGGTCGGGGACCACACCGGCCTGCTCGAGGCCGGAGGCGTCTACGCACAGCTCGTCCAGGCCGGCCGGACCCGCCGAGGAGAGATCGCCGCATGACCAGCACCGCCGACACGACCAGCACCGACCCCCGCAACACCGCCGACACCACCGGCGCCATGGACCGGCGCGGCGCCACCGACACTGCCGACACCGCCGACACTGCCGACACTCATGGTGTCGCCGACCCCCGCGGCGGCCCCGCGAACGCGCCCGCGCCGCCGCGTGGCGCCCTCCGCGCGCTGCTCCCCGCCCTCGCCGCCCACCGTGGCACGGCGGTCCGGACCTGTCTTGCCGCACTGCTCGAACACGCCTCGCTCGTGGCCCTGCTGACACTCGTCGCGCACACCGTCGGCGCGGCCGTCATCGAGGGCCGGGCGCCCTCGGCGACGACGGTCGTGTGCCTGATCGCCCTGGCCGTCGCGCGCGCCCTGACGACGTGGCGGGAGATGGACCTCTCCCACGACCTCGCCTACCGTGTGCTGGCCGTCCTGCGCGTACGGGTCTTCGACGGGCTCGCCCGGAGCGCCCCCGCCCGCGTCGCCGGCCGCCGCAGTGGCGACCTCGCCGCCACGGCCATGGCCGACGTGGAGGCGCTGGAGTTCTTCTACGCCCACACCACGGCCCAACTGCTGGCTTCCGGAACGGTGTTCGCCGGTGGCACCGTCCTCCTCGCCTCCGTCGACCCCTGGCTCCCGGCAGCCGTTCTCCCGGCGGCCGTGCTGCTGGCGGTGGCGCCCTTCGTCGAGATGCGCCGACGTGCGGAGCGGGGCGCCCGGACCCGGACCGCCCTCGCGAAGCTGTCCGCCGACACCGTGGAGGCCGTCGACGGGCTGCGCGAACTGCTCGCCTTCGGTGCCCTGGGCGAGCACCGCCGCAGGCTGGCCGGACGGGGGCGGCAGGTGGGCTCCGCCCAGAGCGCCGAGGCCACCGGGGAAGCCGTCGCCGCCGCGGTCCGGGACCTGCTCATCGTGGGCGCCGTCCTCGGGGTGGTGGCGGCGGCGGCCCAGTCGGTGGCCGGCGGCCGGCTCTCCGGGGCGTGGGCCCCGGCGGCGATGACGCTGGCCCTGTCGCTGCTCGGCCCGGTCGCCGAATCGGCCCGTGCGCTGAGCCAGGCCGTGGCCCTGCGCGCCGCGGCCGCCAGGGTCGACGCGGCGGTCAGGGCCCCCGCCCTCGCACCGGGTCCCGCGGCCCCTCGCCCGCTGCCGTCAGGCCCGCTCGGGATACGGATGCGCGACGTGAGCTTCGACTACGGCGCGGGTCCCGTACTGGACGGCCTGGACCTGACCGTCCCGCCGGGACGGACCCTCGCCCTGGTCGGCGCCTCGGGAGCCGGCAAGTCGACCTGCGCCCATCTGCTGGCCCGCTTCTGGGACCCGTCACGGGGGACGGTCCAGCTGACACCGGCCGACGGCGACCCCGTCGACCTCCGCGACGTGAGCGATCCCGAACTGCGCGGAGCGATCGCCCTCGTGGGGCAGGAGGCGCCGCTGTTCCACGGCACGCTCGCCGAGAACCTGCGGCTCGCGGCGCCCGACGCGGACGACGGCCTGCTCCGGCGGACGGCGGCGTTGTGCGGTGTCGACCGGATCGCCCCGCTCGACACCCTGGTCGGCGAGCGGGGCGCCACGCTCTCCGGAGGACAGCGCGCCCGCATCGCCCTGGCCCGGGCGCTGCTGGCCCGGCCCAGGATCCTGGTCCTGGACGAGTCCACCGCGCACCTGGACAACGCGAGCGACGCCGCCCTCGCCGCCGCGCTCCGCGCGGAGAACCGCACCACGGTCGTCATCGCGCACCGCGCGGCCACGATCCGCAGGGCCGACCGCATCGCCGTCCTCGCCGGCGGACGCGTCGTCGAGGAGGGCGCCTGGGACGAGTTGTCGACGCGTCCGGACAGCGCCCTCAACCGGGTCCTCGCCTCCGACGCGGCGAACGGCCAGGACGGGACCCGGTCGAGGTAGGTCGTCCGCAGGTGGTGCGAAGGCGGCGCGTCGCGGTGCGAGGGCGGCGCCGCCTCCGCCTCCGCTCAGCCGGCCTGGCAGGCCGTTCCGTTGAGCTTGAACTCCGTCGGACCGCCGCTGTCACCGCTGTGGGTGGCCTGGAATCCGATGGAGGTGCTCGCGCCCGGAGCGAGCGTCGCGTTGTGGCCGACGTTCCTGGCCGTGACCGCGCCGCTGGTGGGGGAGAAGGTCGCGTTCCAGCCGGAGGTGATCGTCTGCCCGGACCGCAGCGTGAAGGTCAGCGTCCACCCGTTGAGCGTCGACGAACCGGTGTTGGTGACGGTGATGTTGTCGGTGAGGCCGTTGTTCCACGCACTGACGGTGCTGGTCACCCGGCAGGTCCCGGAGCCCGGCGGAGGTGAGGTGGGCGGCGGGGTCGTGGGCGGCGGCGACGTCGGGGGCGCGCTCCGGTCGAGGCCGAGGAACGAGACGGCCCTGGCGGCCATGCCCGAGGTGGGCAGGCTGTGGCCGACTCCGGCAACGCTGATGGCCTCGACGGGCGCCTGGGCGCTGTCGGAGCCGTAGCGGGTGCGGGTCCAGCCCGACTGCGGGCTGTCGGTGAGCACCGGGGTCTGGCTCACGCCCAGCACGTTCGTCCACTGCTTGATCTCTTCGCCGAAGTTGTTGTAGTGCAGCGTCGTGTCCGTCGTTCCGTGCCACAGCTGCATCCGCGGCCGAGGTCCGCTGTAGCCCGGATAGGCGGCGCGCACCAGGTCGCCCCACTGCTGAGGGGTCCTGCTGATCCGGCCGTCGGCGCAGGCACTGTTCCACCCCGACCCGTCGGTGGTGGCGAAGCATCCGAACGGCACGCCCGCGAACGCCGCCCCGGCCTTGAAGACGTCCGGGTAGGCGCCGAGGAGCACGTTGGTCATCATCGCCCCCGACGAGGCGCCGGTGACGTAGACGCGGTCGGGGTCGGCCCCGTGGCGCTGGACCACGTTCCCCACCATGGAGGCGATGCTCGTCGGGTCGCTACCGCCGTTGTGCTTCAGCGCCTGCGGAGAGGACACGTCGAAGCACTGGCCGCCGACGTTGGCGTCCGGGTAGACGACGATGAATCCGTACCGGTCGGCCAGCGAGGCGAACTCGGTGCCCGCGTGGAAGCCCGGCCCGGTGCCGGTGCAGTAGTGGACCGCGACCAGGACCGGCGCACCGGCGCCGGCGGTGCTGGGCACGTACTCGTACATCCGCAGGTTGCCCGGGTTGTTCCCGAAGGCGGTCACCTCGGTGAGGGAGGCGGCCCGCGCGCTCGGGGTCCCGAGGAGGAAGCCGGCGAGCAGGGGAACCACCCCTCCGAACAGCGCCAGCAGGAGCGGGCGTAACCGTGACTTGCTTCTGGCCTTCACGTGCGTGTCCTTTCCGCAGGGGGAGCGGTGGGCGTCGGCACGGCCCGACGGAAGGTGGGGTGCCGCCCTACCGGTTCGAAAGTTTCGGCCGCATTGTCGACTGATGCGGACAAGTTAGGGGTGGCGCTGTGGGGAGTCAACGGGCGCGGTCGGCGGTGCTGCGGGGAGTCGACGGGAGTGGTCGGCGGTCGCGTGCCGTCCAACATGCCGACGGGCGTGTCGGTAACGTGCGCTAGGATGCCGACACTGGCGTCGTCAAGTTTCCGCAAAGCGGCGCCGTGTCCGGCCTGTCGTGCCGTCACCCCCTTCATCGCCCGGAGAGTTCCGTGTTCCTTGCCCTACGCGATCTGCGCTTCGCCCGCGGTCGCTTCGCCCTGATGGGCGCGGTGGTCGCGCTCATCGCCGTGCTCGGCGTCCTGCTGTCCGGGCTCGCCTCCGGTCTGGCGGACGCCGGTATATCCGGTCTGCGCGCCCTGCCGGTGACCCATATGGCCTTCGACGAGAAGGCGACCAGCGAGCAGTTCTCCCGCTCGGTCGTGGAGCAGGAGGACTGGCAGGCGTGGTCCGCGGCGCCCGGGGTGGACCGGGCCGAGCCGTTCGGGAACACCCTGGCCAACGCCGAGGTCACCCGGGGCGCCGAGAAGGGCGAGCAGGTCAATCTCGCCGTCTTCGGCATGGCACCGGACTCGCCCCTGGCACCCAGCCCGAGCCAGGGCCAGGGGCTGGAGGCGGGCGGTGCGGGCATCGTGATCACCCGGGAGATCGCCGACCTGGGCGTGCGGGTCGGGGACGTCCTGACCGCCGACAAGAGCGAGGTGCCGCTGAAGGTCGTGGGCCTGGTCGACGAGACCGTCTCCTACGGCCACATCGGCGTCGCCTACGCCGACCTCGACACCTGGCGTCATCTCCACTACGGCCTGCCGGGCGACCTGCCCGAGGCCGCGCACCGACAGGCCACGGCCGTCGCCCTCACCCTGGAGCCGGGCGCCGACGTCACCGCGGTGGAGAAGGCGACCGCCACCCGCGCCGACACCAAGGAGACCACCTTCGGCGCGTCGCCCGGCTACACGGCCGAGTCGAGCACCATGGCCCTGATCAAGGGCTTCCTGTACGCCATCTCCGCCCTGGTCGTCGGCGCCTTCTTCACCGTCTGGACCGTGCAGCGCAAGGGGGAGATCGCCCTGCTGAAGGCGCTCGGCGCACCCACCGGCTACATCCTGCGCGACGCGCTCGCGCAGGTCGTCGCCGTGCTCGTCGGGGCCACGGCCGTCGGCACCGCCGTGGGCCTGGCCCTGGGCAGCGCGATGATCGGCAAGGCCCCCTTCTCCCTCTCCGCCCCGGACATCGCCACCTCGTCCGGCCTCCTCGTCGTCCTCGGGACCGTGGGGGCCGTCGTCGCAGTCCGCCGCATCACCGCCGTCGACCCCCTGACCGCTCTGGGAGCCCACCGATGACCACACCCTCCACCGGCCGTCCGACCGCCCCGGGCTACACGGGTTCTTCGGGCTCCGCGGGTTCTTCGGGCTCTGCCGACTCCGCGGGTTCTTCGGGCTCCGCGGGCTCCGCGGGCTCCGCGGGCTCGACGGGCCCCGGCGGACTGCGCCTGGACGGCGTCACCCTCACCCTGGGAGACGGCGACGCCGCCGTCACCGCCCTCGACCACGTCGGCCTGACCGTCGCCCCCGGTGAGTTCGTCGCCGTCGTCGGCCCCTCGGGATCCGGGAAGTCCAGCCTCCTCGCCGTCGCCGGTGGCCTGCAGCGGCCCACCTCGGGCACCGTGCACGTGGCCGGCGCCGAGCTGACCGCACTGGCGGACAAGGAACGCACCGCCGCCCGCCGCCGCCACATCGGTTTCGTCTTCCAGCAGTCCAACCTGCTGGCCTCGCTCACCGTCAAGGAGCAGCTGCTGCTGCCCCTGCACATCGACGGCCGCCTCGACGCCGCGGCCCGCGGCCGGGCCGACGAACTCATCGAGGCGGTCGGGCTCGCCCACCGCGCCGGCTCCCGCCCGCACCAGCTCTCCGGCGGTGAACGCCAGCGCGCGGGCCTGGCCCGTGCCCTGATGACCTCGCCCGCCGTCCTGCTGGTGGACGAACCGACCTCGGCACTGGACCGGGTCCGTTCGGCCGAGGCCGTCCAGCTGATCGCCGAGCAGACCCACCGGTGCGGGACGGCCACGGTCATGGTCACCCACGACACGGCGATAATGGACGCAGCCGACCGGGTGCACGAGATGGTCGACGGCCGCCTGTCCTGACCGGCGGCCGCGGGCCGGTGTCTCGCTCCCGGGCCCCGTCCGCCCCCACAGGAGCCCGCGCCGCATGCCGAAGATCAACGCCTCCACCGTCGCCGAACACCGTGCCCGGCAACGCGAGGCGCTGATCAAGGCAGCGATCGACATCCTGGTCGCCGAGGGCGCCGCCGCCGTGACACCGGCGGCGGTCGGCGCCCGCGCTGGCCTGGCCCGCTCCAGCGTCTACCAGTACTTCGACTCCTCGGCGGCCCTCCTCGCCACCATCACGGAGGAGGCCTTCCGCCGCTCCGACGAAGCCCTCACCCGTGCCCTCGCCGCCGCGAACGGCCCGCTGGAACGCGTCGAGGCGTTCTTCGCCGAAAGCCTCCGCCTCGGTGCCGAAGGCGCCCACCGGCCCGCCGCCGCCCTCATGAGCGCCGGGCTTCCGCCCGCCTGCCGGCAACGGCTGATGGAACTCCACCTGGCACAGGTCGAACCGTTCCGCGCGGCCGTCCGGGACCTGGGCGCCCCCGAGCCCGCGCTCACGGCCGACCTCGTCGCCGGAATGCTGCACACCGCCCTGACCGCCGTCGAACACGGAGCCCCCCTCGACAGGGTCACGGAACGCACCCTCGCCCTCGTCCGCCGCTGCCTCACCCCGGTCGACGGCGCGGCCCGCCCGTCACGCCCGGAGCACTGACGCCTTCGCCACCCCCGAAGAAGCTCCGGCCTACCGACGCCATCGCCCCGCGACCCCGCACTGGCCACCGAACTCGCCTTCCGCGCCGAGCGCGCCGGCGTCGCGCCGCCGGCGGTGGTCCACGGGTTCGCGCGCCGGGGCTCCAGCGCCGGTCTGTGTCGCTGTCGAGAGCACGAGGGCGTGGCGCGGGTCAGTAGTACTGGGCCAGGCAGAATTCGTTCTCCTCAGGGTCGGCCATCACGACGACCACGCCCTCGTCGTAGTCGTGGCGTTCGCCGGTGAACCGGCCGCCGAGGGCGACGACCTGGGCGATGCCCTGGTCGATGTCGTCGACCACGACGTCGAGGTGCAGGCGTGCCTTGCCCTGTTTGGGCTCCTGGACAGGCTGGAAGACGAGGCGGGGCCGCGGGTCGTCGCGGTGGCCGAGGTACACCCAGCCGGGCTGGGACGGCCCCCTCTCGCGGTCGAGGAGGGCGCTCCAGAAGGCCGCCACCCGCTCCACGTCGACGCAGTCGACGGTCACTCCGCCCCAGTGGTTCGCCATGTTGTCGGTACTCCTTCTGTCGTCGTGCGGGATGCCGGCGGCGCGGACTCCGTCGGCCCGGCTGCCCGCGAGGTCAGGGGCGGCGCTGCGGATGAGTCGGGTGCGGGCGTCCCTGGCGCACCCGCTGCTCGGCGAGTTGCCCGGCAGCGATCGCGGGCGTGGTCCGGTGGGTCCGGGCCGCGTGGAAGACCTGTCGGAGCGTAGCCGCGATGCCCTGGATGCGCTCGGTCAGCCGCTCCTCCGATTCCTGGCGCAGTTCGACACCGGTGGCGTGGATGACTCCGCCGGAGCTGACGACCACGTCCGGCGCCCACAGGATGCCTCGTGCCGCGAGGAGGTGGGCGGTGGCCGGTTCGTCGAGCTGGTTGTTGGCCGGGCCGGCGATGGCGGCGCACCGCAGCAGCGGCACCGTGCGGGCGGTCAGCAGGCCACCGAGCGCGGCCGGCACGAGGATGTCGACCTCCGCGGTGAGGATGCCGTCCGGACGCACCCAGGTCGCGCCCAACTCCGCGGCCAGGCTGTGTCTGGCCGGGTCGACGTCGGTCACCACGAGCCGCGCGCCTGCCCGGTTCAGGAGCCGGGCCACGTGGGCGCCGACCGCGCCGAGGCCGATGATCCCGATGGTCCGGCCGGCGAGCTCCGCTGAGCCGAAGGCCTCGTCGGCCACCGCGCCCAGGGCCGCCAGGGTGCCGCGCGCGGTGTGGAGGGAGGAGTCGCCGCTGCCACCGTCCTCGACGGGTCGGCAGCAGACATGGGTGGTGCGGTCGCCGATCACGGACATGTCGTCCGGACCGCTTCCCACGTCCGGGCCTGCGATGTAGCGGCCGCCGAGCGCCTCGATCGCGTCGCCGAGGTCGTGGAGCAGTGCGGTGCGCTCCGGTCCGGTCGGCCGGGCTGCGGTCGGGAGGGCGACGACCGCCTTCGCGCCGCCGTGTTCCAGACCTGCCAGCGCGTTCTTCCCGGTCATCGCCGCCGCCAGCCGCATCGCGTCGGCGATCGCGGCGGCCGGGTCGGCGTAGTGAGCGATCCGGCACCCCCCGGCCGCCGGGCCGAGAGCGGTGGAGTGGATCGCGACGGTGATCGCGAGTCCGCTGCGGCTGCCGCGTACGACCTGTACCAACTCGTGCGAAGGATTCGGCAGGTTGCGGGACAGAGCTTGCTCAAGTGCGACTGTCATGGCGTGAAGCTAGCCGGTCGGACAAGAGCAGTGGCGAACAGGCGAACAGAATTCGGTGCGGGGGTTCATACTCGCCGCATGGACGAACTTGATTCGGCGATCGTTCGGCATCTCCAGCGCGATGCACGGCAGACCAACCGCGACCTCGCCCGCACCCTCGGCATCGCCCCGTCGACCTGCCTGGAACGCATCCGCGCACTGCGGGCCCGCGGGGTCATCACCGGCTACCACGCCGCTGTCGACCCGGCCGCCCTGAACCGTCACGTCCAGGCGCTCATCCACTTCCAGATCCGCCCTCTCAGCAGGGCGGTCATCGAGGCGTTCAAGACGTATGCCGCCGCCCTGCCCGAGGTCAGCACGGTCTATGTCGTCACCGGCGGCGACGACATGATCGTGCACGTCTCCGTACCGAGCGTCGACTACCTCCACGGCTTCCTCATGGACAAGTTCACCGAGCGCCGCGAAGTCGTCGGATTCCGCACCTCCGTGATCTACCAGCACACCCACAACCAGGTGCTGGCGCCCCTCACCCCGTGACCTGACGGGTTCGCTCCCGCGCCGTGTCCTCGCCTCCGTCAGGCGGGCAGTGCAGGACGCCGTGGAGCCCGACGGTCGTTGGATCCGTCGGTCGGTGAAGAGACAGATGCAAGGCAGGGCACACGCTTCCGGACTCTTCCTCGTGCGGCACGGCGTCGACTCTCGAGTTCGGCTTCCCGCGGCGCAGCCAACTCCTCGGCAAGGAAGACGAGATGCTCGCGGGGGAACCCAGTGAGCAGCCGATACGCCAGCACCGCCCGATTGACCATGATCGACACATGCGGCAGCGTGCCCGCACGCTCACCTCAGGAGACACGACCACACCATGTCCGTTCACCCTGCCCGTTCCGCCCTGGACGACCGCATCGCACGCCTGCGACAGCTCGCCCAGGCCGACACCCGGCTGGAGGGGGTACTGCTCTACGGCTCGTGGACCGTGGGCGAGGCCGATGCCCATTCCGACCTCGAGGCATACCTCTACATCCAGGATGACCGCCTCGCCGACTTCGACGGCCCCGGCTTCCTGACACAGCTCGCGCCGCTCCAGCTCTCCTACACCAACATGTACGGCATCCTCGCCGTCGTCTTCGACGACCTGATGCGCGGCGAGTTCCACCTCACCCCGGCCGGTCCCGGCATCGACGAAGTCCCCACCTGGCAGGGCATGGTGCACCTGCCTCGCCCCGACGACGCCGTCCTGCTCGACCGCACCGGCCGGCTCACCCAGGCCGCCCGGCAGCTGGCCACCTTCCAGCCGCCCGAGCCGGTGACCACTGCCCAGCAGCTCACCGACGAGCTGACCAACTGGACACTCATGCTCGCCCACGTACTGGCCCGCGGCGAGATCGCCCGTGCCCACGCCCTGCTGCACACCGTCATCGCCCCCCAGCAACTCCAGCTCTGCCGCCTGTTGCGCAACAGCACGGCCCACTGGCTCACCCCCAGCCGCGCGCTCGAACAGGACCTGCCCGACACCGACCGCCACCGCTACGCCTCCACCACGGCCGCCGCCCGCGACCAGGACGTGCGCACGGCGGCACGCAGCAGCTGGCGTTGGAGCCTCGACCTGGCCGCCGAGGCCGCCGACCGCTGGGCCATTCACCTGCCGCACGAACTCCACGAGCAAATCAGCAGCCGCCTGAACGGCCCTCGCTGACCACACCCGGCTGGGGCCACGGGACCCATCCTCTCTGCATTGCTGGGGACTTCAGCCGCTACGCCCTCGCCGGACGCGAGTACCGGCGGAGTGTCGACCTCGTCCGCCACCGGTACTTCGGCAATGATCTCCTCGGGCTTGAGACCGTGGCCTCAGCCACCGGGCCATCTACGCTGAGTGCTGCCAAAGATTCAGGAAAGGTGCGAACGCATGACCGCATACGATCCCGCCGCAGTGAAGCTCAGTCCGGAGAAGTGGGTCGCCGACCAGGCCCGCCGGTACGAGGAGTCCGACGGCCAGGAGGGCACCGACCTCAACGGCTCGCCGTGCCTGCTCCTCGACTATCAGGGCCGCCGCAGCGGCGACTGGCTGCGCACGGTCCTGATCTACGGCCGGGACGGGGACGACTACCTGATCGTCGCCTCCAAGGGCGGCGCCCCCGAGCACCCCCTGTGGTACCTCAGCCTCCAAGAGAACCCGGAGGTCCACCTGAGGGTCGGCGGTGAGCGCTTCACCGCGCGGGCCGAGACGCTCTCAGCGGAGGACAAGGCCCGGGTGTGGCCGCACCTGCTCGACGTGTACGCGCCGTACGCCGAGTACCAGGAGAAGACCGACCGCGAGATCCCCGTTGTGCGGCTGAAGCGCGTCTGACCGACGCGGCGACGCGGTAAGGGGCGACCACCCAAGCGGTCGCCCCTTAGCCTGTCCGCGCGCCGACGTGAACCCCGCGGCGCACACCGCCGAGCGCCGCCGTACGGCGCCCGCCGGTCAGCGGGCGGGCCGCTCCCGGCCGGGAGCCGCGTAGGGCATGGCCACCGGCCGTCCGGCGTCAGTTCCCGGCCGAGCGAGAAGGCCAGCCCCAGGCCGAAGGCGTGCGGATAGTCGCCGTGCGTCCCGTCGCCGACCGCGCCGTAGCAGACGGTGCCGACCACGGCGGTACCCAGCGCGCCGCCTATCTGCTGGAGGGTGGCCACCACTGACGACCAGGCCGGTATCCAGCTCCCACATGCTGCCGTCGGTGCCCGAGCGGTGCCCCGCCCCCTCCAGAGAAGGAACTACGGCTCGCCGAACGGCAAGCGGCCGATGTGGCTGATCGCGGACCGCCAAAGCATGCCGACGTTCCGGTGCGTCAGAGTTTCCACCCACAGGTGACATGTTCCGTGCACTGCAGGGATGGGTCATTCCGTTGCGCAGAATGAGCCGGGGCAGGGACCGAGCGGTTCACACCGCGGAAGCCGCCTCCGACTTCTCGCTGACGCTCGAGTCTTCGGCCGCGGCTGCGGTGAGCCGCTTGTTGCGGCGGACCGAGGACCAGAAGGAGGCACCGATGAGGACGACACCGATCATGCCGGTGACGAACTCGTTGATCTCGTACCGGATGGTCACCAGGAGGATCAGCGCCAGGGCCCCGATCGCGTAGTGGGCGCCGTGCTCCAGGTAGACGTAGTCGTCCAGGGTGCCCTCGCGGACCAGGTACACCGTCAGTGAACGGACGTACATGGCGCCGATGCCCAAACCCAGGGCCATCAGGACGATGTCGTTGGTGATGGCGAAGGCGCCGATGACGCCGTCGAAGGAGAACGACGCGTCCAGGACCTCCAGGTAGAGGAACATGAAGAACGCGGCTCACGGCCTCACTCCACGGGTGGACGCCGCCCGCCCGTGGAGTACAGAGCGTCGAGCGACATACCCTGGCGCGCGCTCTGACGTCAGGGCGGCTGCGAGTCGGTGAACCGGTCGGGCCCCGAGCCCCCCGCCCGCTGCCGCCCGGGCCGGATCATCGCCGTGGCCGTCGCGCCGCGCGGCGAACCGGATGGCAGGCCGCCGGGAACGGTTGTTAGCCTCCCCGGATGAGCATCCCGTCGCCCGAAGAGATCCGCGCCCTGCACGAGAAGTGGGCGCCCACCCCGGAGGCGTTCCGGTCGGTCCACACGCACTGCGAGATCGTGTGGCGGATCGCCGAGCAGCTGATCGAGTCGGCGGGACCGGATGTGGACTTCGAGCTGGTCAGAGCGGGTTGTCTGCTCCACGACATCGGGGTCTACCGGCTCTACTCGGACGACGGAGTGCTCGACCACAAGAACTACATCCGGCACGGCGTGCTCGGGCACGAGCTGCTCGAGCAGGCCGGTCTGCCGGAGACGCTGCGGCGGTTCTGCTCCCACCACACCGGGGTCGGCGTCACCCGGGAAGACATCGAGCGGCAGGGGTTGCCGCTGCCGCCCGGGGACTACGTGGCGGTGTCGCCGGAAGAGCAATTGGTGATGTACGCGGACAAGTTCCACAGCAAGTCCCGGCCCACCTCCCTGCTGACGCCCGACGAGTACGCCGCCCACGTCCGCCGCTTCGGTGAGGAGAAGGTCGTCGCCTTTCAGGAGCTGCGCGCGGCCTTCGGGGACCCCGATCTCGAGCTGTTGTCCTCCCTCGACGCGCTGGAGAGCCGGTCGGCATGACGACCGAGCTTCCGTCCGCGACCACCGATCCGCTGTCCGCCGTGTGCTGGCCGCTGGCCACCGAACGGCTGACCCTGCGCCGGGTGACCCTTCAGGACGCCGAGGCCATGTGGCGCTACCGGGGGCTGCCCGAGGTGTCCCACTGGCTGACGTTCCGGCCGCGGGACCTCGACGACTGGCGGCTGCTGCTGGCGGCGCCCGATCGGCTGGCCACCACGCTGGTGGCGGAACGTGACGGGCGGGTCGTCGGCGACTTCTACCTGCGGGTGGAGGACGCCTGGGCGCAGCGGGAGGTCGCCGAGCGGGCCCGCGGCGTCCAGGCCGAGCTGGGGTGGGTGCTCGACCCGGACCTCGGCGGACGCGGGTACGCCACCGAGGCGTGCCGTGCACTGCTGCGGCTCTGCTTCGAGGAGCTGCGGCTCCGGCGCGTGGTGGCCAACGCCTTCGCCGACAACGTGGCGTCCTGGCGCCTGATGGAACGGCTCGGCATGCGACGCGAGCAGTACACCGTGCGCGAGTCCCTGCACCGCGAGCTGGGCTGGATCGACGGGATCTCCTACGCGCTGCTCGCCGACGAGTGGGCGGCGGCGCGGAGGGCGTCCTCCTCCTGAGGGGACCTCCGGGGTGCGGTCGTGCGGCGCAAGGTTCCGGCTCGCACGGGTGAATGCGGGGGCCGAGGCGGCCGAGGGCGCCGGGAGAGGGGAATTCGGTCCTCGCGCGACGGCACACCCGCCGGCCGCGTTCCCTGCCTCTCTCCCGTTGGAGGAACCCATGCGCGTACGTCGCGCCACCGTCACCGTCCTGGCCGCCTTCGCCCTCGCCGCGCTGGGCGTGAGCAGCGCCGCCGCGGAGGACGCCCCTCGCGATCAGCAGCACCACACCCAGTCCGCCGACCACGGCAAGGACAAGGACCGTGAGCACGGCAAGGACAAGGAGAAGGACAAGGACAAGGAGAAGGACAAGGACAAGGACAAGAGCCGGGACCACGGCAAGGACAAGGACAAGGGCAAGGGCCACGAGCACGGCAAGGACAAGGACAAGAGCAAGGACAAGGAGCACGGCAAGGACAAGGACAAGGGCAAGGGCCACGAGCACGGCAAGGACAAGGACAAGGGCAAGGGCCACGAGGACGGCAAGGACAAGGACAAGGGCAAGGACCGCGACCACGGCAAGGACGAGAGCCGTGAGCACGGCAAGGGCAACGGGCACGAGCACGGCAAGGGCCAGGAGCACGGCAAGGACGAGGGCCGTGAGCACGGCAAGGACAAGGACCGTGAGCACGGCAAGGAGCACGGCAAGGACGAGGGCAAGAACCGCGGCAACGAGCACGGCAGGGGCCACGGCCACCACGACGGCCGCGACCACGGCAAGCGGCAGCACTGCGACGGTGACGTGGTCGCCGCCGGCACCCACTGGGGGTCGTGGAACGGCAGCTACTCCACCTACGCCGTGGTGTGCTCCACGGTCGACTTCGACGACTGAGTTCGCCGAGGCCGGCTGAGGCCGGCCGGCAGCGGCCCCTCAGAGGTTGCGGAGGCCGTCCAGGACGGCCTCCAGCAGTGAGGGGTCGCTGCCGTCGGCGGAGCGGTCGGGCATGGCGTGGATCAGGAAGCCGCCGTGGAGGAGGTCCGCGACGACGATTTTCGCCACCTGCAGCGGCAGTTGGAGCAGCGTCGCCAGCTCGGCCACCGACAGGGCCTGTCCGGCGCAGAGCCGCACCGCGGCCAGGCCCTCCGGCGAGACCGCCTCGTACGGGGGACTGGCCGCCGCCCGGACCAGCGATCCGGGCTCCAGCGGCACGGCCGGACGCGTCCGGCCCACGGTCACGGCGTAGGCGCGGACCGACGCCGTCTCCTGGGTCACCCACGGGTGCGGCCGGGCCACCTCAGTGACCGCCCGGCCGGTCGGCGGCGCGCCAGGCGCCCCCGGTGTACGGGCCGAACAACGCGTCGTCGGCCGGGGAGACGGGGGAGACCGGGGCGGCGGGGGAGACGGGGGAGACGGGCTCGGACACCGCGGGGGAGGACCCCGCCGTCCGGACGCCCCGCGCGGGGCGGCCCCGCACCGCGCGTCCGGCCGCCGGTACCGTCCTGAGCTCCGGCCTGTCGGACCTCACCTGGGCGAGGGGCAGGGTGTCGGCGACCGGAACGGCACGGCGGTGCTCCGGCTGCTCGTGGCCCGCGGGGTCCTCCTCGGTCCGCTGCAGCAGGCTCGCGGGGAGGCGGACGAGTGCCTGCACCCCGCCGTAGAGGTTGGTCTGGAAACGCACCGCCAGGCGCAGCCGCTGGGCGACCCGGGCCACCACCGCCAGGCCGGTGCGGCCGTCCTCCTCGTCCGGTTCGCGGGCCAGGGAGACCAGTTGGTTCATCTCCTCGAGCTGGTCGCCGGTGAGACCGGGACCCTGGTCGTCGATCTCCACGACCAGCCCCTCGCGGGCCAGCGCGGTCCGTACCGTGACCTTGGTGTCGGCGGGGGAGAAGCGGGCTCCGTTCTCCGCGAGCTCGGCGATCAGGTGGATGACCTCGGCGGCGGCCGGACCCGCCAGCGCGTACCCGGCGGGCGGGGGCGCGACCTGGATCCGCGTGTAGTCCTCGGTCTCGGCGGCGGCCTGCCGCAGCACCGTGGACAGCGGCACCGGACGGCGGACGGCACGCGGCAGCCGGCCGTCGAGGACGGCGACGCTCTCCACCGCTCGCTGGGTCCGGGTCACCAGGTGGTCGATCCGGAAGAGCACGTCCAGCAGTTCCGGGTCCTCGGTGCGGTCGTGGGCGTCGTCGAGGAGTTCCATGGCCCGCAGGACCAGCGTCTGGATCTTGCGGACGATGGCCAGGGAGGCTTCGGTCTGCCGGCCCGCCCCGGCGGTCAGCACCGCCGTGTGGGCGTCCGTCAGCGTCCGGCGCACCGCCTCCTGGAGGCCGGTGACGGCACCGGGCGGGCGGACGCCCCCGGTGGCCGGGGGGTCGGGCAACTCCAGCGGCAGCGGGGTCTCGCCGCGCCGGACCCGGCGGGCGGCCACCTCGATCTGCCGCAGGCCGGACTCCAGCAGTTCTCCCAGCCCTTGGGTCGCCGCCGCGGCGGCCTGTTCGCGGGCGGTGGCCGAGGCGGCGGCGCGGCGGGCGGAGACCGTGGCCGTGGCGGTGACGGCGGCACAGCCGATGGCCGCGCAGATGCCCGCGCCCACCGCGGCCGAGGTGGGTAACGGCGAGAGCGCGGCGGCGTAGGCGGCGCCCGCCAGGAGGGTGGCCGAGGCGGCGGGCAGCGCGCCCAGCGCGGTCGCCCGTCGCAGCGGAGCGCGGTCCGGGGGAGCGCCGCGGCCCCCCGCCGCCGGCGGATCCGCGGCGGGCACGGCGGACGTGGACCGGTGCTGCGGCGGACGCGTTGCCATGCGGAGCCCTCCTCCCCACACTGCCGCGTCGGCCGGGTGCGCGTGCCGGTGGGCGCGCGCGGGCGGCGACAGGCAGGAGTGGTGGAACAAGTGGGACCAGACCAACGCGGATTATGCCCGTGGGAAGTGGACGACGACCGGACAAACGGGGAGCCGGGTGGTCCGTAAGGCCGGTCCTGGCCGACTTTCGTCGGCCGCCGCCGGGCCTTCGGGCCGCGTGCGCGCCGGAGTTCCCGCACCTCGGGCGGGAGGCGGTCCTCCGGCGCGGGCCGTCCGCGCGTTACGTGGCCTCCCGCCCTCCTTGCCGCACTTTGGCCGAATCGCTCCCGTGCCGCCAGGGCTCCGGAGCCCGTGCCCGGGGGGCGGTTCGTTCCCCCGCCCGGCGGACCCGGCCTGCGGAGTGCGGGGTGGCTGGCCAGGCTGGGGATCATGGATACCGAGGCTCCCGCCAGGCGCACGTTCGCCGAAGAGGTCAAGGACGCGGTCCGTCCGCGTTCCGCGCTGCTCGTCCTGGGCGTGCTGGCGCTCGGGGTGCTCTTCATCGCCTCGTACGCCGGCGCCTTCCATCAGCCGAAGCCCAGGGACATCGCGTTCGGCGTCGTGACCGCCGAGCAGGGGCCGCGTTCCACCCGCCTGGTGGAGCAGCTCGACGCGCTGCCCGGGCGGCCCCTCGACGCCCGGCCGGTCGCCTCGGCCGAGGAGGCGCGACGGCTGATCGAGGACCGGACGCTCTACGGCGCGCTGATCGTCGACCCGCGCACCCCCGCGGACCGGCTGCTGGTCGCCAGCGGCGGCGGCTCCCCGGTCGCCGACGCCCTGGAGGAGGTGGTCGGCCAGGTGGAGGCACGGCAGGGCCGGCAACTGCGCACCGTCGACCTGGTGCCCGTGGAGCGGGGCGACGCGCGCGGGCTGTCGTCGTTCTACCTGATCGTCGGCTGGTGCGTGGGCGGCTACCTGTGCGCCGCCATCCTGGCCGTGGGCTACGGCGCGCGCCCGGCCAACCTCCCCCGGGCGGTGATCCGGCTGCTGGCCCTCGCCGTCTACGCCGTGCTCCTGGGGCTGCTGGGGGCGGTGGTGATCGGGCCGGTGCTGGGCGCGCTGCCGGGCAGCGTGACGGCGCTGTGGTGGCTCGGCGCGCTCGTGGTGTTCGCCACCGGTGCCACCACCTTCGCCTTCCAGGGGGCGTTCGGCATCATCGGCATCGGCCTCACCGTCCTGGTGGTCGTCATCGCCGGCAACCCGAGCGCGGGCGGCGCCTATCCGTACCCGCTGCTGCCCACGTTCTGGCGGGAGATCGGGCCCGCCCTCATCCCCGGCGCGGGCACCTGGACCGCCCGGTCCGTCGCCTACTTCGACGGGCGGGCCGTCACCGGGCCGCTGCTGGTCCTCGGCGCGTGGGCGCTGGGCGGCACGCTGCTGACGCTGCTGCTGTCGTCGCTCCGCCCCGGCCGGCGGGCGGTCGAGGAGAGCGAGGTCCGGCAGATGTGACCACCCCGGCGACACCCGGCCCCGGCCTCGTGGGGCTGCCCCCGCCTCCTGGGGCGGGGCGGCCCCCGTCCGGCCTCGGTCCGGCCTCAGTCAGGGAAGTGGCGCAGCGCGAACCAGAGCTCCATCCGCACGTCCGGATCGTCCAGGTCGGCCCCCAGGAGTGCCGCGCACCGGGCGATCCGCTGCCGGACCGTGTTGCGGTGGACGGAGAGCGCCACGGCGGTGCGGTCCCAGCTGCCGTGCAGGGAGAGCCAGGCCCGCAGGGTCCCGGGCAGCGCGGGGGCGCCGGCGAGGGGCGCCAACAGGGTCCGGGCGTGCTCCACCGCCTCGCCGGGCGGCACCAGGTCGGCCAGGCGTCCGCCCGGGCCGTGCCGGACCAGCGGGACCCGGGTGGCGCGGGCCCGGCCCAGCGCACGCGCGGCCTGCGCGTCCCCCGCCGCCAGGTCCTCCGGGTCCACCGCGGCGCTCACCCCCAGCCTCCAGCCGGACTGCCGCTCCACCCGGCCTCCGGCGGGCACCAGCACCCGCACCAGCCCGCCGGAGAGGTCCACCAGCGGCGAACCCAGCGCCTCGCCCAGCTCCGCGGCGGCCGCGGAGGACGCGGGGTCCAGGGGCTCCGCGGAGGACGCGGGGTCCGGGGAACCGGCCTCCCGGCAGGCGTGGACCACGGTCCACCGCTCGCCCCCGAGCAGCGGCGACACCTCCCGCGCACCGGCCCCCAGCAGCAGCCGCACCAGGGCCGCCGACCGGGCGGCGTCCGGGCCGTCGCCCCGCTCCCCGGTGAGCAGCGCCAGCAGCACCGTGGCCACCGCGGTGATGGTGTGGTCGCCCGGCTCCGCGCCGCCCGTCAGCCCCAGCGCACCGCCCGGCCCCGCCCCGAGGGCGTACGCCGACAGCCGCACGCCGTCCACCGTGTCGGTCGCCGAGGACGGCGCCGGGGCGACCGGTCCCGAGGCGGACGGCCCCGGGGAGGGCCGATCCGCGGCCGACGTGCCCGCGGCCGACGTGCCCGCCGCCGACGGCCGCACCACCCGGGCCAGCCCGGCCAGCGCCGCCCGCACCCGGGGGCCCGGCTCCTGCCCGGCCGAGGCGCCCTCCGTCCCGTCCGCGTCGAAGAGCACCGCCCAGCCGCCCAGTGCCCGGGCCAGCTGACGCAGCACCGCGGGCACCGGCTCGGGCCGCGAGGCCGCCGCCGCCAGACTCCGCTGGGCCTCGGCGACCCGCCGGACCTCCGCCAGCCGGGCCCGGGCCACCAGTTCGCCGACCGCGCGGGCCACCGCCGAGAACGTGGTCCCCGGCGGCACCTCCACCAGCGGCAGCCCGCGCGCCCCGCAGGCGTCGATCAGCGCCCGCGGCACCGTGTCGTGCACCGGCGCGACCCCGAACCCCAGCGCCGCGCCGCCCGCGGCCAGGATCCGCTCCACATAGGCGTCGACGTACCCGGCGCCGGCCCCGGCGGGCAGCTGCACGCCCGCCGTCAGCAGCAGCTCGCCGCCCAGCAGGTACGGGAACGGGTCCGCCATCTCCGAGACCTGCGCCCAGTGGACGTCCCCGTCGCGCGGTCCGGCGAGGTGGACCAGACCCAGGTCGGCCCGCGCCAGCAGCGCCGCCAGCGGCACCGGGGGAGTGGGCGGCAGCGCCGGTGCGGAGGTCATGGTGGATGTTTCCTCTGGTTCTCGCCGGTCCGATGGAGGAAACGTACACTTCGCAGCCGTCGCCGGGCCATCTACTGTCGGTCGGTGGTGCGCTCCGCGCGGGTGAACCCGGCGCCACGTACCCTCGAACCGGTGACAAGAAGGGCCTCACCCCCATGACTTCCACGAGCAACGACCGGACGCCCCGCGGGCCCGTCGACTCCTCGCGGATCCCGCGCTACGCGGGACCGGCGACCTTCGCCCGGCTGCCCCGGCTGGACGAGGTCGGCACGGCCGACGTGGCGGTGGTCGGCGTCCCGTTCGACTCGGGCGTCTCCTACCGGCCCGGCGCCCGCTTCGGCGGCAACGCCATCCGCGAGGCGTCCCGGCTGCTGCGCCCCTACAACCCGGCACAGGACGCCTCCCCGTTCGCGCTCGCGCAGGTCGCGGACGCCGGGGACATCGCGGTCAACCCGTTCAACATCGACGAGGCGGTCGAGACCGTCGAGGCCGCCGCGGACGACCTGCTCGGCACCGGGGCCCGGCTGATGACGCTGGGCGGCGACCACACCATCGCGCTGCCCCTGCTGCGGTCGGTGGCGAAGAAGCACGGCCCCGTCGCCCTGCTGCACTTCGACGCCCACCTGGACACCTGGGACACCTACTTCGGCGCCGAGTACACCCACGGCACGCCGTTCCGGCGGGCGGTCGAGGAGGGCATCCTCGACACCTCGGCCCTCTCCCACGTCGGCACCCGCGGCCCGCTCTACGGCAAGCAGGACCTCACGGACGACGAGAAGATGGGCTTCGGCATCGTCACCTCGGCCGACGTCTACCGCCGCGGCGCCGACGAGGTCGCCGACCAGCTCCGCCGGCGGATCGGGGACCGGCCGCTGTACATCTCCATCGACATCGACTGCCTCGACCCGGCGCACGCCCCCGGCACCGGCACCCCGGAGGCCGGCGGCATGACCTCGCGGGAACTCCTGGAGATCCTGCGGGGCCTGGCCGACTGCAACCTGGTCTCGGCGGACGTGGTCGAGGTCGCCCCCGCCTACGACCACGCGGAGATCACCTCCGTCGCGGCCTCCCACACCGCCTACGAGCTCACCACCATCATGTCCCGACAGATCGCGAAGGCCCGTACGCAGTGACCCACGACCACGACCTGGTGCTCCGCCCGACCGCCGCGCAGACGGAGGCGGCGCTCGACCCTCCGCCCGGCCGCCTGGGCGGGGACCTGGTCGTGGAGACGCTGGCCGGGCTGGGCGCCACCACGGTGTTCGGCCTGCCCGGCCAGCACGTCCTGCCCGTCTTCGACGCGCTGCGCCGCTCCGGCCTGCGGTACGTCGGCCTGCGGGTCGAGAACAACGCGGGCTTCGCCGCCGACGCCTACGGCCGGATCACCGGCGAGGCCGCCCCGCTGCTGCTGTCCACCGGCCCGGGCGCGCTCACCGCGCTCGCCGCGCTGCAGGAGGCCGCCGCCGCCTCCGCGCCGGTACTGGCCATCAGCGGCCAGATCCCCTCCACCGGGCTCGGCGGACGCCGCCGCGGCCACCTCCACGAACTGGACGACCAGGCCGCCTCCGTCCGGGGGATCGTCAAGTCGGTGCACACCGCCCGCACCCAGTCGCAGATCCCGTCCGCGATCGCCGAGGCCTGGCGCTCCGCCCTCACCGTGCCGTTCGGGCCGGTCTGGGTGGAGATCCCGCAGGACGTCCTGGCGGAGCCGGCCCGCCTCCCGCAGGTCACCGCCGTGGACGCCACCCCGGAGGAACTGCCGCCCCGGCCCGAACTCACCGCCGTCGCCGCCGACCTGCTGGCCCGCGCCGAGCGCCCGGTGATCGTCGCGGGCGGCGGGGTGATCCGCTCGGACGCCTCCAAGAAGCTCCGGCAGCTCGCCGAGAAGCTGGCGATCCCGGTCGTCACCACCTTCGGCGGCAAGGGCGCCTTCCCCTGGACCCACCCGCTCTCGCTCGGCTCCTGGCTGGAGGACCGGCACACCACCGACCTCCTCGAGGACGCCGACGTCCTGCTGGTCGTCGGCTCCGGGCTGGGCGAGCTCTCCTCCAACTACCACACGCTGCGGCCCCGCGGCACGATCGTGCAGATCGACGCCGACGCCGGGAAGCTGGAGGCCAACCACCCCGCCCTCGGTGTCCACGCCGACGCCCGGCTCGCCCTCCAGGCCCTGCTGGAGACCCTGGAACCGGTCCCGGCGCGGGAGCACACCGAGGCCGCCCGGCGGGTGCGGGGGCTCCTCGACCGGGTCGGCGCGCGCATCGCCGCGCAGGGACTCGACCGGGAGCAGGAGGTGCTGGCCGCCGTCCGCTCGGCGCTGCCCTCCGGCTCGCCCTCGTTCTGGGACATGACCGTCCTGACCTACTGGGCGTGGTCCGCCTTCGACGCCCGCCGCCCCAACACCATGCACTCGGCCCAGGGCGCGGGCGGCCTCGGCTACGCCTTCCCCGCCGCCCTCGGCGCGGCCGTCGCCGAACCCGGGCAGCCGGTGCTCGCGGTCTCCGGCGACGGCGGCGCCCTCTACTCCGTCGCCGAACTGGCGACGGCCCGTCAGCACGCCCTCGACGTCACCTGGCTGATCGTCGACGACGGCGGCTACGGCATCCTCCGCGACTACATGACCGACGCCTACGGCGAGACCCACGGGACCGACCTGCCCGGGCCGGACTTCGTCGCCCTGGCCGAGTCCTTCGGCGTGCCCGGCGTGCGGACCACGCCCGAGGACCTGCGCGCCGACCTGGCCGAGGCGCTGTCCACCCCGGGCCCCTCGGTGGTGGTGCTCCCGGCGGCCCTGCGCATGTTCGCCCCCACCCACCAGGGCGGAAGCGCGAGCTGACGTCCCCACGGGCACGGCCGGCCGCGTTCCGGCCGGGTGCGTGCCCGGCTCCGTCGGCGCGTGGCCCGCTCCGTCAGGTGCGGCCCGTGCGGACCGGGGAGCCGGCGGCCTGCTGGGCGCCCTCGGCGTCCTCCTGACGGCCACGCCGGTCCCGGCGCCAGTCGGCCACCGCCAGGCCCAGCGCCGCCGTCATGCCGATCAGCGCGGCCCCCAGCGCGATGGCCAGGGCGTCGCGGAAGTTGTCGTCGTTCCGGGCCAGCACCAGGTAGAACAGGCCCGGCAGCGCGGCCGTGCCCACCGCCGCGCCCAGACGCTGACCGGTCTGCAGCGCCCCGCCCGCCGCACCGGCCATGCGGACCGGGACGTCGCGCAGGGTCATGGTGATGTTCGGCGAGATCACCGAGCCGCTGCCCATGCCCGCCACGAACAGGGCGGGCGCGGCCAGCCAGGTCGCCGCGCCCTCCGGGGCGAAGCGCAGCAGCAGCGCGGTCGCGCTCATGCCGACGATCACCGCGCCCAGCCCGCACACCGTCAGCAGCCGGCCCAGCCGCTCCACCAGCCGCCCCGCCACCACCGCGGCGCCCGCCGAACCGACCGCGAACGGGGTCACGGCGAGACCCGACTCGAGCGGCGAGTAACCCAGACCGTGCTGGAAGAAGAGGGCGAAGACCAGCCAGACGCCGCTGAAGCCCACGAAGTACAGCGTGCCGACGCCCGCGCCGACCGCGTAGCCGCGGGTCTGCGTGAACAGCCGCAGGTCCAGCAGCGGCTGCCCGCCCGCCCGCAGGACACGGCGCTGCCAGAGGACGAAGACGCCGATCAGCGCCGCGCCGACCAGGAACAGCCACCACAGCCGGCTCAGCCCCCCGGCCTCCGCCTGCACCAGCGGCAGCATCACCGCGAGCACGCCCACGCCCAGCAGCAGCACGCCCGGGACGTCGACCTGCCCCTTCCCGGTCGGCCGGGTGCGGGGGAGCAGCCGGCGGCCGAGCAGCACGGCCAGGACCCCGATCGGGACGTTGACGTAGAAGATCCAGCGCCAGCCCTCGCCGCCCGAGGCCAGGGCCAGGATCAGGCCGCCGACGATCGGGCCCACCGCGCTGGAGATGCCGACGGTGGCGCCGAAGAAGCCGAAGGCGCGGGCGCGTTCGGGCCCGCGGAACATCTGCTGGATCAGCGCCGAGTTCTGCGGGGCCATGCAGCCCGCCGCCAGGCCCTGCGCCAGCCGCGCCACCACCAGCCAGGTGATGCCGGGGGCGGCCCCGGCGAGCGCACTGCAGACCACGAACGCGCTCAGCGCCAGCAGGAAGATGCGCCGCCGGTCGAGCGCGTCACCGAGCCGCCCCGCCGTCACCAGCGCGAGGGCGAAGGCGAGCGCGTACCCGGAGACCACCCACTGCACCTCGGCCGGGCCGGCGCCGAGGTCGCTCTGGATGGTGGGCAGGGCGACGGCCACGATCGTCACGTCGAGCAGGCTCATGAAGCCGGCGACCAGGGTCACCCACAGGGCGCGCCACCGGTTGGGGTCCCGCTCGCCGACGGCGGCCCCCTTCCCGGTCGGGGAAGGTCCGCCGGACGCCGACGTCGACGATGTCACGAAGAGCTCCTCTCACCAGGACGGCCGCCACCGCGGCCGGGGCGACCGCCCGCCGGCGCTCCCCGGCGCCTCGACGCGGACCGCCCCCACCGGGACAACCTGCCCCGGCCCGCACGGGTCACCGGCGTCCGGCGCGGGTTTTCCGCCCCGAGGGCGTCGCGGGTGGGCAGGACGGCGGTCACCCGGGGCGGCCGCCCGAGCCCACCGCGGCGACCGCGGCGTCGATGCGGTCGGCCAGCTCCAGGTCCGTGGTCGTCACGGCGTCCACCGAACGGGTGCGCACGGTGAAGGTGATCCCGTCGTCCGACAGCGCGTGGGCGACGTGGCGGTGCAGCTCCCGGGCGTCGTCCTCCACCTGGTGGAGCAGCGGCGGCACCCGGTCCCGGGGCAGCCCGACGGTGCGGGTCAGCCGGTGGCCGTCACCGCTCCACTGCGGGCGCCGGCGCAGCGCGGCGCGCAGCTCCCGCTCGGTGAGCGGCGTGTCCTCGCCCGGCAGCCGCTCGGGGTGGGCATCCGGAGCGGTGAACGCCTCGTCGAACCCGGGGGGCAGGCCCGCCACGAGGTGGCGGCCGAGGTCCGGGTCGTCGCGGGCGATCAGGGACAGCACCGAGCGCGCCACATGGCGGCCCTGCTCCGGCGGGGCCTGCAGATGGGCCGCGACCTCGCCGTAGAAGTCGGTGACCGTGCCGCCGGAGCGCGGCACGGTGGCGTAGGCGGCGTCGCGGTCCGGCCCCGGCACGGCCCGGCGCAGCCGCTGCCGGGCCGGAGGATCGAGATGGAGCGCGAGGACCGCCAGCGTTACCTTGATCGCGCGGGCCGCCCGTTCGGAGGGCAGGCGGGTGCGCGCGGCGGCGTCCTCGACCAGGCGTCGGTGGGTGATCATGTCGTCTCCCGCTGCGGGTCCGGTGGGGCGGGGTTCGGCGGCCGAGTACCCCGCCGCCCGCCGGGGGATGCGCGGACGGGCGGTGGCGGGAGGACCGGTGTAGGGGGTGCCGGGGCGGGTACCTCGGGCTGGGTCCGTACTGGTCAGACCGCGCAGAGGAGCGTCAGCGACGTGAACGAGCCCCAGCACCCGGGCGAGAAGCACCCCACTCCCGAGTTCTCCTCCCAGGACCAGCCCCACCCCGGCCGGACCGCCCCCATGGACCCGCCGCCCGACCACGGCGAGGAGTCCTACCGCGGCTCGGGGAAGCTGGAGGGCCGCAAGGCGGTGATCACCGGCGGCGACTCGGGCATCGGCCGCGCCGTCGCGCTCGCCTTCGCCCGCGAGGGCGCCGACGTGCTCTTCACCTACCTCGAGGCGGAAGGGGAGGACGCCCGGGAGACCGCCCGCCTGGTGGAGGAGTCCGGCCGCCGCGCGGTCGCCGTCAGCTGCGACATCCGCGAGGAGGCCAACTGCCGCGCGCTGATCGACCGGGCGGTGGAGGAGTTCGGCCGGATCGACGTCCTGGTCAACAACGCCGCCTACCAGATGTCCCAGCCCGACGGCATCGAGGCGATCTCCACCGAGCAGTTCGACCGCGTGATGCGCACCAACCTGTACGGCATGTTCTGGCTCTCCAAGTTCGCCCTGCCGCACATCCCCGAGGGCGGGTCGATCGTCAACACCACCTCCGTGCAGGGCTACCAGCCCAGCCCGCACCTGCTCGACTACGCCATGACCAAGGCCGGCATCGTGTCCTTCACCCACGGCATGGCGCAGATGCTGGCCGAGCGGGGCGTGCGGGTCAACGCGGTCGCGCCCGGGCCGGTGTGGACCCCGCTGATCCCGGCGACCATGCCGGACACCAGCGAGTTCGGCAAGCAGGCGCCGCTCGGGCGTCCCGCCCAGCCCGCCGAGATGGCGCCCGCCTACGTCTTCCTGGCGTCCCAGGAGGCCTCGTACATCACCGGTGAGATCGTCAACGCCACCGGCGGCACCCCGCTGCCGTGACCCGCCCGCCTTCACAGGCGTGCCGGGGCCCCGGGCGGGCACCGGAACGGGCAGGACACCGGAACGGACAGCACACCGGGACCGGCAGTACACCGGAACCGGCAGGACACCGGATCGGACAGAGGGGCCGCCGGATCGACCGGCGGCGGTGACCGACCACGGCGGGAAACGGACAGGGCACATGGCACACCATCCGGACGGCGACGGCGACGGCATCGCGGGACGCCTCAGGGCGGCACTCCACCGCACCCACGGCGCGTACGCGGACGGCGGCGAACGGCCGCTCGGCGGCTACCTCGCCGCGATGACGGCCTTCGGCGCGTACACCGCGACCTGGGCCGTCGCCGTCCGGCGCCGGGGCCGCCCGCTGCCCGAGCGCCCCGACCCCTGGGACGTCGCGCTCACCGCGGTGTCCACCTTCCGGCTCAGCCGGCTGCTCAGCAAGGCCTCGGTCACCAGCCCGCTGCGCGCGCCGTTCACCCGGTACGTCGGCCCGGAGGGCCCCGCGGAACTCCACGAGGAGGCCCGCGAGGAGAGCGGCCGGGAGACCGTGGGCGAGCTGATGACCTGCCCGTTCTGCACCAGCGTCTGGGTCGCCTCCACGCTGACCGCCGGCCTGCTGCTGGCGCCCCGCGCGACCCGCACCGCGATGGGCGGCCTGACCGCCCTCGCCGGGGCCGACGCCCTCCAGCTCGGCTACGCGGCGCTGGTCCGCAAGGCCACCGGGGAGGACTGAGGCGAGGAGCGGGCCCCGGTCGCGCCGTTCAGTCCTCCGACGGCGCGACCAGCCCGGCCTCGTAGGCGATGATCACCAGCTGCACCCGGTCACGGGCGTCCAGCTTGGCCAGCAGCCGGGTCAGGTACGTCTTGGCGGTGGCCACCGTGATGTGCAGCCGCTCGGCGATCTCCGTGTTGGTCAGGCCCCGCCCCACCAGGGTCAGCACCTCGGTCTCCCGCTCGGTGACCCGGTCCGGCAGCGCGGACGGCGCGCGCGCCGGACCGGCGGGACGCGCGGCGAACTCCCTGATCAGCCGCCCGGTGACCGCCGGGGCGAGCAGCGCGTCGCCGGCCGCGACGACCCGGACCGCGGCGAGGATGTCGTCCAGCGCCATGTCCTTGACCAGGAAGCCGGACGCCCCCGCGCGCAGCGCCCCGTAGACCGACGCGTCGTCGTCGAAGGTGGTCAGCACCAGGACCCGCGCGGTGCCGGCCCCGGTGATCCGGCGGGTGGCCTCGATGCCGTCCGTCCCGGGCATCCGCAGATCCATCACCACGACGTCCGGGGCGAGTTCGGCGGCCAGCCGGACCGCCTCGGCCCCGTCGCCCGCCTCGCCCACCACCTCCAGGTCCGCGGTCTCGGCCGCCACCATGCGCAGGGCGGTGCGGATCAGGGGCTGGTCGTCGACGAGCAGCAGACGCACGGTCATCGGGATTCCGCCTTCTCAGGGTGGGGACGTCCGCCGGGCCCGACGGGAAGGGGCAGCCGCGCGGTCACCCGGAAGCCGCCGCCGGGAAGAGGACCCGCGTCGAGCGTTCCGCCCAGCAGGGCGGCCCGTTCGCGCATGCCGGCCAGACCGAAGCCGCTTCCGGGCCGGGGCGTCCCGCCGGGTCCCCGGTCGTCCACCTCCACGGTGACCTCCCGCGCGCCCCGGTCGACCCGTATCCGGCAGGAGTCCGCGCCGGAATGGCGGACCACGTTGGTCACCGCCTCCTGCGCGATCCGGAACGCGGCCAGGCACACCTCCGGCGGCAGCCCCCGCAGCGTGCCCCGCCGGCCGACCTCCACCCGCACCCCCGCCGCGGTGGTCCGCGCCGCGAGGCGTTCCAGTTCCTCCGCCAGACCCGCGAAGGCACCGACGGCGTCGTCGGGGAGGGAGGGCGCCGCCGCGCCCGGCGGGGACGGGTCGGCGGCGCGCAGCGCGCCCAGGAGGCGGCGCAGCCCGCCCAGCGTCTCGCGGCCCGCCTGCTCCACCGCCACCATCGCCTCCCTGGCCAGCTCCGGCCGGGTCTCCAGGACCCGGGCCGCGGCTCCCGCCTGGAGCGCGATGATGCCGAGGCTGTGTGCCACAGTGTCGTGCATCTCCCGCGCGATGCGCAGCCGTTCGGCGGTCACGGCCTCGGCCGCGGCCCTCCGGCGCAGCTCCCCGTCGTGGGCCCGGGCCTGGTGAACCAGGCGGCCGGCCAGCCAGGCGACGGCGACCGTCAGCGCCACGAACGGCTCGTCGGCCGTGCCGGTCTCCCCGCCGGTCCACGTCCGCACGGCGAGGTAGCCGCCGAGCACACCGAGCGCCGCCCCGGCCGCGTACAGGCCCTCGCGCCGCGGACGGACGGCCGCGACCCCGGCCAGCGCCACGTCCGCACCGAGGAACTGCGGCGGCGGGATCTCGTCCTGCCCCCAGGCGGCCGCCAGCACCACCGTCCCGGCGAGGACCAGGGCGTAGGCCGCCACGGGCCGGCGCCGGGAGACCGCGGCGCCCCCGAGGACCAGGAGGAAGGCGAGGACGAACAGGGCCCGGGGGAGGGGGCCGGCCAGTCCGTCCCGCGGGTAACTGGTGGCGTGGCCGGGCCCGGTGGGCGCCAGGACGTACACCACCACCGGATACAGCGCGGCCGCACACCACACGAGCGCGGGCCACACGCCCGGGGGAAGTCGCCGCAGCGGCGGGGGAGTCGGCGGGAGAGTCGGCGGGACGGACATGGCCCGATGGTGGCACGGTCCCCCGCCCCGGGCATCGACTCACGGCCGTACGACCGGGGTCGACACGGTGACCGGGCATTGCCGACCGCGGCCGGACGACCCGCGGCCCCGCCGGACGGCACCGTGGACGCCATGATCGACGTCACGCACCTGACCAAGCGCTACGGCGGCGTCACCGCCGTCGACGACCTGACCTTCACCGTCCGCCCCGGACGGGTGACCGGCTTCCTGGGGCCGAACGGGGCCGGCAAGAGCACCACCCTGCGCGTGCTGCTGGGCCTCCACCGGCCCACCGCCGGCACGGCCACCGTCGACGGGCGTCCCTTCGCGGTCCACCGCCGAGGGCTGCGCCGGGTCGGCGCCCTCCTCGACGCGCAGGGAGTGCGGGGCGGGCTCACCGCCCTGGCCCACCTGTCGGCCCTCGCCCGCGCCCACCGCATCGCGCCCGGCCGGGTCGCGGAGGTGCTGGAGGAGGCCGGACTGGCCGGCGCCGCACGCCGCAGGATCGGCGGGTTCTCGTTCGGCATGCGGCAACGCCTGGGCATCGCCGCCGCCCTGCTGGGGGACCCGCCGGTCCTGGTGTTCGACGAGCCGTTCAACGGCCTGGACCCGGAGGGCGTGCGGTGGGTCCGGGGCCTGCTGCGCCGCCTGGCGGCGGAGGGCCGCACCGTCCTGGTCTCCAGTCACCTGATGTCCGAGATGGAGCACACCGCCGACGACCTGGTCGTCGTCGGCCGCGGCAGGCTGATCGCGGCCGAGAGCCTCGCCGACTTCTCGGCGCGCGACGCCACCGGGCGCGTCACCGTCCGGACCTCCGCCGCCGACGCGCTGAGCGCCCTGCTGGCCGCCGAGGACGCCGACGTCCGCACGGAGGGCGAACGACTCGTCGTCACCGGCCTGGACGCCGGCCGGGTGGGCGAGATCGCCGGGCGGCACGGCATACCGCTGTCCGGGCTCCACACCGAACGCCCGTCCCTGGAGGAGGCGTTCATGCGCCTGACCGCCGACGCCGCCCGGAGTGCCGAGGGAGACGCCCGATGACCACCGAACCCCGCCCGCGCTTTGGGGACCTGATCGCCGCCGAGTGGACCGGACTCCGGTCCCCGCGGTCCACCTGGATCTCCTACGGCGCCGCGGCCCTGACGGTGATCGCCCTCAACGCGGGCACCGCCTACGACACCTACGCGCACTGGGAGGAGCGGACCCCTGCCGACCGGACCGCCTTCGTCGAGGCCGGCATCCCGCTGCAGGAGGCCTACACCGTCAACGCCGCCGTGGTGACCATGGTGGCCCTCTGCGTCCTCGGAGCGCTCCCGATCCTCGCGGAGTTCGCCACCGGAGCGGTCCGCACCACCTTCACCGCCGTCCCGGCGCGCGGCGAGGTGACCGCCGCCAAGGCCGTGGTGGTCGCCGCCACCGCCGCCGTCTGGGGCGCGCTGGTGACCGCGGTCTCCTTCGCCCTCACCCAGGCGATCCTCGACGGCCGCGGGGTGGGCGTCCCCTGGGGGCATCCCGGCGCGGCCGGGGTCCTCGCGGCCTCCGCCCTGCTGGCCCCGGTGTGCGCGCTCACCGGGCTCGCCCTGGCCACCGTGCTGCGGCGCACCGCGGCCACCGTGCTCGCCTCGGTGACCGTCGTCCTGGTGCTGCCGCTGCTGCTCACCGAGGACCGGCACGGGACCGCCGTCGTCCGGCACGCGCTGCCCTTCCCGGCGTGGCTCCGGCTCACCGCCTCCGACGCGCCGCCCACGCCGTTCCCCTGGACCGAGGCCGGCGCCTGGACGGTCCTCGCGGTGTGGGCCGTGGCCGCCGCTGTGGTCACCGTCCTCGCGGTCCGGCGACGGGACGTGTGACCTCGTCGCCGCCCGCCGGCCCGCCCGGGCCGGCGGCGCGGAAGAGCCGCAGCTCCGGATCGGTCACGTCGTCGGAGCGCAGCAGCTTCACGTCGGAGTGGTAGCTCATCGACGTCAGCCACGGCATCCGGTCGCCCTGCCGGGGGAGGTCGTCCACCGCCCGGCGGATGTAGCCGGCGGCGAAGTCCAGGAAGGGCCGCGTGGGCATGTCCGGGTCGCTCGGTTCCGGGCAGGCCGCGTCGTACCCGTGGGCGTCCAGGTGCGACAGGAGACGGCAGAAGTGCTCGCAGAGCAACCCGATCTTCAGCGTCCAGGAGGAGTTGGTGTACCCGATGGCGATCACGAAGTTCGGCACCCCGGAGAGCATCATGCCCTTGTAGGCGACGGTCCGGGAGAGCCGTACCGGCGTGCCGTCCACCGTCACGGCGATCCCGCCGATCGCCTGCACCTTCAGACCGGTGGCCGTGACCACCAGGTCCGCCTCCAGTTCCCGGCCCGACTCCAGCAGGATCCCGCGCCCGGTGAAGCGGACGATGCGGTCGGTGACCACCTCGGCCGCGCCGCGGCGGATCGCCGTGAACAGGTCGCCGTCCGGCACCGCGCACAGCCGCTGGTCCCACGGGTCGTACGGCGGACGGAAGTGCTCGTCCACCGGGTAGCCGTCGGGCAGCAGCTTCATGTTGACCCGGCGGATCAGCCTGCGCGCCGCCTTCGGGAACCGCTGGGCGAACGACCAGACGGCACGCTGCTGGAGGATGTTCTTGCGCCGGGTGAGGGCGTAGCCGCGTTCCTCGCCGAAGCACCTGCGCAGCACGGCGGCGATCCGGTCCTCCCGGGGCACCGGCATGACGTACGTGGGCGTGCGCTGGAGCATGGTGACGTGCGCGGCCGTCTCCGCGAGGGCGGGGACCAGGGTCACCGCGGTGGCCCCGCTGCCGATCACCACCACCCGCCGGCCGGCGTGGTCCAGGTCCTCCGGCCAGTGCTGCGGATGGACGACGGTGCCGGCGAAGTCCTCACGGCCCTCGAAGTGCGGGGTGTGGCCCCCGTCGTAGCGGTAGTAGCCGCCGGCGCAGAACACCCAGCGGGCGCCCAGCCGCAGACGCTCCCCGGTGTCGGTGCGCTCCACCTCGGCCAGCCAGCGGCACTCCTCGCTCGACCAGGACAGGGCGACCACCCGGTGGTGGTGGCGGATGTGGGCGTCGAGGCCGTTCTCGGTCACCGTCTCGCGCAGGTACGCCAGGATCCGCGGCGCGTCCGCGATGGACTGCCGGTCCCGCCACGGCTTGAACTCGTAGCCGAAGGTGTGCAGGTCGGAGTCGGAACGGACGCCCGGATAGCGGAAGAGGTCCCAGGTGCCGCCCGTGGCGGCCAGCGCCTCGAGGATGGCGAACGACCGGTCCGGGTGCTCCGTCCTGAGGTAGCGGCCGGCGCCGATCCCGGAGATGCCGGCTCCGACGACAAGGACGTCCAGCTGCTCGACAGGCGTTTCGCTGGTGCTCACCGCGTCACTCCGCTCCGATCGGGGGTGCTCCGATCATGCGCCATCCGCGCCGCTACAACCAGCCGTTGCGCTTGAATCCGCGGTGGACGAGGAAGCAGGCCACCACGATCACCCCGATCGCCCAGGCGTACCCGTACCGCCAGCCCAGCTCCGGCATGTGCTCGAAGTTCATGCCGTACACGCCGCAGACCATGGTGGGCACGGCGATGATCGCGGCCCAGGCGGTGATCTTCCGCATGTCCTCGTTCTGCGCCACCGTCACCTGCGCCAGATGGGCCTGGAGCACGGAGTCCAGCAGGGCGTCGAAGGAGGTGATCTGTTCGGTGACCCGGGCCAGGTGGTCCGCCACGTCGCGGAAGTACGCCCGTATCTCCTCGCCGACCGGGGCCGCCGGGTCGGCGGCCAGCCGTGCCAGCGGCTGGGCCAGCGGCACGGCAGCCCGCTTGAACTCCAGCACCTCGCGCTTCAGCTGGTAGATGCGCCCGGGATCGGCCGTGCGGTTGTCGGGGGAGAAGACCTGGGTCTCGACCGCCTCGATGTCGTCCTGCACGGCCGCGGCCACCGTCAGGTACTCGTCGACGACGTGGTCCGCCACCGCGTGCAGCACCGCCGCCGGGCCGTGGGCCAACTGCGCCGGCCGGGACTCGAGTTCCTCGCGCAGCGGGCCGAGCGAGCCGTGGCTGCCGTGGCGGACCGTCACCACGAAGCGGGGACCGGTGAAGACCATGATCTCGCCGGTGTCGACCACCTCGCTGGTCGCGGTCAGCTCGTCGTGCTCCACGAAGGTGACCGTCTTGAGGACGGAGAACAGCACGTCGCCGTAGCTCTCGACCTTGGGCCGCTGGTGGGCGTGGATCGCGTCCTCCACCGCCAGCGGGTGCAGCCCGAACAGCTCCGCCACGTCGGCGAACTGCTCGGCGGTCGGCTCGTGCAGCCCCAGCCGGACGAAGCCGTCACGGTACCTGCGGGCGAGCCGGACCGCCTCGTCCACGCTCCGCGGACCGTCCTGCCGGACGCCGGCCCGGTAGACGACGCAGTTCACCACCGTCGAACCGAGGGGGGAGCGCGCCGGGTGGCTGAGATCGACGCGGCGGCCGCGCCGGGCCGGCCGCGCCACCTTCCGCAGGTTGCCGACCATGGACATGTGGGCCACGCTCCTTCGCCCGACTCGGCCTTCAGCGCCGCCCATGGTGCCCGCCCGGGGGCGTCTCGTATCGCGGCACGGCGTTGACGCCCCTTCGGACCGCGTGCTTGCATCGGAGCATGCCGCGCCAGATCCTCACCTGCCGCCGCTGCGTCGACCTGGTCCGTGTCGCCGCGGCGCTCTGTCGCGTGGCCTGATCCGGAGTTCCCTCCGGTCGCCTCTCCCTCCCGGTCGTACCGGTGAGCAGCCCCTGAGCCGTTGAGCGGTCGCGGCCCCCGTCGCCCCGCCGTCCGCGGGGCCGGCCCGTCGCATCCCCGCGTCCTCGCTCGTCGTCGCTCCGGCCTGCCCGCTCGGTCCCGCCCGCCCGCGCCGTTCCGCGCCCGGTCCGCCCCTCGCGGGGGCGTCCGTCGGCGTGCCCGCGCGGCCGCCCCCGCGTTTCTTCCTCGTCCTCCCTCGTCCTCCCTCGTCACCGCTCCGGTCCGAAAGACCACCGCCGCCTTCCCAGGAGTGACCTCCCATGGCAACCGTCCTCTCCCTCTCCGGCAGCCCGTCCCCCGCCTCCCGCACCGCCCGCCTGCTGCGCCACCTGGACGCCCGGCTCACCGCCCAGGGGCACCGGGTGGTCCCCCTGGACGTCCGCACCCTGCCCGCCGAGGCGCTGCTCGGCGCCGACTTCGGCCATCCGGCGATCACTTCGGCCACCGCCCTGGTGGCGGAGGCGGACGGCGTGGTGATCGGCACGCCCGTGTACAAGGCCGCCTACTCGGGCCTGCTGAAGGCCCTGCTGGACCTGCTCCCGCAGTACGCGCTGGCCGGCAAGACGGTGCTGCCGCTGGCCACCGGCGGGTCCACCGCCCATGTCCTCGCCATCGACTACGCGCTCCGCCCGGTGCTGAGCTCCATGGGCGCCGGCCACATCGTCCAGGGCTGGTTCACCCTCGACAAGGACATCACCGTCGCCGAGGACGGCACGGTCACCGTCGCCGAGCCGGCCGCCACGGCGCTGGAGGGGGTCGTGGACCAGTTCTCCGCCGCCCTCGCCGACCGCACCCGCCGGGCCGTGGTCCGCGCCGTCGCCGCGTGAGCCTCCGTCCGCGCCCGACCTCGTACTCCCGGCCCGAGCCCCGACCTCGTACTCCCCGCCGCACCCCGACCTCGTACTCCCGGCCCACGCCCCCTTCCCGAAAGGCGACCCTCCGGTGACGCTCACCTTCCACTGGTTCCTGCCCACCAGCGGCGACAGCCGCCATGTCGTCGGCGGCGGCCACGGCGTCCGTCCCGGCGCCGCGGGCGGAGACCGGCCGCCCACCGTCGGCTACCTCACCCAGATCGCCCGCGCGGCCGAGGACCTGGGCTTCACCGGCGCGCTCACCCCCACCGGCACCTGGTGCGAGGACGCCTGGCTGACCACCGCCATGGTGAGCCAGCGCACCGAGCGGCTGAAGTTCCTGGTCGCCTTCCGCCCCGACTCCGTCTCGCCCACCCTCGCCGCGCAGATGGCCTCCACCTACCAGCGGCTCACCGGCGGACGGCTGCTGGTGAACGTGGTGACCGGCGGCGAGCGCCAGGAGCAGCGCTCCTACGGCGACTTCCTGGAGAAGGACCAGCGGTACGAGCGCACCGACGAGTTCCTGCACATCGTCCGCGGCCTGTGGGCCGGAGAGCGGGTCACCCGGACCGGCCGGCACCTGCGGGTGGAGGAGGCGGAGCTCAGCCGGCTGCCCGACCCCGCGCCGCGGATCTACTTCGGGGGCTCCTCGCCGCTCGCCCTCGAGGTCGCCGCCCGGCACGTCGACGTCTACCTCACCTGGGGCGAGCCGCCCGCGGCCGTCGCCGAGAAGATCGCCCGGGTGCGGGCGCACGCCGAGGCGCGGGGCCGCCGGGTGCGGTTCGGCATCCGGCTGCACGTCATCACCCGCGACACCTCCGAACAGGCCTGGGCCGAGGCACGGCGGCTGCTGGAAGGCTTCGACCCCGAGACCGTGCGCGCCGTCCAGGAGGGGCTCGCCCGCAGCGAGTCCGAGGGACAGCGCCGCATGCTCGCCCTGCACGGCGGCGGCCACGACGGCCTGGAGATCCACCCCAACCTGTGGGCGGGCATCGGCCTGGTCCGCGGCGGTGCGGGCACCGCGCTGGTCGGCAGCCACCAGGAGGTCGCCGACCGGATCGAGGAGTACCACGCCCTCGGCATCGACGAGTTCGTGCTCTCCGGCTACCCGCACCTGGAGGAGGCCTACTGGTTCGGCGAGGGCGTCCTGCCCCGCCTCGCCGACCGCGGACTGTGGAGCCACCCGGCCCGCCCGGCGGACACCCCGGACCCCGTGCTGGTCCCCTTCGCGACGGCCGCCCGCTGACGCACGGGCGGCCCGGCCCGGCAGCGCCTTCTCACGAAGGACGCCGCCGGCCGGGCCGCCGGTCGGCCGGGGTTCCGGGGACTACCCCTGGTCCGCCGCGAAGGAGGCCATCCAGGCGAGGGCCGCGTTCCAGTTGATGGTCAGCTCGTTCGTCGACCACGACTGGATGTCGTCCACGTAGCAGAACTGGCCGGTGCAGCCCCGCAGCAGGCTCTGCGCCACCGGGTCCTGGATGCTCGAGTTCGGGCCGCCCGACAGCGTGCCCGCCGGCGGGTTGGGCAGGCTCGGGTCGAGCTGGCGGGCGTACCACCGGCTGTGCTGGTTGACCGAGGTGACGTCCCCGTAGCCGGTCACGTACGAGATGTTCAGCGCGTTGCGGCCGAGCACGTAGTCCAGGCTCTGCAACGCCCCGTCGCGGTACCGGCGTTCACCGGTCAGGTCGTACGCGGTGGCGATCACGTGGGCGTTGTTGAGGATCTGCGCGTTCGAGCCCCAGTCGTAGACGTTGTCCTTGGGGGCGTACGGCATGCCGTACGGGTGCTCGCGCAGGGTGGTCAGGTACTTCTCCGCCCCCTGGACCACCGAGGCGCGGACGGACCGCAGACCCGGAAGGCGGTTGGGCACGGTGGCCAGGTCCAGCCGGCCGGCCGCCGCGGTGCGCTGCCAGTCGAAACCGAGCGGGTTCCAGATGTCCGCCGTGTGGACGGGGGACTTCAGGACGAACCGCTCGTACTCGCCGTCACCGGTGGTCAGGTACAGCTGGGCGGCCGCCCAGTAGAACTCGTCCGAGGCGTCGGTGTCCGGGTACGCGCCGCCGCCGATGCCGTCGTCGGGGTCCGGCAGGATGTCCGGGTGGGCGAGCGCGGCCCGCCACGCGGTGCGGGCGGCGTTCAGGGCCTTCCTGGCGAACGCCTTGTCGTAGGGCTTGTAGAGCCGGGCCGCCTGCGCCGCCGTGGCCGCCAGGTTCAGGGTGGCCGTGGTGGTCGGCGGGTGCAGTTCACGCTTCTTCGGGTCGAGGTGCGGCATCAGCGGCAGCCCGGTCCACTCCGCGTCGTGGATCTTGTGGTGGGCCATGCCGGCCAGCGGCTGCCCGGCCGGCACCTGCATCCGCAGCAGGAACTCGAGCTCCCAGCGCGCCTCGTCGAGGACGTCCGGGACCTTGTTGCCGGACTCGGGGATCGCCAGGGTCCCGTCGCGCAGGGCGCCCGGGCTGCCGGTGCGGGCGTACAGGGAGCGCTCGTAGGTGCGCAGCAGCTCCCAGGTGGAGATGCCGCCGTTGACGACGTACTTGCCGTGGTCGCCGGCGTCGTACCACCCGCCCGAGACGTCCAGCGCGTAGTCGCACACCCCCGGCAGGCAGGGCACCTCGGTGTCGCCCTGGTTGGGCTCCACGCCGACGTGGCCGGCCGGGCGGCCGTAACCCGGGCGCAGGTCCTCGCGGATCTCCTGGCCGCTGCGCTGGGTGTAGTAGAACTTCAGCGAGTCGAGCCGGAGCTTGCGGTACGCCTCGGCGGAGATGTCGAAGGGACGGCTGGTCTCTCCGTCGGCGACCAGGACGAAGCCCTTGCCGCCGCCGCGGTAGGAGCCGAAGTCCACCGAGTGGACGTTCTGACCGGAGGAGGCGTCGGTGCCGCGCGGCACGGTCCGGCCGCGGGCCACCGCGGAGCCGGCGGCGTTCCGCAGCTCCCAGGGCAGCGCCTCGGTCGCCTCCGTCACCAGCGTGGCGTTCTTCGGCCCGTTCGGCAGGTAGGCGACCTGGTTGACGCGGACCCGCGGTCCGGTGTCCGGCTCGTACTCCTCGGGCGGCACGCCGCCGACGAGGGAGATGTCGTCCAGGCACATCTTCCAGGCGTCGGCGCTCCCGCCGGCCTGGAAGGCCACCTGCCCGCGCGCGGTGTCGGCCGGGGCGGTGAACGTGTAGCTGTAGTCGTTGCCGGAGACGCTCAGCTGCGGGCTGACCTCGAAGTAGGTGTCGTACGGCTCGACGGCCAGGCCCACCACCGCGCGCACCACGTGGTCCGCCGGGGTGCCGGTCGCGGAGAACGACAGCCGGTACGTCTGCCCCGCCTGTAGCGTGAGGTCGTTGTGGCCGACGATCGCGTCCCAGCGGTTGGCGGTGCCCCCGGGTATCGCGGCGCACAACTCGCCGTCCTCCACGGCGGTGGTGACGCCCGCGCTGCTCCACCAGGGATCGCTGGACGTGTCGAAGGTGCCGTTCTGGATGAGTTCGACCTCGTCGGCGCCCGCCGGTCCGGCCGGCAGGGCGAGGGCGGCCGCCAGCAGGGCCGTCACGCCGAGCAAGGTGGTTCTGCGTCGTTTCACGTCCGGGGCTCCTCGGTCGCGGTGCGGGTGGTCACGGGCGTGCCCTGCCGGGCGCGGAAGCCTCTGGCGCAAGCGGCTGTGGGAGCGCTCCCATCGCCCGGTTGGCGGTCATGCTCATGCACATCTGACCCGGCGTCAATGGGATGGACGAGGCGGATGCGGGGCCGGGGCGAAAACGCGTCGCCGGAGCAGCGTGGGAGGGGCGGGGCGCGAGAAAACCGCCGCCGGGCCCCCGCTCACGCGCGACCTGCGCGCGGGGGACCCGGCGGCGGCTCGGGCCGCGGAGGCGTCCGCGGTGCCGGGGCCGGTGGGGCAGCCGGGACCGGTGGTCGTGCCGGTGCCCGGTGCCGGTGCCGGTGCCGGACCGGCTCAGGCGATCGACGCCGAGACGATCGCCGAGACCGCCAGGTTGCAGGAGGCCGTCACCCACACGGCGGGGTGGGGCTCGGGCTCCACCAGGGTGGCGCCGAGCCTGCCCGGGGTGACCAGGTCCACCACCAGGAAGGCCACGGCCATCATCACCAGGCCCAGCAGGCCGAAGACCGCCGTCGACACCAGGCCCTTGCCGAAGTCGTCGTACGTGGTCCAGATCGACGTGAAGACGATGCCGCCTATGCCCAGCAGCGCGGAGCTGAGCAGCAGGGCGGCGTTCCGGTTGCGCTGCTCCCAGATCTGGCGTCCCAGCTTGCCGGGGGTCAGCAGGTCGATCAGGAAGATGCCGAGAATCAGCAGGACCACGCCCAGGGCGCCGTACGCGGCGGCCCGGCCCAGGCCTTCGATGATGTCGTTCATGAGCTGTCGGCTCCAGGGTGAGTGATCAGCGAGTTCAAGGAGAGGCAAAATCTAGCGCAGATGTTCGGCCCGCGGGTTGGGAGCGGGGCGGTCCGGTGTGGTCACCCACTGTTCGCCCGGACTTCGCCGTGGCGTCCGCGGTCGTGCGTCCGGCCGCTTGTACCGTCCCGCCATGCCGTCCGACCCTTCGGTGCTCCGGCTCATGGCCGTGCTCGCCGTCCTCGTCCTCACGCCGCTCTCGCTGGCGCTGGGTCTGCGCGCCCTGGAGCTCGCCGGCCTGCTGCGCACCGCGCGCCGGGGCGCCGGCCCGGTGGACGCGGGTGCGGTGGACACCGGTGCGGTGGACGCTGTTGCGGTGGTCCGCCTCGCCCCCGGTCCGGCCCCGCGCCGCACCCGCGTCGGCGGACTCCGCGGCGCGGTCGGTTTCGCCCTCGGCTCGGTCGCCCTGGCGGCCTGCGCCGCGCTGGCCGTGCTGACGGCGGTACGCGGGCAGGCCTGACCGGGAGGCCCGTTCAGGGCCGCCCGGCCGCCGGTCGGCGCGTCGCGCCCTCCGGCCACACGACGGTGACGGGGAGGCGCACGCCGAGCGCGTAGGCGACGGTGTCGGCGGTGCCGCCGTGGCCGCGGGCCGGCAGGCCGTCCCAGACCGCGAGCAGTTCGTCGCACAGCCCGACCAGGATCTCGCCCGCCACCTGGCGGGCCTGCGGCGTCACCGAGGCCATGCCCGTCGGGTGGACGCCCCGCGCTTGCTTGAGCAGGTCGTCGTAGACCGAGCGGTGTTCGGGCGGAAGCGTCTCGCGGTAGTCGTCGGCGGGCACGACGATCTCCACGGCCGCGCCGGCGTCCAGCGCCGCCCGCGCCAGCAGGCTCTCCGGCCCTTCGGCCGCGCAGGTGACCACGGTCAGGGCGCCCGGGTCGTAACGCCTCAGTCGTTCGGCGAGCAGCTCCTGGACCTCGGAGACGATCGGGTGGCTCAGGCCGCGGTGCCCGGTGATTCCCACACGCATGACGCGATTCCTCTACACGTACGAAAGCGGAACGTGGTGTCGAACTCGCGCACCATAGCGCCGAGTCCGGGGCGAGGAAGGGGGCGATCCGGAAAGGGAGGCGGCCGCGCGTCCCTCTCCCGTGGCCGCGGCCCGGCCGGGCGGGCTCGCCGTCCGCTCCTCGGACCGGCGAGGGGACGAACACATGCCGGCAGCGCCATTGACACCGGCCGTCCCACCACCGAGTCTGCCGATCGGCAACGGCGCCGGACGACCGAGGAGTTGGGGAAGCATGCGGAAGAGCCGCCGGAGAACGGCATCCGGACTGGCCGCGCTGTGCGCGGCGGCGCTGATGGCCGGCGGGGGAGCGGCGCCCGCTTCGGCGGCCCCCGCCGAACGCTACGTGGCGCTGGGGGACTCCTACACCTCAGGGCCCGGCATCCCCCGGCAGGTCGACGCCGGCTGCGCGCGCTCCGACCGCAACTACCCCTCCCTCACCGCCCGGGAGCTCCGCGTCGCCTCGTTCACGGACGTCAGCTGCGGCGGCGCGACCACCGCCGACATGTGGCGGGCTCAGGGCGGCAACCCGCCCCAGCTCACCGCGGTCTCCAGGAGGACCACGCTGGTCACCGTGCAGATCGGCGGCAACGACATCGGGTTCGGCGAGATCATGGCCACCTGCGGCCGCCTGGGCGCGACCGACCCGGCCGGCGCGCCCTGCACCGCGCACTGGACCGCCGATGGCGCCGACGTGCTGGCCGACCGCATCGAGGCCGCCGCGCCGCTGGTGGAGAAGGTGCTGGACGCCGTCCACCAGCGCTCGCCGCGGGCCCGGGTGTACGTGCTCGGGTACCCGCCGATCCTGCCGGAGACGGGCCCCGGCTGCTGGCCGCAGGTGACGACGGCGGCCGGTGACGCCCCGTACCTGCGGGCCACCGCCAAGCGGCTCAACGCCATGCTGCGCCAGGTCGCGGAGCGCTCGCGGGCCCGCTACGTGGACACCTACACCCCGGCGATCGGCCACGACGCCTGCCGTCCGCCGGCCGAGCGCTGGATGGAGCCGCTCGTCCCGGCCTCCCCGGCGGCCCCCTACCACCCGAACGCGGCGGGCGAGCGGGCCATGGCCGACGCGCTGCTGGAGCGGTTGGCGGAACCGGGACGCGGTCGCCGCTGACCGCGCCTCCACGGGCCCCGGGCCGGTGTTTGCCGCCCCGGGGCCACGGCCAGGTACCTGGGCATGAGCGACTTCAGATTCTCCTTCAACGTCTTCGGCCTCCCCGCACCCCACGAGTTCGACGCCCTCTGCCGACGTGCCGAACGGCTCGGATACGACGTGCTGTTCGCCGCCGACCACCTCGGGATGCCCGCGCCGTTCCCGGTGCTGGCGGCGGCCGCGCGGGCGACCGAACGGCTGAGGGTCGGCACCCTCGTCCTCAACTCCCTCTTCTGGAACCCCGCCCTGCTCGCCCGTGACGCCGCCACCACCGACGTCCTCACCGGTGGACGGCTCGAACTCGGCCTGGGATCGGGCCACATGAAATGGGAGTTCGACGAGGCCGGAATTGCCTGGCAGGGGTTCGGCGACCGCGCCGACCGGCTGGAGGAGACGGTCACGGAGGTCGGGCGGCACTTCGCCGCCGACGGGTTCGCGCAGCAGGCGGGGATGCGGGAGGCCTACGGCGTGCCCGTGCTGCGCCCCGTGCAGCGGGCCGGGTTCGGCGGCTGGGGACCGCCGCTGATCATCGGCGGCACCGGGGACCGCGTGCTGCGGATCGCCGCCCGCCACGCCGACACCGTGAGCGTGGCGGGCGCGTACCAGATCAAGGGCCGGCCGCCGGGGACCTTCCGGATCGGCACCGCCGCCGAGGCCGCGGAACGGGTGGCCTTCGCGCGCTCCTGCGCCGGGGACCGGGCCGCGAGCCTGGAGTGGCACGCGCTGGCCCAGATGGTGCTGGTCACCGACGACCGGGCCGGCGCGGCCGAGCGGGTGGTGGAGCGGTTCGGCCCGGCGATGACCGTCGAGGAACTGCTGGACACGCCGTACGTCCTCATCGGCACGGTCGAGGAGATCGCGGGGCAGATCCTGCGCGGCCGGGAGCGGTTCGGGTTCACCCACTACACGGTGCACGGGCCGTACCTGGACGCCTTCGGCCCGGTGATCGAAGCCGTCCGCCGGGCCGAAGGGTGAGAGCCGGGCAGCCGCCGGACGCCCTCGGACCGGGCCTCGGCCCGCACCAGCTGGCTGCGTCGGCCGAACACCAGGTGCGGGGACACCGGGAGCGCCCTTGGCGGTGTCCCTGCCGGCCATGTCGGCCGGACCGGGCACCGGCGTGCCCGTGGGCCGGACCGGGCACCGGCGTGCCCGTGGGCCGGCGCGACGTGGCGTCGGCGGTCGCGGCGATCCGCTACCGGCTCGACCGCGTCTCCACGGGGCCGGGTGACCGGACGGCACCGGTGGGCGCGAGGGGCCCGGCGGGCGCGGGGGAGGGGTGGCGCCGGCGGTCCGCCGGCGGGACGCGGTCGGGTGCCCGGCGGAAACGGTCCGGTCCGCACCCTCCCGGACAGGCGTACCGGTCGGTATGCTCCGCGGTGACGTCGTCGTCGCTCCGGGAGGAAACCCGTGTCCGAGGTCATCGACTCCCGTACCGCGCTGCGGATCTGCCCGCTCTGCGAGGCCACCTGCGGTCTGGTGCTCACCGTCCGGGACGGCCGGGTGACCGGCGCCCGGGGCGACCGGGAGGACGTGTTCAGCGAGGGCTTCGTCTGCCCCAAGGGCGCCGCCTTCGGGCAGCTCGACGCCGACCCCGACCGGCTGCGGGCGCCCCTCGTCCGCGAGGACGGCGAACTGCGCGAGGCCACCTGGGAGGAGGCGTTCGCCGCCGTCGCCGCCGGGCTGGCACCCGTACTGGAGAGGCACGGCGGCGCCGCCACCGGCGTGGTGCTCGGCAACCCCAACGTGCACACCATGGCCGGAGCCCTCTACCCGCGCCTGCTGATCGGGGCGCTCGGCACCGGCAACCTCTTCACCGCCTCCACCCTCGACCAGATGCCCAAGCACGTCTCCTGCGGACTGCTCTACGGCGACCCCAACGCCATCCCCGTCCCCGACCTGGACCGCACCGACCACCTGCTGCTCGTCGGGGCCAACCCGCTGGAGTCCAACGGCAGTCTGTGCACCGCCCCCGACTTCCCCGGCCGCCTCAAGGCGCTGCGCCGCCGCGGCGGCACCCTCACGGTCGTCGACCCGCGCCGCACCCGCACCGCCGCGCTCGCCGACCGGCACGTGGCGATCCGCCCCGGCGCCGACGCCCTGCTGCTCGCCGCGATGGCGCACGTCCTCCTCGACGAGGGCCTCGCCGACCCCGGCGACCTCACCGCACACCTCGAGGGCCTCGACGAACTCCCGGAAGCGCTGCGCGAGTTCACCCCCGAGGCGGTGGCCCCCGCCTGCGACGTCGACCCCGGCACCATCCGGGAACTGGCCCGTGAACTGGCCGCCGCGCCCACCGCCGCCGTCTACGGACGCATCGGCAGCTGCACCGTGCCGCACGGGACCCTGGCCAGCTGGCTGGTGGACGTGCTGACGGTCCTCACCGGCAACCTGGACCGCCCGGGCGGCGCGATGTTCCCCCTGGCCGCCGCGAGCCGGGCGCCCCGCCCCGCCGGCCCCGGCCGCGGCTTCGACCTGGGCCGCCGGCGCTCCCGCGTCTCCGGACACCCCGAGGTCAAGGGCGAACTGCCGATGGCCGCCCTGGCGGAGGAGATCGACACCGCCACCGACGAGGGCGAACCGATCCGCGCCCTGGTCGTCGTCGCCGCCAACCCGGTGCTCTCCGCACCCGACGGGGACCGCCTGGACCGGGCGCTCGCCTCCCTGGACTTCATGGTGAGCGTCGACCCCTACCTCAACGAGACCTCACGCCACGCCGACGTGGTGCTGCCCCCGCCCCCGCCCGCGCAGAGCCCGCACCACGACTTCGCCCTCAACGCCCTCGCGGTGCGCAACCAGGCCCGCTACACCCGCCCCGCCGTGCCGCTCGAGCCGGGCCGCATGGCGGAGAGCGAGATCCTCGCCCGCCTGGTCCTCGCCGTGGGCGGAAAGCCCGGTGCCGACCCCGCAACCGTCGACGCCGCGGTCGTCTCCCGGACCCTCGGCCAGGCCGTCCGGGACCCGCACTCCCCGGTCCACGGCCGGGACCCGGAGGAACTCGCCGCCGCCCTCACCGGCGAGGACGGCGTGGAGCGCCGCCTCGACCTGATGCTGCGCCTCGGCCCCTACGGCGACGGCTTCGGCGCCCGCCCCGGCGGACTGTCCCTCGGCACCCTCCTCGACCACCCCCACGGCGTCGACCTCGGCCCGCTCCGGCCCCGCGTCCCCGAGGTGCTGCGCACCCGCAGCGGACGGATCGAACTGCTGCCCAGGCCGATCGCCGACGACCTGCCCCGGCTGCGCGAGGCCCTCCGCCGGCCCGCCGACGGCATGGTGCTGGTCGGACGCCGGCACCTGCGCGCCAACAACAGCTGGCTGCACAACCTCCCCGCCCTCACCGGCGGCTCCAACCGCTGCACCCTGCACGTCCACCCCGAGGACGCGGCGCTCCTCGGCATCGCCGACGGCACGCCGGTACGGGTCAAGGGCGCCGGGGGAGAGGTCACCGCCCCCGCCGAGATCACCGACACGGTGCGCCGCGGCGTGGTCAGCCTGCCCCACGGCTGGGGCCACGACCGGCCCGGCACCCGCACCCGCCACGCCTCCGCCGACCCGGGCGCCAACGTCAACCAGCTCCTCGACGGCACCCTCCTCGACCCGCTCTCCGGCACCGCCGTCCTCAACGGCTTCCCGGTCACCCTCTCGCCCGCCGGCTGACCCGGTCCCGCCCCTCCCGGCACCCGTCTCCTCCCCTCCGCCCGCCGGGAGGGACGGGCTCCGCGCCACGCGCCCGGAGCAGCCGGACGGGCCGCCCCGGCCGCCCCGTGCCAGGGTGGAAACCGTTCGTTCACGGCCGGGACAGGAGCGGGACGGGAGGCAGGGTGCGCCGCGCGAGGCAGGGGCAGGTCCGGCGGGCGCACCGCGGTGCACGCGTCGGGAGGCGGACGCGGTGAGCGGGCAGGAGCCACGGGGCGAGGCGGTGCCCTTCGCCGACCTGCGACGGCGCCTGGACACCGAGATGGACCAGATCGCCGGGCAGCTACGGGCCCTCGCCCTCACCAAGGACCGCCTCCAGAGCCTGCTCGACGCGGTGCTCGCCATCACCGGCGAACTCGAACTCGACGAGGTGCTGCGCCGCATCGTCACCACCGCGATGAACCTGTGCGACGCCCGCTACGGCGCGCTCGGCGTCCTCGACGAGGAGGGCGACCACCTCGAGGAGTTCATCACCGTCGGGCTGAACGAGGAGGAGTACCAGGCGCTGGCCGGCATCGACTTCCCGCACGGCGAAGGCGTCCTCGGCCTGCTCATCCAGAACCCGGAACCGCTGCGGCTGGACGACATCGCCGGCCACCCCGCCTCGGTCGGCTATCCCCCCGGCCACCCGCACATGCGGACCCTCCTGGGCGTCGCCATCAGCGTCCGCGGCGAGATCTACGGCGACCTCTACCTCTCCGAACGCCTCGACGGCCGCCCGTTCGACCACGCCGACCAGGAGGTGCTGGTCGCACTGGCCAGCGCCGCCGGCATGGCCATCGAGAGCGCCCGCCTCTTCGAACAGGTCCGCGACAGCGCCGAGACCTTCCAGCGCCTGCTGCTCCCCGCCCTGCCCGACCTCAGCCCGCACACCGCCGCCACCGTCTACCGCCCGGCGGTGGAGCCCAACCACCTCGGCGGCGACTGGTACGACGCGATGCGGCTCCCGGACGGCGCGCTGGGCATCGTCATCGGCGACGTCTACGGCCACGACCTGCCGGCCGCCGCCACCATGTCGCAGATCCGCAACATGCTGCGCGCCCTCTTCTACGACCGCCGCACCCCGCCCAGCGACGTCCTGCGGCAGCTCGACGTCACCGTGGAGGCGGGCACCGTCCAACCGGTGACCACCGTGCTGGTCGCCCGGGTGGAGGACGCCGGGAGGGAATGGGCCCTGCACTGGAGCGCCGCCGGGCACTTCCCGCCGCTGGTGATCATGCCCGGGGGCCATGCCGAGTACCTGCTGCACGAGCCCGGCCTCCCGCTGGGCGTCGACCCGTCGGTGCCACGCCCCGACCACCGCCGGACACTGCCCCCCGGGGCCACGGTGGTCTTCTTCACCGACGGGCTGGTCGAGCACCCCGCCCACGCGATCGACGAGGGCCTGGACGCCCTGCTCGAACTCGCCGTGACCTACGCCGCGTTGCCGGTGGAGGACCTGGTGCGCGCGCTCGCGGACCACCACCCGAGCGACGGACGCGACGACATGGCCATCCTCGCGCTGCGCCTCCCCGAGGCCTGAGCGTCCCCTCCCCCCCCACGCTGGCCCTGCCCTGCCCTGCCCTGCCCGGCGCCCGGTCGGCGGCGGCTCCGGCCCGTGGGCCCGCGCGATCAGGCGAGGGCGGGCGCGTCCCGAAGCCCCGGCCGCACGCCCCGCCGCAGCACCGGCGAGCCCGCCGCCGCCACGGCCAGCGCCGCCCACGCCGCGGCGGCCGGCAGCAGGTAGCCCTGCTCCGTGCCCTGACGGTCCACGAACCAGCCGGCCGCGGAGCTGCCCAGGGCGATGCCGCCGAGCAGGGCGGTGGTGGTGAGGGTCATGCCCTCGTTGATCCGCTCCCGCGGCACCAGTTCTTGCACCAGCCCGGTGCCGGTGATCATCGTGGGGGAGGTGGCCATGCCCGCGAGGAACATCAGCGGCACCAGGGTGCCCAGCCCGCCGGCCAGGGTCAGCGGCAGCACCAGCAACGCCATCCCGGCGACCCCGGCCAGGAACAGCGGCACCGGACCGCCGCGCAGCGTCAGCAGACCGAACGCCAGCCCGGACACGGCCGATCCGGCCGCCTGCAGTCCGAGCACCGCCCCCGCCAGCGAGCCGTGCCCCGCCGCCTCGGTGAACGCCACGGTGACCAGCTCCAGCGACCCGAACACCGCGCCCGTGCACAGGAAGACCAGGAACATGACCCGGATCCCCGGCACGCGCAGCGGACTGGTGGAGGCCGCGCCTGCGGCACCGGCCCCGGCGCGGACCGGCGGCTCGGTGCGGCGCTGGGCCGCGAACAGCAGCGTGCCGGCCGCGGTCAGCAGCAGCGAGCAGAGCAGGCCCGCCCACGGCGCGACCGCCGTCGCCAGCCCGACGGCCAGCACCGGGCCCAGCACGAAGCACAGCTCGTCCAGCACCTGCTCGAAGGAGTTGGCCCGGTGCATCGCCGAGGCGTCCCCGTCGTGGAGCTCCGCCCAGCGGGCCCGCGCCATCGCCCCCACGTTCGGGGCGGTGGTGGACAGCACGTTGGCGCCGACCAGCGCCCAGGCGGGCGCGCCGAGCACCGCGCAGACCACCAGCACGGCGGTCCACACCGACGCCCACAGCGCGGCCGGCACCGCCACCGTCGCCTGCCCGAACCGGTCGACCAGCCGGGCCAGCAGCGGCAGGGTCACCAGGGTGGTGACGAGGGACGCCCCGGTCACCAGGCCGGCCAGGCCGTACGACCCGTGCGTCGACGACACCAGCACCACCGTGCCGACCCCCTGCATGGCGAGGGCCAGCCGGGCGAGGAACCCGGCCCCGGTGAACGCGGCCGTCCCCCTGGTGGCGAACAGACTGCGGTAGGGGGCGGGGACCAGACGCACGGCGACTCCGGTGGGGGCGGGGACGGACCGCGCGATCCTGCCACGCGCCCCTCGCCGTGTGCGACCGATTTCCCGGCGCCCGCTCCCGAGGCCGCGGCTGCGCCGACGAAGGCAGCGGCAGCGACGACAGCGACGACAGCGACGACGCCAGCGGTGGCTGGGGCGGCTGCCGCGGCGGAGTGGAGGACCGCGCGGTGTCAGTCCGCGTCGAGCAGCCGGACGGCCCCGGTCGGGCAGGTCGCCGCCGCCTCCCGCACCGCTGCGGCGTGCCGCTCCCCGGGCTCCGGGTCCAGCAGGAGCACCAGCCCGTCCGCGTCCCCCTGGTCGAACACCTCCGGTGCCAGCATCGCGCACTGCCCGGCGCCGCAGCACACGCCCCGGTCGACGGTCACCTTCACGGTCGCAGCCCCTCTCCGCACGTCACCAGCTCACCGGCAGCTCGGTCAGGGCGGTGACGATCAACCCTTCCTCGAGCTTCAACTCGTCCACGGACGCGGCCAGTTCCAGCCCGGGGAGCCGCCGCAGCATCACCTCCAGCACCACCTGCATCTCGGTGCGGGCCAGCGCCTGGCCGACGCAGGAGTGCGGGCCCACGCCGAAGGAGATGTGCGGGTTGGGGCTGCGGTCCAGGACCATCTCGTCCGCCCGCTCGAAGACCGTCTCGTCGCGGTTGGCCGCCGCCATGCTCAGCATCACCGTGGTCCCGGCCCGCAGGACGGCGTCGCCGACCTCCACGTCCTCGCTGATGAACCGGGGCAGCCCCAGGCCGAGTTGGGCGTCGTACCGCAGCGCCTCCTCGACCGTGGTGCGGATCAGGGAGCGGTCGGCGAGCAGGGCCTGCCACCGCGTGCGGTCCGCCAGCAGGAACGCCGTCATCTTGCCGATGCTGTTCGCGGTGGTCTCGTGCCCGGCGGCGAGCAGCGCCTTCGCCGTGTCGAGCAGGTCGTCACCGGGCATGCGGTACCCGACGTCGTTGGTCTGCACGATCAGGTTGCTGATGATGTCGTCCTGCGGATCGCTCCGCTTGGCCTCGATGTGGCCGAGCATGTAGGCGTCGAACTCGGCGGTCGAGGCGGCCGCCTCGTCCCGGGAGAACCGGCTGTAGTTCATCATCACGTTGGACCAGTGGGCGAACCGGTCCCGGTCCGCGTCCGGCACGCCCAGCATGGAGCAGATCACCTGGACCGGCAGCGGGAACGCCAGCCGGGCGACGAGGTCGGCCGGCGCCCCCTGTTCGACCATGGCGTCGATCAGGTCCTCCGCCATCCGCTCGATCTCGGGCCGCAGCGCGGTCATCCGCTTGGCGGTGAACCAGCGGCTGACCATGCGCCGCCACTGCTCGTGGGCCTCGCCGGCCGCCGCCATGCTCTTGGACTCGCTCTGGCTGTACAGGTCCGTGCCGTCCGCGCTGAGGCTCACCGCCCCCTCCGCGGACAGGTCACGCGTGAAGCGGGGGTCGCCGGTCACGGCGCGGACGTCCGCGTACCGGGTCAGCAGCGTCATCTCGCCGCCGCCCACGGAGATCCGGGCGTGCGGGCACTTCGCCCGCAGCTCGGTGAACTCGGCCGGCGGCTCGAGCGCCGACTGCCAGGGGAACGGGTAACTCAGCGGTGCTGCCGCGTCGTTCACCGACATGGCCGCCTCCGGAAGCGTCGGGAGTGGGATGTCGCGTCACCCTAGGAACGCCCTCGGACCGCCGCCAGGGAGCCACTTCGGCCGCGCGGCCGGTTCCGGCGGCCCGGCGGACCGCCCGCCGGGACGGAATCAGGCGGTCCACCGGCGGCCCGGCGGCCTGACCGGGGGCGTCGGCAGCCGGGCCCACCGTCCCGACGCGCCCCGGATTCGCCCGACTTTGGCCGGAACCGGCGCCCGCGGCCGTCCCGCTCAGCCCTTGTCCGCGCCACTGGTGAGCCCCTCGGTCAGCAGGCGCTCCGCCGCGAAGAAGAGGACGACCACCGGAATCGTCAGCACCACCGAACCGGCCATCAGGACCGTCTTGGGGACCTCCACACCGTCGGCGAGCTGAGCCAGACCCAGCGAGACGGTCCACTTCTCCGGATCGGCGGCCAGGAAGAGCAGGGCGAACAGGAACTCGTTCCAGGCGATCATGAACACGTACAGGCCGGTGGCCATCAGGGAGGGGATGGCCAGCGGCAGCACCACCTTGCGGACGGCCCGGAGCCGGGTGCAGCCGTCCAGCGCAGCCGCCTCCTCCACCGACACCGGCACGGTGACCAGGTAGTTCTTCAGCATGTAGACCGAGACGGGCACCGTCTGCGCCACGTACACGACGGCCAGCCCCGCCAGGCTGGAGGACAGCCCCAGCCGCGCGAAGATCACGAACAGCGGCACGGCCAGCAGGGTGGCCGGGAACAGGTACACCGCGAGGAACAGCGCGCTCACCTGGCGCCGCCCGAAGAACCGCAGCCGGCTCACCGCATAGGCGCCCGGAACGGACGCCAGCAGTGTCAGCGCCACCGTCCCCAGCGACACCAGCGCCGAGTTGAGCAGGAACCGCAGGAAGCCCTGACCGCCGGCGTCCGAGGACCGCAGCACGTCGCGGTAGGTGGACACCGTGAAGTCCTCGGCCGCCACCCAGAGCGCGCCGGGGTCCAGCAGCAGCGCGTCGATCGGCTTCACCGACAGCAGCACCATGTACAGGAACGGCACCACCGTGATCAGCGCCAGCAGCAGGATCACCAGCGGCCGCACCACCGCGAACAGCCGTTCCTCGAACCGGGCGCGGGACATCCTCACGTCTCCTCCTCCTGCGCCTTGTCGCCGAAGAACCGGAAGTAGAGCCCGAGCAGCACCATCAGCGAGGCCGCCAGCACCAGCGCCTGCGCGGCGGCGGCGCCCACGTCGTAGCGCGCGGTGAGGAAGTCGTAGACCCGCACGGCCGCCACGTCGGTGCCCGCGCCGCCGCCCGTCAGCAGGTAGACGTCGTCGAACTTGTTGAACGTCATGATGAACCGCAGCACGCACAGCAGCGCGAGCACCGGCGTCAACTGGGGCAGCAGCACGTACCGGAACCGCTGGGTGGGCGTCGCCCCGTCGACCGTGGCCGCCTCCTCCAGGGTGGCAGGCACCGCCTGCAGCCGGGCCAGCACGAACAGGAACGCGAACGGGAAGTACCGCCAGCACTCGAAGGCGATCACCGTGAGCAGCGCCAGCGGGACGTCGACGTGGACGCCGAACAGCCCCACCTCGTAACGGCGGGTGGAGAGGAAGGCGATCGGGTCGTCCCAGCCGAGCAGCCGGCCGCCCCAGGCGTTGACGACGCCGTACTGCGGGGAGAGGGCCACCTCCCAGACGAACGCCACCGCGACCACCGGGGCGACGTACGGCAGCAGCATCGCCGCGCGCAGCAGCCCCCGCCCCCGGAACCGGCGCCGCAGGGCCAGCGCGGCGACCAGGCCCAGCAGGATCGAACCGGCCGTGCCGCCCACCGTGTACACCAGCGTCACCCACAGGCTCTCCCAGAAGCCCGCCGAGCCGAACACCTCGGAGAAGTTCTCCAGCGTCCAGTCGCCCAGCAGCCCCATGCCCTGGATGTCGACCAGCCGGGCGTCCTGGAAGGCCAGCAGCACCGTCCAGAGGATCGGCAGGGCGACGACCACCAGCACCACCACGAAGGTGGGCGACACGAAGGCGATGCCGGCCCGGTTGGCCCGCCGGCTCGCCGTCATCGGGCGCCCGCGCCGGGGGACGCGCCGCCCCGGACGGGGACCGGGCGCCGCGGTGCTCATGGCGACCCCGGGGCGTCGGTGGGGCGGTCGAGCGACGTCCGCAGGTCGGTGACCTCCTCGTCGGCCTGCGCGGCCGCGTCCGCCGGGCTCAGCTGACCACCGGTCATCGCGCCGATCGCCTTGGAGACCGGCAGTTCGCCGTTGGCCGCGCCGACCAGTGCTCCCTCGCCCTCGGTGATGCCCCAGCGGCGCATCCGCTGCACCCCGTCGACCAGCCGGTCCAGCAGCTCCGGCGGATACACCTCGTCGATCGGCCGGCGCCGGTCCACGCCGAGCTCGCTGCTCCGCCAGGCCCGCAGGTAGCGGTCCGGTTCCGCCGCGGTGCCCCGCCGGACGGGGATCTTGCCCTCGGGCGCCATGCCGAACCAGTCCTGGTAGCCCGCGCCCATCATGTACTCCACGAACCGGCGGGAGGCGTCCTCCTCGGCGGTGCGGGTCACCGCCCAGGAGGTCACCTCCCCGAACTGCGCGGGCGCCTTCGCGTCCGGGCCCCTCACCGCGGTGACCACCCCGCTGTTCTCGGCCAGGAACCCGGGGTCGTCCTCGCACTCCGGGCAGCTGGGCAGGGCGTCGGAGCGCAGGCCCGCCATCTCGTCGAGGACGAACGACGACCAGATCACCATGGAACTGCTCCCCGAGAAGTAGGTGGCCCGGGTGGAGTCCACGCTCTGGGTGCCCGGTGCGCCGTAGTCCCGGGCCAGCCGGTCGTAGACGGAGAACGCCTCCTCGCAGGGCGTGGACCGGAGGGCGACCTCGCCCCCGTCCACCAGACGGCAGTCGTTGGCCAGCGCCAGACTCTCGAAGCTCTGCGAGGTGAAGACGTCGGCGGGGTCGGTGGCCGCGGAGATGCCGCTGCGGCCGTCGCCGGTCAGCCGCCGCGCGGCGTCCAGCATCCGCGCGTAGGTGTCGGGCGGGGGCAGCCCGCGCGCGGCGAACCGGTCCTCGCGGTAGACCAGCAGCTGCAGCCAGGCGTCGGAGGGGACCGCGAGCCTGGTGGGACCGTCGGAGGCGAGCGCCAGGGCGTTGGGGTCGAAGGTTCCCGGGCCCAGGGTCTCGACGACCCGGCCGGGGATCCGGGTGTTCAGCAGCTCGTTGCCGTGCATCTGCCAGATCTGGCCCAGCGTGGCCGCGCCGATCACGTCGGGCAGGGTCCCGGAGGCCGCCGCAGACATGATCAGCTGGGGCATCTGGGCCTCGGCGACGCCGACGAGTTCCACCTCGACGCCGCTCGCGCGCTCGAACCGGTCGATCACCTTCTCGGTGGCGGCGATCCGGTCCGGGAGGCTCTCCTGCGACCAGACGGTGATCCTGCGGTCGGGGCGGCCGGGCCCGGTCTCCCCGGAACAGCCGGAGAGCAGCCCGAGCAGGAGGGCCGCCGTGGCGCCGAGCGCGGCCGTCCTGGGCCGCCGGGCCTCACGCATGTGTGACCTCATCGCCTTCCCCTGCGCCGGGTCGCGTCGCCCGGCATCGCCTGCCGGTCCATCAGCATCGAGCGGAACGACGGCCTCCCGCAACCGGGCGCGCGGTGAAGGGCCGGTGACCCTCCGCCGGGGGCCCGTTCGGTCCGCCCCCGGTTGCGGGCGGCACGCCCCCCGGTTCGGATGGCAGACGGAACGGACGCGACGCGGGCACGCGGCACGGGTCCCGCGGCGCGGACACCCGGAACCGGCCCCGCGGCGCGGACACACGGCACGGGTCCCGCGGCACAGGCACACGGAACGGACACCTGGAACGGGCGCGGCGCCGGCACACGGCGCCGGCACACGGCCCGGGCCCACGGATGCGGGATGCCGGATGCGGGAGGCGGGAGGCGGGATGAACGGCAGCCGGTACCGGCACGCGGCCGTGCGCGCGGCGGGCCTCGCCCTGGCGATCACCGGGATCGGCGCCTGCGGGGCGGTCGAGGAGCGGCGCGACGCCGCCCAGGCGGAGGCCACCCGCTTCGCCCTCGACCGGGACGCGGGACGCCACGCGCTGCTGTGCGCGGCGCTGGCCCCTGGCACCCGCGACGAGCTGGAGGAGACCGCGAGGAGCGGGTGCCGCGACGCGATCCGCCAGGCCATCGAGGAGGACGACCTGCCGGCCGCCGGAGCGGTGCGCGCCGTGGACGTCTGGGGAGACCGGGCGCGCGTGGTGCTGGAGGGCGACACCCTCTTCCTGTCGCGGTTCCCGGGCGGCTGGAAGGTGACAGCGGCCGGCTGCGAGCCGCGCCCGGACCAGCCCTACCGCTGTGGCATCAAGGGCGGGTGAGCGATGCGGCTGATGTTCACGGCGACCCTACTGATCATCTTCGCCGGGCTCGCCTACTTCACGACCCTCGGGCTGATGCACCGATGAGCCCGGCCGGCCGCGTCCGCCGCTTCCTGCGCGAGAACAGCCTGGGGCTGGTCTTCCTGGCGGGCTTCCTGCTGACCCTTGTGGGCCAGCTCTTCGCCGGACGCGCCGAGCTGAACAACGACCTGGTCTCCGAGGGACTGCCCCCGGTGGGGCTCCTCTCCTACGCCACGTCCTCCGACTTCGCGGTGGACGTGACCGAGAACTGGCAGTCGGAGTACCTCCAGTTCTTCCTCTACATCTTCGGCACGGTGTGGCTGCTCCAGCGGGGCTCGCCGGAGTCCAAGGAGATCGGCCGGGCGGGCACCGAGTCGGACCGGGAGCAGCGCGTCGGCGCGCACGCCACGGAGGAGTCGCCGCGCTGGGCGTCCGCCCCGGGCTGGCGCGGGCTGCTGTTCTCCCGCTCCCTCGGCCTGGTGATGGGCGGCATCTTCGTGCTGTCCTGGCTGGCCCAGTCGATCACCGGCACCGCCGCCTACAACGAGGAACGGCTGCGGTCCATGGAGGGCCCCGTCGGCTGGGGCGGTTACGTCACCTCCGCCGACTTCTGGAGCCGCACCCTGCAGAACTGGCAGTCCGAACTGCTGGCGGTGGCATCGATGGCGGTGCTCTCCATCTACCTCCGCCAGCGCGGCAGCCCGGAGTCCAAACCGGTGGGCGCCTCCCACTCGGCGACCGGCGTCGAGGGCTGAGCGGCACGGCGAGGGAGGCAGGACCGCGGGGCGGGGTGGCGAGATGGCATGGCGATTTTCGGCAGGGGGTGGCGAATCCCGGCGAAACTCGAGCGCCGGTGAATCGGGTGTCCCGGTGCAGGTATGTTGCGACTGTCCGACGGATCTCTCCTGAACTTCCTGCCAACCGGGCAGGGACCCAACGCAGTTGGGAAAGAGAGAGGAGTCGGACGGGATGGGACGATCGGGACGGAGTAGGCGTCGCGGGTGCCACCGGTGGATGGACTGGGGGCAAGCCGCGGTGCTGCTTCTGACGGCGATCACTGCCATCGCGGGATGCGTTGAGCATGTCGTGTGACGCCTGCGGGTGAGCCCGGCCGAGAAGTAGTCGGCCGGACCCGCCCCCCGCCCCGCACATAGGCCTGGCCTCGGGTGGCCTCCCGGGGCCAGGCCCTGTGTGTTTCGGGACGGTCGCGAAGTGCCAGGACGCGGTCCCGGCCTCCGGACTACGCAGGTAACCCCAACCTGGATGCTTCGGCAAGCACCCGAATGTCACGGTGCGTGCTTTGCCGGAAATGTGCCCGGCGAACGATCATGGCAGAGGGTGGCGAAACCGGGTGGCGCATGCAAGCGCCGCAGGCAGCGGGCGTGCGGGGGTGGCGAATCCTGGCGTTTCCGGCGCCATTCCGACGGAGGCCGAAAAGGCGCGGCGTCGGCGCCCGGTGCCCGGCTCCGACGGCCGCGTCAGTGCCAGGGCTCGTAGTACGGGTTGCTCCGGCAGTCCTCCATGATCTCGACCTTCTTCACCTTGTCGACCGGACAGACCCCGATGATGTACTCCCGGGCGATCCCGCCGGGGAAGGCGACCTCGACCTGGTCGGCCCAGCGGTGGGTGTCGCCGATGGTCCTGTTGACGTCGATGCCGCCGGGGGCGTCGATGTAGTAGTTCCAGCCGGACTTGTACCAGGTCTTGTACAGGTCGTGGTCGTAGGTCGTCGAGACGTACGGGGAGGGCTGGTTGACCAGGACGTACTGCTCGATGTCGTACTGCCCGTCGGTCACGTCCTTGGGCAGGAAGCCGGCCGGGAAGACCGTGTCGGGACCGCGGCTGTCGCTGCGGTAGAGGGTGCCGCAGGTGGTGCGCCACGTCGGGGTGGGAGTGATGCGCCCGAGGTCGACGCGTCGGTCCGCGGCGGCGTGCAGCTTGTCCTCGAACTGCGGACAGGCGGGCGCCGCCGCGGCCACGGCGGGTGCGGGTGCGGCTGCTGGGGCGGACACGGGCGCGGCGGGGGCGGCCGCCGAGGTGCTGAAGACGGCGGCCAGACCGAGCACGAGGGACGCGGCTCGCCGCCGCACGGAGCTGTTGATCATGCCGCGCATTCTGGCGGGAGCCCTGCCGTGGGCAGAGGAACATCACCCGGCAGGGGGCGAGTCGGCCGACAGCTGTTCGACGGCGGCGAAACACCGTCCGGTCGGCAGGCCCCGCCGGGAAGGCTCAGTCGACGTAGCGCAGGCCCGCGGCCTCCAGGGGGCCGCGCATGCCGTACATGTCCAGGCCCAGTTCGCCGGCGGCCAGCCGCTCCCGCTTGAGCTGCTCGTTCTCCTCGCGGCGGCGGGCCGCGTCGGCGGTGCGGGCCACCCGGTCGGCCGGCACCACGACCACGCCGTCGGCGTCGGCGACCACCACGTCACCCGGCCGGACCTGCGCGTTGCCGCAGACCACCGGCACGTTGACGGAGCCCGGGGTGGCCTTGACCGTGCCCTTGGCGTTGACCGCGCGGCTGAAGACGGGGAAGTCCATCTTCTCCAGGTCGGCCACGTCGCGGCAGCCGCCGTCGATGACCAGCCCCGCGCACCCGCGGGCACGCGCCGAGGTGGCCAGGAGCTCGCCGAAGAACCCGTCCTCGCACTCGGTGGTGCAGGCCGCCACCAGCACGTCGCCGGGCCGCACCTGCTCGATCGCCACGTGCAGCATCCAGTTGTCGCCGGGCTGCAGCAGCACCGTGACGGCGGGGCCGACCAGCCGGGCGCCCGGGTAGACGGGGCGCAGGTAGGGCCGCATCAGACCGGTGCGGCCCATCGCCTCGTGGACGGTGGCCACCCCGTACGGGGCGAGGGCCTCGACCTCCTCGGCCGCCGGGCGGGGGACGGTGCGGTGGACGACTCCGAGTTCGTACATGACGGGGGTTCCTCTCGACGGGACGTGTCCGGGCGGGGACGGTGCGGGCGGGGTCAGCGCCCCTGGCGCTTCAGCAGGGCGTCCAGCCGCGGGTACACGCGGCGCGCGTTGTGCTCCTGGACGGCGGCCAGGTCCTCGGCGGACAGCTTCGCGGCCTCGGCGTAGCGGCGGGTGTCGTCGAAGTGGTGGCCGGTGCACGGGTCGACGTCGCGGACCGCGCCGATCGCCTCCGAGGCGAACAGGATGTTCCTGGCGGGGATCACCTCGTACAGCAGGTCCGATCCCGGCTGGTGGTAGACGCAGGTGTCGAAGTACACGTTGCCCAGGACGTGCTCCTCGAGCTCCGGCCTGCCCAGTGCCATGGCGAGCCCGCGGAAGCGGCCCCAGTGGTACGGCACCGCGCCGCCGCCGTGCGGGATGACCAGCCGGAGCGTCGGGAAGTCCTTGAACAGGTCGCCCTGCACCAGCTGCATGAACGCCGTGGTGTCGGCGTTGAGGTAGTGCGCGCCGGTGGTGTGGAAGGCGGGGTTGACGCTGGTCGAGACGTGGATCATCGCGGGGATGTCGTACTCGGCCATCTTCTCGTAGACCGGGTACCAGGACCGGTCCGTCAGCGGCGGCGCGCTCCAGTGCCCGCCCGACGGGTCCGGGTTGAGGTTGATCGCGACCGCGCCCAACTCCTCGACGGCGCGCACCAGTTCGGGCACGCAGGTGGCGGGGTCGACGCCCGGCGACTGCGGGAGCATGGCGGCGGGCGCGAAGCGGTCCGGGTACAGGCCGGCGACGCGGTGCACCAGGTCGTTGCAGACCGACGCCCACGCGGCGGAGACCGCGAAGTCGCCTATGTGGTGCGCCATGAACGAGGCGCGGGGCGAGAAGACGGTGAGGTCGATGCCCCGCTCGTCCATCATCCGCAGCTGGGCCGGTTCCACGGTGGCGCGCAGGTCGTCGTCCTCGATCCGCAGCTCGTCGGGCGAGGGTGCTGCCGAGGGGTCGCCGACGGCGGCGATCTGCCGCTTGCGCCAGGCCTCCAGGGCGGGCGGCGCGGTGGTGTAGTGCCCATGGCAATCGATGATCATCCGAGTCCTCTCCGGGTGCCTCACGCGCCCACACAGTAACCGCTGACGAAATTGTTGACAATGTTCGGGCGTGCGGGACCCCGGCCCTGGGCTGCGCCGACCCCGCTTCGCCGTCCTGTCCCGTCCTGCCCCGCCCTACCCGAAGCCGCCGCCCGAAGCCGCCGCCCGAAGCCGCCGCCCGAAGCCGCCGCCCGACGACGCCGCCCGAAGCGGCCGCTCGGGGCGGGCGGTCAGTCGGTCAGGGTGCGGGAGAGCACCTCACGCTGCAGCGGCCGCACCAGGGCGTACAGCTCACGGCCCCGCGGGGTCGGGGAGACCCACACCCCGCGCCGGTCCTCCCGGCACACCGTGCGCTCCAGCAGCTCCTCGCGTTCGAGCCGTCCCAGCAGGCGGGAGAGTGCGCTCTGGCTGAGGTGGACCCGCTCCGCGATGTCCTGCACACGGCAGGGGACGCCCGGCCCGTCCGGCGTACCGGACACCAGGACCTCCAGCACCTCGAAGTCGCTGGCGCACAGGCCGTACGGGTGCAGCACCCGGTCGATCTCGCAGACCGTACGGGAATGGACCGCGAGAATGCCGCGCCACCGTTGCTCCAGCCGCGCACCGGCCGTGTCCGCTGCCATGGGGCCCATCGTAGGTCGGCGCCGTCCGGCGGGGGAGACCCCGGAAGCGCCGTTTCCGACGGGCTGTCAGGCGGTCTCCGGCCACGCCCCGGGCGGGTCCTGGACCAGGCCCACGGGGTTGCCGTCCAGGTCCCGGACGGAGGCCACCAGCTTGCCGCCGCCGACGTCGCGCACGTCCTGCACCGCCTCCGCCCCGGCGGCCAGCAACGCGGCCAGGGTGGCCCGCAGGTCGTCGACGTGCCAGTAGGGGACCGGGCCGGTCAGCCCGGCGTCGTGACCGTGCGGGTCCAGGCCCAGCTCCTGGCCGTCCGCCGTGCGGAACCCGGCCCAGTGCGCCTCGTCGACGTGCGGCTCGACGCCGAGCAGGGCCTGGAACAGCGCCCTGGCGCCGTCGAGGTCGCCGACCGGGTAGACCAGGGTCCTCAGGTGCGCCGCCATGGCCCCATGCTCGCCGCCCGCGGCGCGCCCCGCATCCGGCGTACGCCCTCATGGAGGCCCCGGTCGGCCTCCCGGACGCCCTCGCCGGCCTCCCGGACCCGCGTCGGTCCTCCGGGCGCCCGCCGTGAGCCGCCAGGGCGCCGCCGTCAGCGGGGAACGACCGCCACCGGCACCGCGCAGTGCCGCAGTACCGTCCGCGTGACGCCGCCGATCCGGCCGGCCGCGCCGCCGCGGCCGACGACCAGCAGGGCCGCCTCCGCCGCCTCGTCGACCAGCCGGGCCGCCACCGTGCCGAACCCCGTCCGCGCGGTGACCCGCACCGCCGGGTGACGTTCCCGCCACGGCGCCAGCGCCTCCCGCAGCGCCCGCCGCGCTTCCTCGTCGAGCGCCCGGTCCTGCTCCGGGCCCACCCCCGGGGGCCGCCGCCAGGCGTGCACCACCTTCAGCCGGGCCCGGCGCCGCGCCGCCTCGCCGAAGGCGAACGCCACCGCCCCCGCCGCGGCCCGCGCCGGGTCGAGTCCCAGCACCACGTCCCGGTGCCAGGCCCCGGCCCACGACGGTCCCACCGCCCCGTCGGCCCGCTCGTCCTCCGGCGACGTCCCGACCCGCACCAGCACCACCGGCCCCCGGGCCCTAGCCACCACGGTCAGCGCCACCGGGCCCACCGTCCACACGTCCTCGTGCCCGTCCGCGCTTTCCACCGTCCGCGACCCCAGCACCAGCGGACACCCGCGCGACGCGGCCTCCAGCAGGGCGGGAGCCGGGACCTCACGCACCTGCTCGAAGCTCACGCGCAACCCCGGACGGTGCGTGGTCAGCCGTTCCGCCGTCTCGCGCAGCACCTTCTGCGTCCACCGCCGCCGCGCCGCCTCGGCCTCCGGGTCGGCGGCCCGCGCCCCGCCCCCGCCGGCCGTCGCACCGAACGGCTGCCACGATCCCGCGTGCACCAGCCGCACCGGCCGGCTCCACAACTCGGCCTCCCGCGCCGCCCAGTCGGCGGCCGCGAGGCTCTCCGGCGAGCCGTCCACACCGACGGTGACGGTACGGGGCATGATGCGGGCTCCTGGGCTCCTGGCTCCTGGTCGGACGTGGGCGTCCGGGTCCTTGCAGTCCTTGCAGTCCTTGCAGTCCGTGCAGGCTGGATGGATCACGTTGTCAGCACCGGCCCGCCGGGCGTAGGGCCGTCCGGCCCCTCTTTCCCGTCCGCCCTGCTCACGCCGCTAGGCTGGCCGACCGACATGAGTGACACCCCCGCACCGCACGGCCCTGTGCCTGACGGGCCCGCACCGCACGATCCCGCACCGCACGCGCCCGTGCCGCCGAACGGGTCCCGCTCGTCGCGCCCGGCTCCGCGGTTCCCCCGCGCGTGGCGTGCCGAGGCGCCCGTGGTCGCCGTGATCGCCCTGGGCGGCGCGATCGGCGCGAGCGCCCGCTACGCCGCCACCCTGCGCTGGCCCGCCGCCGACGCCTTCCCCTGGGCGGTGTTCTGGGTGAACGTCGTCGGCTGCGCCCTGATGGGCGGCGTCACCGTCCTGGCCACCGAAGGGCCCCGCACACCGCATCCGCTGCTGCGCCCCTTCCTCGGCACCGGGGTGCTGGGCGGCTTCACCACCTTCTCCGCCTACGCGCTGGACGTCCACCGGCTGGACGAGGCGGGGGAGCGGCCGCTCGCCCTCCTCTACCTCGGCGGGACCCTGGCGGCGGCGATGGCCGCCGTCCTCCTCGGCGCGGCGGCCGGCCGCGGCGTCCTGTCCCGGCGGCCGCGGTTCACCAGAGGGCGCACGTGAACTGGCTGCTGGTGATCGCCGGCGCCGTGGTGGGCGCCCCGTTGCGCTACCTCACCGACCGCCTGGTGCGGCTGCGGCTGGGGCCCGGCGCCGTCCTCCCGTGGGGCACCCTGGTCGTCAACGTCGCCGGCTCGCTCGCCCTCGGGCTGCTGACCGGCGCGGTGGCGGCCGGGGTCGCCGGGGAGCGGCTGGAACTGCTGCTCGGCACCGGGCTGTGCGGGGCGCTGACGACGTACTCGACGTTCTCCTGGGAGACCCTGCGCCTCGCCGAGGACGGCTCCCCCCTCCTCGCCGTGCTCAACGTGCTGGGGACGCTCACCGCGGGCCTGGGCGCGATGTACGCGGGCGTCGCGCTGGGCGGTGCGGCCTGGGGCTGAGCGCGCCGAACGCCGCCCCGACCGACTCCGCGGAGACGCCACCGCCCCGGCATCGCCGACGCCCGGGGCGCCGTCCGTCCCGGGGCGAACGCCCCGGCCGGGCTCACCGTGCCCCGCGCCGCCACCACCAGCCGCGCCGCCACCAGCCGCGGCGCGCGCCGACGGCCGTCCCGCCCGCCGTGAGCGCCGCCGCGCAGGCGGCCAGGGCCACCGTCCACCACCCGAGGCCGTCGGCCTGGCCGGAGGCGGCCACCTGCGCGGCCGTCGCGGGCTTCGCGGAGGGGCCGGGCCGGGGCGAGGCCGGGGCGCCCGCCGCGACGGGCGGTTCCAGCGAACCGACGGGACGGACCCGGCCCGCCGCCCGGAAGCCCCAGTCCAGCAGCGACCGGGCCTCCTCGTAGACGGCGCCCGAGCTGCCGTCCTGCGGATTGAGCACCGTCACCACCAAGGTCCGCCCGCCCCGCTTCGCCGCCGCGATCAGAGTGTTGCCCGCCTTGCTGGTGTAGCCGTTCTTCACGCCGATCGCCCCGGGATAGGGCTCGACGCCCTCCGCCCCGGTCAGCAGCCGATTGGTGTTGCGGATGCCGTAGGCCCCCTCCCGGCCGGGGAAGTCCGCGACCGCCGTCCGGCAGTACTCGGCGAACCGCGGGTCGCGCAGCCCCTCCCGCCCGAACACCGCCAGGTCGAAGGCGGACGACACCTGGCCCGGCGCGTCGTACCCGTCGGGCGAGACCACGCGGGTGTCCCGGGCGCCCAGCCTCTCGGCGGTGGCCTGCATCCGGGCCACCGCCGCCCGCTTGCCGCCGGCCATGGCCGACAGGACGTGCACGGCGTCGTTGCCCGAGCTCAGGAAGACCCCCCGCCACAGGTCGTCCACCGCGTAGTCGCGGCCGGCCTCGACCCCGACCAGGCTGCTGCCCTCGCCGACGCCGGCGAGTTCCGCGTCGGTCGCCCGGTGGCGGCCCGCCGGCACCTGGGGGAGGAGCGCGAGGGCGAACAGGGTTTTCAGCGTGCTGGCCGGGGGGAGTTCGCGGTGTGCCTCGTGCGCGGCCAGCACGTCGCCGCTGCGGGCGTCCGCCACCACCCAGGACAGCGCGGACACCTCCGGCACCTCCGGCGCCCCCTCCACGAGCCGTACCTGGGTGCCCGAGGCCCGCAGCGGATCCGGCGGCGCGGTCGACGGCGCGGGCGTCCCCGCCGCCCCCACCGCGAGGAGGGCGCATCCGGCGACGGCCAGGCGGGCCGCCCGGCCGGAGCCTCGTGACATTAGTGTGATTTTCATATGAGAACGGTAGGAATGGTGCACGGCGACGCGCCGCGCGCCACGGCCGGATCCGCCCGAGCGGCACCCGGATGCCGTACCGCCGCGGCTATGCTCCGAGGATGTTCGGTCGGCAGATCCACGGACCGCAGGGCCCCACCCTCGGCGAACTCGCCGTACAGGCGCTGTCGTCCGTCGAGCGCGGCTACGACCTGCTCGCCCCGTCCTTCGACAGCACCCCGTTCCGCACCTCGGAACGCTTCCTCCGGGCGACCCGTGACGGACTGGCGCCTCTGGGCCCGTTCCGGGACGGTCTCGACCTGTGCTGCGGCACCGGCGCGGGACTGGACGTGCTGGCCGGCCTGTGCCGAGGAGGCGTCACCGGAGTCGACGTCAGCACCGGCATGCTCGAACGGGCCCGGGACGCGGCGCCGTGGGCACGCCTGGTCCGCGCGGACGCGCGCCGCCTCCCCTTCGCGCCGGGCTCGTTCGACCTGCTCGTCACCTTCGGGGCGCTGGGCCACTTCCTGCCCCGCGACCTGCCCGCCCTCTTCGGGCAGGCCCACGCGGTCCTCCGCCCCGGCGGCCGTCTCGCCTTCCCGCTCCCGGGGCCGCCCCGCCCGGGCTCCCGGCAGGCCCTGGAACTCCTGGCCTTCGACACCGCGATGCGGATCCGCAACGCCGTGTGGCGCCCGCGGTTCGTGATGTACTACCGCGCCCTGACCTTCGGAGTGCTCCGCGACGCCCTCGTCCGCGCGGGGTTCGCGGTGGATACCTACGCCATGCCGGAGTTCGGCCGCCGCGACGACGGCAGCCCGCGCTGCCGTCTCGTCGTCGGCACCCGCCCGTGACGGCCGGTCAGTCCTCCGGCGGCGTGGGGCCGGGCGACCCGGCGTTGTAACGCTCCAGGTAGGAGGCGAACCGTGCCAGGTCCTCCTCGCTCCAGCCCGTCAGCCGCTCCCTCAGGGCCTCGCGGCGCCGGTCGGTGACGCGGGCGAGGACCCGCCGCCCGGCGTCGGTCAGTTGCAGCACCTGGACCCGCTGGTCGGCGGTGTCCTGCAGGCGCTCCATCAGCCCCTCGCGCTCCAGCACCGCCACCTGCCGGCTCACGGTGGACTTGTCCAGCGCGTAGAATTCCGCCAGGTCGGTGGCCCGGCAGCCGCCGCTCTCCTCCAGGTGTCCCAGGAGCGTGTACGAGACCAGCGACAGCTCCGGATGGAGCCGTCCGGCCAGCGCGCGTGCCCGGCGCGCGAACGACGTCATCTCACGCTGGATCGTCTCGATCGCCCGGTCGGCGGCTGCGTCCACGGGGAACCTCCTCACGTTCTGGTTGCAGAATACAACCATAAGCCCGTGGGGCGCCAACGAGCGCCGCCCGTTCCTCCGCTCCGCGCCCGCCCACACCCGACCGGCCACGCCCCTTTGGCCCGCCCGCCGTTCCGCGTGCCCGGCTGCCGGACCGTCGGTAGGGTGGCCGCGCCCGGGCAGGGACCCGGCCGTCCGACCCGCGCCGCCACCGACACCGAGGGCCATGACGACTTCCCGGACACCACCCGCCGTTCCCCCCTCCGCACCGCCCCCCGCGCCCGCCCGGCCCCCGGCCGAGGTGGTCGCCGCGCTGCGCGCCGCGGGCTGCGTCTTCGCCGAGGAGGAGGCCGCCCTCCTGGTCCGCGCCGCGGCCTCGCCCGACCGGCTGGCCGCCCTGGTGACCCGGCGCGCGGCCGGCGAACCCCTGGAACACGTCGTCGGGTGGGCCGAGTTCCGCGGGCTGCGGATCGACCTGGCGCCCGGCGTCTTCGTGCCCCGCCGGCGCACCGAGTTCCTCGTCGCGCGCGCCCTCGCCCTGGCGCCCGCGGCGCGGACCGTCGTCGACCTGTGCTGCGGGTCCGGCGCCCTCGGGGCCGTGCTCGCCGCCGCGCTGCCCGGCGCGGAACTCCACGCCGCCGACATCGATCCCGCCGCCGTGGCCTGCGCGCGCCGCAACCTCGCCCCCTACGGCGGCCGGGTCCACCACGGCGACCTGTACGCGGCGTTGCCCGGCGCGCTCCGCGGCCGCGTCGAGATCCTCGCCGCCAACGTGCCCTACGTGCCCACCGCCGACATCCGCCTGCTCCCCGCGGAGGCCCGCGAGCACGAACCGGCGGTCGCCCTGGACGGCGGACCCGACGGTCTCGCCGTGCTGCGCAGGGTGGCCGAGGGCGCGTCCGGCTGGCTCGCCCCGGGCGGCTGCGTGCTCGCCGAGACGAGCGCACGTCAGGCGCCCGCGGCCCTGCGGGCGTTCACGGAGGCGGGTCTGACCGCCGCAGTCGCGGTGTGCGAGGAGACCGAGGCCCACGTGATCACCGGTGTGCTGCCGCGCGCGGAACTCCCCGGGTTCCCCGAGCCCGAGTCCCCGGAGGACCCGGAGCGGACCCGGTGAGCCGCCGGCGCCGCACGCGCGTCGGCCGTCGCCCGGTGCATCACCGGGCGACGGCCGGGACGGCCGCGCCGTTGCCGTGGGCGCGGGAACCGCTCAGAAGCGGTGCGGCTTGGCGCGGCGCCGCACGTACCAGGCCGTGCCGCCCACGCCGGCCGCGACGAGGGCGCCGCCCGCGACCAGGGTGAGGGTGGTGTGGTCCTTCACCGCGCCGCCGATGCCGCCCATCACGCCGCGCGTGGGGGAGGCGGTCGCCGACATGGTCGGGGTCGCGGTGGAGGTGGGGGTGGACGTGGGAGAGGCCGTGGCCGTCGGCGTCGCACCGGAGACGATGACGGACTGGGTGCCCGCCGTGCTGTTGTCCGAGCACCGCACGATGACCGTGTAGGTGCCGGGCGAGACGCTGGACCAGGCGGCCGACTGGCTGGTGGCCGAACCGGACAGGGCGACCTGCCGGCCCTCGGCGAAGGTGTTCTGGGTGCTGTTCAGCAGCGAGGCGGTGCCCCAACTGCCGTTGACTTCGGAGCAGGCGCTGGTGGTGACCGCGACGGTCGTGCCGCTGGTGCTCACGGAGATGCCGGGGCCGGCGCCGGCCGGCCCCGCGAAGGCGAGCGGCAGGGCGGCGGCGGCAGCCACGGTCAGGCCTGATCTGACGATGACGCGAGATGTACGCATGGTCTGACCTCCGGCGGCACGGCTGGCGGACATCCCTAGCGCCGCCGAGGATCGGGAACGCCCGTACCGCCCTCGGGGACAGCCAATGTCCACGACGCGCCGGGCGCACCCGGAGAGCACCCGGACAGGTGACGCCGCTCCCTGCGCCGGGGCCCGCGCCGCCGCGCGCCGTGCCACCGTGCCCTGAGACACCGCGCCCCGTGTCACCGCGCCCCGCGCCGCCGCGTCCGCAGGTGCCGGCCGGCGCCCGTCAGCGTCCCGTGGTGACCGTGCGTTCGGGGGAGTAGCCGCCCCAGGTCCCGTCCGGCAGCTTGGCGCGCAGGCGGACCCGATGCGTCTCGCCGGCCTCTCCGCCCAGGTAGAAACGGTGCGTCGCCCGCCCTCCCGGGGCCTTGCCGCCCCACACCAGCGTGGTGGCCGGGCGGCCGTCGAGATGGATCTGGTACTCGGTGACCACCCCGTCGACCGGGGGCGGTTCCCAGGAGATCTCCAGGTGCCAGGCGCCCTCCGCCCGCACCGCCGCCGCGCGGAAGGCCACCGGGGCCGTGCCGCGCCCGTCGTCCTCCGCGGTGCCGGAGGTGGTGAGCCGGACCGGCCCGCCGGCGGGGGAGAGGTTGTCGGCGGCGTCCTTCGCGCGCACCGTGAAGGAGTAGCGGGTGCCCGGCCGCAGCCCGGTGACCACGGTCGCGGTCTGGCCGCCGCCCACGCTGTGGATCTTCGTGGAGCCCTGGTAGATGTCGTAGGACGCCACCTCCTGGTCGTCCGTGGAGGCCTTCCAGGAGAGCTGGGCGGCCCGGCTGCCGACCGCGCGGCCCTCCAGGCCCCCCGGGCGGGAGGGCGGACGGGTGTCGGCGACGGTCTCGGCGCGCGTGGTCGAGCGCACCTCGGCGCTCTGCGGACCCAGCCGCCCGTCGGTGGAGCGGGCCCGCACCCGGAAGGTGTAGGTGGTGCCCGGCTTCAGCCCGGTGACGTCCACCATGTGCTCGTCGGCGGGGACCTCCTCGACCTTGGCGCGGCCCCGGTAGACCTCGTAGGCCTCCACCTCGGAGCCGTTGTCGGCGACCTTGTTCCACATGACGTGCACGCTGGTCGCGCTTCCGGCCTGCGCGGTGACCCCGACGGGCGCGCCGGGGAGCCGGCCGCCGTCCTCGGCGTCGGCCGTGGCGCCCCAGCCGCAGGACGCCGCCAGAGCCACCGTCAGCAGCACGCCGCAGCACCGGGTCACCACCCGGGGAGCACGTTCCACACCAGCCATACCGGGCACCTCCGCGGACGCCGCGCGAACATTGGTCCGTACCAATATGAGCACGGTGACGCGGCCACATCAAGTGGCGGTCGTTGACCTGGCGGGGAGAGCTGTACGTATGCTGAACCCCCTTGCCGTGGGCCCCGCCTGACGACGGGTCGGCCCACGGCCGCCGGCGCTGAACCGCTGTCGTCGCCGCTCACGCGCCGGCCGGGGAGCGGGGGCCGGGCCTGGGCGCAGGCCCGGCCGGCCCCCGCTCGCGGCGGCCCGGGCGCACCGCGCCGCGTGCCCGCGTCCCTCCGCGCGTGCCCGCGTCCCCCTTCACGACCCTTCCCGCACACCCTTCACGATCTTTTCGGCCGCACCCGCCGCCGGAGTGTTCACCTGCGGCCGCGGGGGTGATGAGATGTTCGGACCCTGGCCGACCCGGCCGGCCGGCGAGGCCGCCGGGCCACCGTACGGAGGAGTGAGAACGATGCGGGTGCCCATGACCATCGCGGACTTCCTCGAGCGGGCGGAGATCGGCTTCGCCGACAGCCCCGGAGTGGTGGACGAGCCGGTCCAGCCCGCGACGCCGGTGCCCGACGGCGGCTACGGGCGGTTCGCCGAACGGGTCCGCGCCTGGCAGGCGGGCTTCGACGCCCTCGGCGTCGCGGAGGGCGAACGGATCGCCGTGGTCAGCCACAACTCGGCCCGGCTGCTGGAGCTGCTGTTCGCGGTGCCGATGAGCGGGCGGATCTGCGTCCCCGTGAACTTCCGGCTGAAGCCCGAGGAGGTCGACTACATCGTCCGCCAGTGCGGCGCCTCGGTGCTCCTCGTCGACCCCGAACTCGACGCCGACCTGGCCCGGGTCACCGCGCCCCACCGCTTCGTCCTCGGCGAGGAGACGGAGGCGCTGATGCGGTTCGGCGTCACGCCGCGGCCCTGGTCGGACCCGGACGAGGACGCCACCGCCACCATCAACTACACCTCCGGCACCACCGCACGGCCCAAGGGCGTCCAGCTCACCCACCGCAACATCTGGGTGGACGCGGTCACCTTCGGCCTGCACACCCGGGCCTGGGAACGCGACGTCTACATGCATGTGCTCCCCATGTTCCATTGCAACGGTTGGGGCATGCCGTTCGTGATGGCCGGTCTGGGCGTCCCGCAGATCGTCCTGCGCAAGGTCGACGGAGCCGAGATCCTGCGCCGCGTCGAGCGGCACGGCGTCACGCTGATGTGCGGCGCGCCCGCCGTCTGGAACGCCGTGCTCGACGCCGCCGCCGACTGGAAGGGCGGGATCCCCGGCCGCGACCGGGTGCGCATCGTCTGCGCGGGCGCCCCGCCGCCGAGCCGCACCATCCAGCGGGTCGGCGAGGAACTCGGCTGGGAGTTCCTCCAGATCTACGGCCTCACCGAGACGGCCCCGCTGCTCACCTTCAACCGCTCGCTGCCCGCCGACGACGCCCTGCCCCCGCACGAGCGCGCCCACCGGCTGTCCCGCGCCGGCCTGCCCACCCTGGGCACGCGGCTCGCGGTCTCCGACTCCGGCGAGGTGCTGGCCCGCTCCAACACCGTGATGGAGGGCTACTGGGAGAAGCCCGAGGCCAGCGCGGAGGCGCTGGAGGACGGCTGGTTCCACACCGGCGACGGCGGCTTCCTCGACCGGCGGGACGGCCACCTGACCATCTCCGACCGCAAGAAGGACGTCATCATCACCGGCGGCGAGAACGTCTCGTCCATCGAGGTGGAGGACGTCGTCTTCGGCCACCCCGCGGTCGCCGAGGTCGCGGTCATCGGCGTGCCCCACGAGAAGTGGGGCGAGACGGTCAAGGCGCTGGTGGTCCTCGCCGAGGGCGCCACCGCGGACGAGGCCGAGATCATCGCCCACTGCAAGGAGCGGATGGCCGGCTACAAGGCGCCCACCAGCGTGGAGTTCCGCGCGTCCATCCCGCGCACCGCCACCGGCAAGATCCAGAAGTTCAAGCTGCGGCAGCCGTACTGGGAGGGCACCGACCGCGCCGTCAACTGAGCCCGGTACCCTGCGGAGCATGAGCGCTCTCGACGGCCTGGCCGCCGCCCCGTACGTCTCTGTGACGACCTTCCGCAAGGACGGGCGGGCGGTGGCCACGCCCGTCTGGGTGGTACCGGACGGCGACGGGGCGCTGGCCGTGTGGACCCGCGTGGACAGCGGCAAGGTCAAGCGCATCCGCCGCGAGGGCCGGGTGACCGTCGCCCCGTGCGACTTCCGCGGGAACCTGCGCGGCGAGGCCGTCGAGGCCCGCGCCCGGCTCGGCACCCCCGAGGAGACGGCGCGGGTCCGCCGGGCCGTCGCCCGCAAGTACGGCATCACCGGCCGCCTGACCCTCCTCGGCAGCCGCCTCCGCGGCGGCCTCGCCGCGACGACGGCGGTCCTCATCACCCCGGCCGCCTGACCGGCCGCGGCGGCCGGCTCCTTCAGCCCTCCCCGTCGCCCGGGCGGGAGGACCGGCCGCCGAAGACGCCGCGGACCTGCTCCGCCGCCGAGCCGAGGCCCAGCATCAGCTCCAGCGCGGTGCGGGCCATCTGTTCCTTCGACACGGTCTCGGCCGCCAGCGACAGCATCACGTTCTGCATCTCCGTCCTGAACACGTCGATGAGCGAGAGCTCCGGCGCGAGGTGCCGCACCGACCCCTCCACGTTGGCGAACGCCTTGCCGAGGACCGCGATCGCCGGGCTGGTCCTGATGCCCCGCCGGGTGGAGCAGGTCAGGACGCGGGTGAGGGTCAGGCCGAAGTTCAGCTCCTCCAGGGAGGCGTCGGCGATCTGCGGCACCAGCACGGCCATGTCGGAGGCGAACGCCCCGGTCTGCGCCCACGGGGTCGCGTGCCCCAGCTCCACCCACGCCTTGGCCAGGCCATGACCGTCGTTCTGGGCCAGTGTCATGAGGATGAGCATCAGCAGCATGCCGGTGCGCCGGTCGGTGCGGCCCACCATGCCCCAGTCGATCAGTGTGGCCCGCTCGCCCGGCGCCACGAAGACGTTGCCGGGGTGGAGATCGGCGTGGAAGAAGCGGTCGACGAAGAAGCCCCGGAAGACGAAGGCCAGCAGATCCTCCCCGATGCCCAGTCGCTCGGCCCTCGAGAAGTCGCCGTGCTCGGCATGCCGCACCGACCGGCCGGGCGCCAGACTCTGGACGAGGACGCGCGGGGTGGCCAGGACCACCTCCGGTACCGCGAGGTGCTTGAAGGACGTGACGAGCTCGGCGGCCCGCCTCATGTTGCGCGCCTCGACGGTGAAGTCGAGCTCCGGCCGCATCGCGTCGAAGAGGACGTCGAGCATGGCCCCCACGTCGACGACCGAGGTGAACCGCGGAGCCAGCCGTCCGGTGACGCGTGCCGTGCGTCGCAGGACGGCCATGTCCTGGGCCACCGTCTCACGGACCCCGGGCCGCTGGATCTTGACGACGACGGGCCGCCCGTCCCTCAGGTTCGCCCGGTACACCTGCGCCAAGGACGCTGCCCCCAGCGGCCGCGCGGTGTCGACGTCCCGCAGCTCCCGCGTCCAGTGCGGGCCCATTTCGGCCCGCAGGACCGGCTCCAGGGCCCGGAAGGGCAGCACGGAGGCGTTGTCGTGCAGCTTCTCCAACTCCGGGATCACGTACTCCGGGACGATGTCCGGGCGCGTGGAGAGCATCTGGCCGACCTTCGTGTAGAAGGGCCCGAGCTGCTCGAAGAAGCGGCGGACGTCCCGCGCCCGCTCCGCGCGCTGCCGCATCCGCGCGTCGTGGGAGCCGTGTCCCGGGCGGCGGCTGCGCAGGCTCCGGGACAGCTCCTCGGCCACCAGGTGCCCGGCGGCCCGGGACACCTGGCGCAGACGGCCGTTGCTCACAGAAGACCGCCCGGGGGAGACGCAGTGACGGAGGGGGAGACGTCGGCGACGGGACCGCCGCCGGTCAGGCGCGCCGCGACTCCCGGAGGCTCGTGGAACCCCCGGAGACCGGGGCGTCCCTCAACGCCGCGACGAGGGCGCCGAGTTCGGACCTCAGGGCCTCGACGGTCTCCCTGAGGTCCTCGTCGCCGGTCACCTCCTGCCGACGGCTCTGGCGCGGCACTCCGGCGGTCCTGGGCGTCACCCGGCCCCGCGCGGCACGGACGTCGTCCTCCTCCGCGGAACGCCTGCCGTCCTCCCGGGGCGGCCAGGGGCCCTCCCGGTCCCGGCGATCCCCTCGGTCCCGCCGCCGGCGGCGACCACCGTCGTCCTCCCGTTGCAGCCAGCGGGGCTGCCGGCGGTCGTCGTCCCAGCGGTCGTCCCACCGGTCGTCCCACCGGTCACGGTCACGGTCACGGTCGCGGTCACGGTCGCGGTCACCGTCACGACCGCGGTCGTGGTCGTGGTCGCACCGCCGGTGCCGGTCGTGGCGCCTCCCCCTCTCCCCGCGCCTGCCGTGCTCTCCGTAGTCGATGATGTCGTCGAACGCCTCCTTGAGATCGTCCGTGAGACCGCCGAGGAGGTCCCGGAAGGTGTCGCTCGTGCTCTTTCCCATGCGTCCTCTTCCTTTCGAGCCTTACGGGCGGGCGTGGTCCTCGGGGGTCATCGCCCGCGGTCGAGGTGGAGGACGCACCCGTCACGGATGCCCAGCCAGATGGCGCGGTCCGCGCCCGGGCCGTCGAGCATGGAACGGTCGTAGCGGACGTCCCGGTCGTCGGCGCGGACGGTGACCCAGACGTTCTCCAGCAGCCAGGAGTCGCCCTCCAGTTGCGCGTTGAGACGCAGGTAGACCGGGTGGCGTTCGACGTCGTCGAGGGTGAGGCGCGGTGCGGTGGGGTCGTTGGTCGACGGGTGGGTGACCGTGCTGCCGCAGCCCAGGCGGAAGACGTTCCGGTCCCCGCGGCGGAAGTCGTCCTCGTCGTAGTTGTCCAGCAGGAATTCACGTCCTCCGATACCCAGGTAGAGCAGGGCGTCCGTTCCCGCGTCCGGTTCGTCGCCGGTGATTACTTCGATTTCGATCGATTCGATGTCGGCCATGCCGTTTCCTTCACTTCCGGCCGAGGCCACGGAAAACGCGCGGACCGTTCCGATCCATTCCCGTGGACGCTGAGCAAGGTATTCCCGGCTCGCGGTGATGAAATGCACCGCGCCGCCGCTTCTCTGTGCGCGTGACCTGAAATGCTATTTCATGCGTTTCCTTTCCCTGTGGGGTTTCTCCGTCCTACCGGGCGCGTGCGACCAGGTAGTCCCCCAGCGCGGCCAGTTCCGCTCCGGCGCGGGGGCAGAGTGAGAAGGGCGCGACGGCCCGTCGGGCGCGCTCCAGCGCGGTGCGGCCCTCGTCCAGCACCAGGCCGGGCCCGCCCGCCTCGTCGAGCAACTCGGTGGCCCTCGCGACCCGTTCGCCGTCCGTGGTGGTCGGGTCGGCCAGCAGTTCGGCCAGGCGGGCGGCCGACGGGCCGCCCCGTTCCAGGGCCCTGAGCACCGGCAGCGTCTTCTTGCGCTGCCGCAGGTCGCTCCCCACGGGCTTGCCGGTCCGTCCGGGGTCACCCCAGATGCCCAGGACGTCGTCCATGATCTGGAACGCCAGACCCATCTCCCGGCCCGCGGCGACGAAGGCCTCCACCTGCGGCCGCGCACCGCCCCCCAGCAGCGCGCCGAGTCCGGCCGAGAAGCCGAGCAGGGCCCCGGTCTTGTCCATCGCCATGGCCCGGTACTCGGCGGGGGTCACCGCCTCCGTGCCGCGCCAGGGGCGTTCCTCGAAGGCCATGTCCTCGGTCTGGCCGCGCATCAGGGCCAGCAGGCAGTCGCACAGGAGGGCCACGGCCGCCTCGGAGTGGCCGGCGGTGGAGCGGGCCGCGGTCTCCGTCGCGAGGGTCAGCAGAATGTCGCCGGTGAGGACGGCGGGGCCGACGCCGTACGCCTTCCACACCGTGGGGCGGTGCCGTCGCCGTTCGTCGCGGTCGATGATGTCGTCGTGCACGAGGCTGAAGGCGTGCACGAGTTCCGCGGCCACGGCGGCGGGAACGGCGTCCTGGGCGCGGCCTCCGACGGCCTCGGCGGACAGGACGGCCAGCACCTGCCGGACGCCCTTGCCCGTCCCCTTCCCCGCGTCGGGGCGGGGAACGCCGTCCGCGCCGCACCAGCCGAAGGAGTAGCGGACCATCAGCGCGGTTCTGGGGTGGAGTTCGTCGGCGACCGCGCGGAGCGCGGGCTGGACCAGACGACGGCAGCGGTCGACGACGTCGCCGAAGCGGTCCTGGGGGATGACAGGCACACGTGTCATACGTTCGTCCTCCGTTCTTCTCGCGGCGGCCCGGCCGTCCCGCCGGCTAGGCGAGGTCGTCCCACCACCACGCGATGGACGCGGCGGGTACCGGGCGGCTGTCACCGTCGACCGGCTGCCGCGCCCACACCGCCGCGGGGACGTCCCCGGCGGCGTCCGTCCGGTCGCCCACGTAACGCGGCACGCGCAACCCCCACTCGGCGTTGCCGCGGATGCCGTGGCACAGGCCGAGGAGGTAGGCGCGGAGCCCGGAGCTCGCTCCCCTGCGCACCCGCTCGTACAGGGAGAGGAAGCGCACCAGGATGCGGTCCCGCACGCCGGTGGCCGTCCTCACGACGTCCGGCAGGGGCAGCCCCGTGCTCCGTCCCAGCACCGTGTAGATGTTCAGGTCCTGGCCGTCGCAGAGCTCCCGGCGCAGCGAGTGCCGGTCGTTGTCGAGCGCGGCCACCATGATGGCCATCTCGGTGAGGGCGCGCACCGCGGGCCGGTGCATCTCCGCCGCCTGCACCTCGGCGCCGGTAGCCAACTCCAGCATGGCGAACGTGGGTTCGCCGCCGGAGGACAGCAGCCGCATGGCCAGGTACTCGTCCAGTCCGGGGGTCCGCCCCTGGGCCAGGACGCCCACCTGCCAGCACACACCCGACAGCCAGGCCCGGTGGGCCGCGGCGAAGCGGCGGAACTGCGTGTCCGTGCCGAGGGAACGGAAACGGGCGGCGATGTCCCGCAGCGGGGGCCCGAACCGCTCGTCCGCCTCCACGGCCGACGGCGCCTCCAGCGCCCGCTGGACCCGTCCGGCCAGCGCGCCGAACTCGGCGGGCCGTCTGCTCAGCGGTCCGGTGTCGCAGCGCGCGTCGTCGAAGGCGAAACCCCAGTACACCCACGCCGCGGTGGCCAGCAGACGGTCGTCGTCCGCCGAAGGGGCGAATCTCCCGTAGAAGTCGACGCTCCGGGAAGCGGCCACCTGTCGGTATTCCTCGTCGGTGCCGCACATCCCGCAGGTGCGGAGCCATTCCCTGGCGCGCTGCTCGACCTGGGCGGAGCGGGGATGGGAGCGGGATTCCAGTGGACAGTAGAAGGGCGGCAGTTCGACAGCGCTGATCCGGGATTCCACCACGGTCGGTCCTTCCAGTAGACCGTGCTTCCTGCTCCATCAGGCTGGCATTTGCCGCAGGTCCGGGAAAGGCATCGGACGAATAACCTACCTAACAGGTGAAAAACTGGAGCATCACATCAGAAAATCGCGGGGTCGGCGCCCCGGCGGCCGGAAAACGGCGCCGGCCGCGTCCCGCCCTCCGGCGGGTGCTCTTCACCACGACTGCGCCGTACGGGAGCCGTGGGACGACCGGACGGCTACCGTGTGAGACGGACCGCTCGCGGCGGAAGGAGTCCGAGATGCCGTACCGGAAGCGGGGGAAGGGCCCGGCCCTGCTGGTCGCGGCGGGGCTGACGCTCGCCGCCTGCGGGTCCGTGGAGGCCTCGGAACCCGGGGGCCCGTCGCGTCCCCCCGGCGCGGCCGAGGTCCCCGCGCCCGCACGGGTGTCCCCGTCGGCGGCGCAGGGGACACCCACGGACCAGGCCGAACAGGCCGAACAGGTGCGTCTCACGGTCACCGGAGGCATCGCCGGCGTCCATCGCTCCATCCTGGCGTCCACCGACGGCACCGTGGAGATCAGCGACCGCAGCGAGGGCTCCCGCGAGGCCGATCCCCTCTCCGGCGCGGAGCGGGCCCGGCTGAAGGACCTGCTGGTCGAGGTGGACTTCGCCCGGCTGCCCGCGCGCAGCGTCAACGAAGGCGCCCGCGACATGTTTCTCTACGCGCTGGAGCACGACGGCCACGTCGTCGTCACCGACCGCAGCGTCCCGCTGGGCACGGCCGACGACCTGATCGCCCATCTGGAACGGCACCTCGAGGAGCGGCTCTGAGCGTCCCCGACCTGTGGCGCCGGCGCCCTCACCGCCCTGCTGCTGCCGCCGCGTCCAGGACCTGCGCGGCAACCGGGTGCGGGCGCGCTGCAACGATCCTCGCCGACGACCCGGTGGCCGTGGCGCTGGAGAGGCGCGGATGCGTGGTACCGGCCTGACCGCCGCGTCCCGGGGCCGGCCTTCCGTGACCGCCCGGGGTCAGTCGTCCGCGGCGTCCTCGCCGTACACCTGCTCCGTCCAGATGGTCTTGCCGTCGGCGGTGTAGCGGCTGCCCCACCGGTCGGTCATCTGGGCGACCAGGAACAGCCCCCGGCCCCCCTCGTCGGACGCCCGTGCCCGGCGCAGGTGCGGCTGGGACTGGCTGGGGTCGGAGACCTCGCAGATCAGCCGTTCGTCCTTGATGAGCCGCAGACCGATCGGCCCGCCCGCGTGGCGGAGGGCATTGGTGACCAGCTCGCTGACGACCAGTTCGGTGCTGAACACCAGCTCCTCCAGCCCCCAGGCGGTGAGCTGGGCCGAGGCCAGCGCGCGGGCGTGGTTGACCTCGCCGGGCTCGGCGGACAGCTCCCAGTGGGCCGTGCGCGTGGGCGGCACACGGTCTACCCGGGCCAGGAGCAGGGCGACGTCCTCGGCGCGCGGCCGGGACCGCAGGCGGCGCAGGAGCGGGGCGGTGAGCACAGCCACCGGGATGTCGCTGCGGGCGGCGGCGCGGGCGCTCTCGACGAGGTGGCCCAGGTCTCCCGCACCGGCGGGGGAGGGCCCCGTGGACGTCCCGCTGTGGAAGGCGAGGACGTCACCGGGGTCCAGGAGGAACCGCACCGGCTCGAACGGCTGCTTGGCGCCGCTGCCGAGCGCGGGCCCCGGCTCGAGACCGGCCTGCGTCACCTCACCGGTTCCCCGGCGGCCCACCAGCGGCGCCGGATGGCCGGCGCTCGCCATGCAGCACACGCCGCCGATCGGGTCGTAGGTGGCGTACACGCACGTCGCGCCGTACAGGGATCCGGCCGTCGACGCGGGACGGTCGCCCTCGTCCTTTCCCATGCGGCTCACCAGGTCGTTCAGATGGCCGAGGAGTTCCTCCGGGGGCAGGTCCACGTCGGCCAGGGTCTGCACGGCGGAGCGCAGCCGGCCCATCGCACCGGCGGCGTGCACCCCGTGCCCGGCGACCCGGCCGATCACGAAGGCGGTCCGCGCCCCGGACAGCCGGATCACGTCGTACCAGCTCCCGCCCGTCCCGGCCGCGCTGCTCGCCGGGGCGTAGACGCCCGAGCTGTGCGCGGCCGTCGTCCGCCGCACCGGGGGCGGCAGCAGACTGCGCTGGAGCTCCTCGACGGTGCGCCGCTCGCGCGTGTACCGGCGGGCGGTCTCCAGGTTCAGCGCCGCCCGCGAGGCGATCGAATCGATCAGCGGGACGTCCCCCTCACCGAACGGCAGCCGGTCCGAACGGCGCCACGCCGACAGGACGCCCAGGACGTGTCCACGGGCCACCAGCGGCACGAACAGGGCGGAGGAGGCCGCCGCGGGGAGCAGCAGCCGCCGCCGTTCCTCGTCGACGTCGGGGTGCCGCCGCAGCCGGTCCAGGTCGGGCACCACCTGCGTGCCCCCGCGGCCGACGGTGTCGGTCTCCAGACTCCGGGCGCGCACCGGATCGCCGAGCTGGTGGAGTTCGGGCGGCCAGACGCCGTCCGAGGAGGCGACCGCGACCCTGCGCAGCGGCGTGCCCGGCGCGAAGGAGCCGGCCTCGTCCCCCCGGCGCGCCCGATCCGTCACGTCGAGGCAGGCCAGGTCCGCGAAGTCCGTCACCAGCAGCCGCACGACGTCCTCCGCGGTGCGGGTCACGTCGAGCGACCGGCCCAGCCGGTAGGCGGAGGAGTGGAGCAGCGACAGCTCGCGTTCGGCGGCGTTCCGCTCGGTGACGTCGGTGAGCACCGCGGCGGCGCCGAGCACCCGGCCGTCGGCGTCCTCCAGGCGGAACGCGGACGCGGAGACCGACCGCTCCCGCTCCGGCAGGCCCGCCCAGCGGGCGAGGAACTCGCGTTCGGCGGGCGGCTCCCCGGTCTCCAGCACCTGCCGCAGCCAGGTGCCGATCCGGGCGGCGTCCTCGGCCACCAGGGCGTCCTCCAGCCGCCCCTCGTACGGGCCGCCGCCCAGCGGGCGGTCCAGCCCGAAGAAACCCGGACCGAGCAGCAGGCGCTCCGGCGCATCCGCCCCGCGGACCACCAGCCCCACCCCGTTCTGCTCGAAGAACCCGCGCACCAGGGCCTGGTCCCGGCGGACCCCCGTGCCGGGGCCGATCAGGACCAGGTGGCCGGGCGGGCCTCCGGCGGGCAGCGGCGCGACCTCGGCCTCCGCCTCCACCCGGGTGCCGTCCCGGTGCCGCAGGACCAGGGAGGCCGCACCCCTGCCGGCCCGGCGGCCCCAGCCACCGGTGGGCGCGGTGACGCACAGGTCCGCCAGCGGGCGACCCTCGACCTGCTCCGCGCCGAGACCGAGGAGGTCGTCCACGGCCCCGGTGCACCGCACCACGGTCCCCTCCTCGTCGAGCAGGAACACCACCGGCCGGCCGCAAGCGGCAGCGGACTCCTCACGACGCACACCCTCGCCCACCTGCTCGCCGCCTCACTCGGTACCGGGGACACCTCCCCTCATTGGAGGGAAGAGGACGTCGCTTGACCACTCGCCATGCCGGGCGCGCGGAAAGGAAGAAACCGATGCCGCCGGGGCCGTGACCGGCTCGAACGGTCCGCCGCGCACCCGCCGGGTTGACGCCGGGAGGGTCCCGGGCCCGAAGCTGTCCCGGTGACCGCACCCAGAACCCGGCGGCCCCGGCTGCCCCAACTGCCCCCGGCCTACCGGCCGGTGCTCGCCCACCGTCCCTTCCGGCGACTGCTCCCGGCCTTCGTGGCCTCCGACTTCGGCGACGGGATGGCGATCGTCACCGTGCCGTGGCTCGCCGTGCTGCTCGCGCCCGAGGGCAGCCGCGGCCTCTACGTCGGCACCGCCGTCGCCGCGTACGCCCTGCCCGGAGCGCTCGGGGCGCTGCTGCTGGGGCGGTGGATGCGGCGCTTCCCGGCCCGGCGCCTGCTGTTCACCGACGCGGTGCTGCGGGCCTCCATGCTCGCCTGCGTGCCCCTGGCCTGGGCCCTGGGCGTGCTGACGCCCTGGCTGTACGTGGTGCTGCTGGCCGCCTCCTCGCTGCTGCACGCGTGGGGGAGCGCGGGCAAGTACGCGCTGCTCGCCACGCTCCTGCCGTCCGGGCAACGGCTGCCCGCCAACGCCCTGGTCAGCGCGAGTGCCTCGGCGGCGATGGTGTTCGGGCCCGCCGCGGCCGGAGTGCTGATCACCGTGGTGCACCCCGCCTGGATCATCGGGATCGACGCCCTGACCTTCGCCGTCCTCGCTCTCGGCGCCGCCCGCGTCCGCCCCGGGACGCCCGGCGAGCCCAAGACGGCCGACCCCGGTCCGGCCGACCCGGTGGCCGACACCGTGGGTGACCCGGCGGGCGACCCCGTGGGCGGCGTCGGCGGGAAGTCGACGGCCGCCCTCGCGCTCTTCCGGCAGCGGCCCGAACTGCTGGGCATCCTGGCGCTCACCTGGTTCTTCTTCTTCCTCTACGGCCCCGTCGAGGTGGCCCTCCCCCTGCACGTCACCGACGACCTGGGCCAGGGTGCCGGGCTGCTGGGCCTGTACTGGACCCTGTTCAGCGTCGGCGCGGTCCTGGGCGGGCTGGCCGCCGGAATGCTGCGACGGCTCCCGCTGTGGCCGACGGCGCTGGGCATCGTCGCGGGATGGGGCCTGGTCCTGCTCCCCTTCGGCCTCGGAGCGCCGCCGGCGGTGACCGTGGCCTGCTTCGCCCTGGGCGGAGTGATCTACGGCCCCTTCACCGCGCTGTCGTTCACGCTGTTCCAGGACCGCACCCCCGAGGCCTGGCTGACCACCGTGCTCGCCGTCCGCGGGGCCGCCCTGCTCGCCTCCTCGCCGATGGGCACCGCCCTCGGCGGTCCGCTCACCGCCGCCTTCGGGCCCCGGGCCGTCCTGGCGGGGTCCGGGGTCGCCACGCTCGCCCTGGTCGCCGGAGCGGTCGCCCTCGCCCTGCGGGCCAGGACCCGGGGCAAGGGCACGAAGGCGGCACCGGACCCGGCCGGAGCCGCCTGACACCCGGCTCCCGGCATCCGGCTCCTGCAACCCGGCTCCCGGCATCCGGCTCCTGCAACCCGGCCCCTGACGCACGGCGCCGCGTGCCACCGGGGCCCGCCCCGCACACGGGCGCGGGCCCCGGGGCGAGGTGCACCCGGGGCCCGCGTGAGGGACCGCGTGAGGATCAGAAACGGTCGCCCTTCGGCCTGCCACGCTGGTCGGGAGTGCCGTGCGGCGGCGGGCTGTACGGCTGCGGGGACGTCCTCGGCGACACCGGGGAACCGCCCGCCACGCCGCCCTGCTCGGGACGCAGGCCGGTGGGGTCGCCCCCGGTCGGCTCCGCTCCGTGGCGCAGCTGGTCCAGGCGCGCGGAGAGCACCTGGGTGGCCGGCACCCGGTGACCGTGCTCCTTCTCGTGGGTCAGGAGCTTCTCCACCTGGTCCGACGTCAGCGAACGGATCCGGCTCTCCAGCGAGCCCAGCGGCAACTGGTCGTAGTCGGGGAGCGGCAGGTCGTCGCGGCCGGAATGGGACATGGTCACTCACTCACTTCCTGCGATGAGGGTGCGATGGTGCGGGGGGAGGCGGTACCGCCTCAGCGGTGGCCGCCGCCCCCGCTGCCGAAGCCGCCGCTGCTGCCCTCGTTCCAGCGCGGGCGCGGCGGTTCCTCCTCGGAGGGGACGGTCCCCTGCGGGTCGAGCTGGTACGGCGTGAGCCGGTCGTGGTCGTGCCTCGGCACGTCGTCGGCGTCGCGCGTCGTCCGGTCCTCGCGCACCGGCCCGCCCGGAGGCATCTTGGGCTGCTCCTCCGGAGTCGGCCTGCGCGGCTCGCGCTGGCGGACCCGCCAGCCGAACACCACCGCCGCGATCAGCATGGCCGCCACGATCGCGCCGAGGATGAACGGAGCCAGGCCGCCGATCTGCCCCTCTTCCAGGGCGAAATCCACCCATTCGTCACTCATGGTATGTACCTACCCTAGATCGCTGGATATGAACCGATCAGCGTTCCGCGCCGCGCCGACCGGCCGGACCGGGCTCAGTCCCCCTCCCGGGCGGACCGGGTCCGTGAACGGTTGGCCTTGCGGATCGCGTCCAGCAGCTCCGGCTTGCCCATCCGCGACCGGCCGGGCACCTCCAGCCGCCGGGCCAGCTCGTACAGGTGCTCCTTCGAGGCGTCCTCGTCCACCCCCTCGCCGCTGCGGCCGCCCTGCTGCCGAGGCCGCGCCGACCGCGGGTCGGAGGGCCCCTTGCGGCCGCCCTCCTTGCGTTCCCAGTGGTCGCCGACCTTCTCGTGCGTGTGCTTCAGCGCCCCGTACGCCACCCGGTGCGCGCGCTCGCCCTCGCCGTACTGCTCCACGGCCGAGTCGTGCGCCTTGATCCAGGTGCGCCGCGCCTCCTCGGAGGAGCGTTCGAGCGTGGACGGCAGTTCCTCGCGGCCGGGCATCGGATCACCCCTTCCGTTCGTCGGTCCCTGCGTCGCCGGGTGCCCGGGGACCGGCGTTTGACACCGCCGGACGGGGCAACTCGGGCCCCGTGACGAGCGCATCCCAGGACGAGCTGTACCGGTTCCTGGAGGACCGGTTCGCCTGCGCGCAGGCCTGCACCGAGTGTGCGCGGGCCTGCGCCCTGCGCGCGGGATTCATGGATCCGGACGGCACCGAGGCGCAGGACCGCGCCCGGCGCAAGGGCATCATGTGCGCCGAGGTGTGCGACGCGACCTGCCGGGTGCTGTCCGAGCAGACCGGACTGGACGAGGCAGGGCTGCGGATGCAGGTCGAATGGTGCCGCACCGTCTGCCTCGAGTGCGCCGAGGTCTTCGACGCCTGCCCCGGCGCGGAGGAGGCGGCCAAGGCCTGCCGCCGCTGCGCCGAGGCCTGCACGGAGTTCCTCGCCACGCTCGCCGCGTAGCGCGGGCCCGTACCGACGCACCACCCTCGCAGGAGGTACACCATGGCCGACACCAACCCGATCGAGCTGCAGAAGGCCCTCAGCGGCATGGACTACCCGACGGACAAGAAGTCCCTGGTGGACCGCGCCAGGAGCAACCACGCCGACGGCAAGCTCGTCGAGAAGCTGGAGAACCTCAGGCAGGACAGCTTCGACGGCCCCAACGAGGTGCAGAAGGCGGTGTTCAAGGGCTGATCCGCCCCCGCCGGCCACCGCCCGCCCGGCGGTGCCGGACGCCGCGAACACCGACCGCCGCCGCGGTCCCGAGGACGGAACGGGACCGCGGCGGCAGACGTCTTGACCCCGGCGGCGGCCCCGCGCAGGATCGGCGCCATGAGCCCAACCGCCGCCGGCAACGGCAACGCCAGCACCGTCGACGCCGTCCTGCGCCGCAGCGCGCGCCGCACCCCCGGCCGGGTCGCGGTCGACTACGCCGACCGGTCGTGGACCTACGCCGAACTCGACGACGCCGTCTCCCGCGCCGCCGGCGTGCTCCGCTCCGAGGGCCTGGAACCCGGCGACCGGGTGGCCTCCTACGGGCACAACTCCGACGCCTACCTGATCGGTTACCTCGCCTGCGCCCGCGCCGGTCTGGTGCACGTGCCGGTCAACCAGAACCTCACCGGCGACGACCTGGAGTACCTGCTCGACCAGTCCGGCAGCGCCCTGGTCCTCGCCGACCCGGCGATCGCCGGGCGCCTCCCGGCCGGCGCCCGCGTCCTCCCCCTGCGCGACGGCGACGACTCCCTCCTCGCCCGCCTCGCCTCCGCCGCCCCCTACGACGGCCCCGGACCCGGCGCCGAGGACCTGGCCCAGCTCCTCTACACCTCCGGCACCACCGCCCTCCCCAAGGGCGCGATGATGACCCACCGGGCGCTCGTCCACGAGTACCTGAGCGCCGTCACCGCCCTCGGACTCGACGCCGAGGACCGGCCCGTGCACTGCCTGCCGCTGTACCACTCGGCGCAGATGCACGTCTTCCTGCTGCCCTACCTTGCGGTCGGCGCGCACAACACCATCCTCGACGCCCCCGACGGCGACCGTCTCTTCGACCTGATCGAAGCCGGGCGCGCGGACAGCGTGTTCGCCCCGCCCACCGTCTGGATCGCCCTCGCCAACCGCCCCGACTTCGCCACCCGCGACCTCGGCGCACTCCGCAAGGCCTTCTACGGCGCGTCCATCATGCCGGTACCGGTCCTCGAGAGACTGCGCGAACGCCTGCCCGGCCTGGCCTTCCACAACTGCTTCGGCCAGAGCGAGATCGGCCCCCTCGCCATGGTGCTCGGACCCGAGGAGCACGACGGCCGGATGGACTCCTGCGGCCGCCCCGTCCTGTTCGTCGAGGCGCGCGTCGTCGACGAGGACGGCAAGGACGTCCCCGACGGCACCCCCGGCGAGATCGTCTACCGCTCCCCGCAGCTCTGCGAGGGCTACTGGGAGAAGCCCGAGGAGACCCAGGAGGCCTTCCGGGACGGCTGGTTCCACTCCGGTGACCTCGCCGTCCGCGACGCCGAGGGCTACCACACCATCGTCGACCGGGTGAAGGACGTGATCAACTCCGGCGGGGTGCTGGTGGCCTCCCGCCAGGTCGAGGACGTCCTCTACACCCACCCCCGGATCGCCGAGGCCGCCGTGGTCGGGCTGCCCGACGAGCGCTGGATCGAGGCCGTCACGGCCTTCGTGGTACCGCGCGGCGAGGTCACCGAGGAGGAACTCGTCGCCCACGCCAAGGAGCGGCTGGCCTCCTTCAAGGCGCCCAAGCGCGTGGTCCTCGTCGACGAACTGCCGCGCAACGCCAGCGGAAAGATCCTCAAGCGCGAGCTGCGCGACCGGTTCGGCGCCACGGGCTGAGCCGCCGTGCCGCGCCGCGAGCCCGTGCCGCCGAGCCGCGCCGCGAGCCCGTGCCGCCGTCCCGCGCACGAGCCCGTGCCGCGAGTCCGTGCACGACCCCGTGCCGGGCGAGCGCGGCACGGGGCCTGTCCGCGGACCCGACCGGTCGGTAGGCTGTCCGCCGACGACAACGGGAGGAGCACGGACGTGGCCGACAGCACCACCCAGCAGCAGCGCCGCACCGGCTGGGACAAGCCGGACCACCTGGACCTCAGCAACGCAGAGTGGCGCTCCAGCAGCCGCGGCCGCGGCGACGTCCAGATCGCCTTCGTCGAGGGCTTCGTCGCGATGCGCAACAGCCGGCGGCCCGAGAGCCCGTCCCTGATCTTCACCCCCGACGAGTGGGGGGTCTTCGTCTCGGACACCCGCAAGGGCGAGTTCGACCTGACCTGACCTGACCTGACCTGGCCCGCCCCTCAGCCACCCCGGTCCGCCCCCCCCGCACGGTCCGTTCCGCACCGGGCCCGTGCCGCCGCGGGAGGGTTCCCCGCCCGAAATCCGGACACTCGGCCACCGCTTCCCGTCCCGCCCCGCCCTCCGGGCGAGGCCGGGCGGGGACAGGCGGAAGAACGACATCCGGAGGTGAGGGACTCCATGACCACCCTGCCGGTCATCGCGGCGGTCGACGGATCCGAGGACAGCCTGCGCGCCCTGGACTGGGCGGTGCGGGCCGCGCTGACGCGGGAGGCGCCCCTGCGGGTGGTGCACGTGCGCCAGTACCCGGCCTGGGCGCCCCCCGAGTTCGTCGCCGTGGACACCGCGGACGACCCGGTCCTCGACCAGGTCCGCGCCCGCCTCGCGGACGGCGCGGCCGGCCGGCCGGAGGTCGAGTACCTCAGCCGGATGGGAGCCCCGGGAACAGTGCTGGCCGAGGTCAGCGCCGAGGCGTCCCTGCTGGTCGTGGGGTCGCGGGGCCGCGGCGGCTTCGCCAGCCTGCTGCTGGGCTCCACCGGCATCGCCGCCGCCCGCGACGCGCACTGCCCCGTGGTCGTCGTGCCCCGGCCCGGCCGCCAGGTCCCCGAGGACCTCACCGGCGCCTCCGACGGACCCCGCGTCGTCGTCGGCCTCGGCGTCGACCGGGCAGGCGACGACGCCCTGGAGTTCGCCTTCGCCGAGGCGGAGAGGCGCCGGGTGCGGGTCCAGGCGGTCACCGTCTACCCGTGGCCCCCGCAGATCTGGGCCGCGCCCGGCGAGTTCGCGCTGCCGGTGATCGAGGAGGCCGGGATCGCCGCCGAGACCAGGGCACTCGCCGAGGAACGGCTCGGCCCGCTGCGCGAGCGGTATCCGGGAGTCGCCGTCGACCTCGCGGTGGACGGCGGCGACGCGGCGGGCCGGCTGGTCGCCCACTCCCGCGACGCCGAGCTGGTCGTCGTGGGCCGCCACCAGCGGCGGCTGCTGGTCCCCACCCGGATGGTCGGCTCGGTCACCCAGGCGGTGCTGCTGCACGCCGCCGCCCCGGTGGCCGTGGTCGATCCGCACGGCGCCGGGCAGGACGGCGGCGCCGACGGGGAGCGGGCCGGCGAGGAGTGAACTCCCGCACATGGTGAAGCCCGGCGGGCCACGTACCATGGCGGCATGTCGTTCCTCCGCCGCCGCAGCGCCACGCCCGCCGGGCCCGACTTCGACGTCCTGGCCATGGACCCGGGCGACTGGCCCGGCAACCTCGGCGCCGGCCTGCTGCCCGCCCCCGACGGCACGTGCCAGGGCGTCTTCCTGCGCTACGACCTGTTCGGCAACCGGGGCCCCGCGATGATCATCGGGAACCTTCCCGAAGGCTCGCCCGCCCGTGACGTCCCCGAGGGGGAGGTGCCGTTCGAGGTGGCCCAGCTGCTGCTGGCGCTGGAGAACGACGAGGAGGTGACCGTCGTCGGCTCCGAGGACGTGCCGGTCCTCCAGGGCGACAACCTCCTGGTGGTCCGCCGCGTCAAGCTCTCCGAGAGCCGGATCTCCTGCGTGCAGTTCGACCGCAGCGACAACGTCCTGGTGACCATCGCCTCCTGGGACCGCCCGATCACCGAGGACCTGTACGCCCTCCTCAAGCCGCTGCCCGCCGAGCTCTTCCGCCAGGGCTGAGCCGCACCACCGCCGCCACGGCGAAGGGGCCGGACCACCTCGGTGGTCCGGCCCCTTCGCCGTTCTCCGATCACCCGCCGATCAGGACACCACGTCCACGTCGGACACCTTCACGAAGGCCACCCGGTGCCCGAGCTGGATCTGGTAGTAGTCCTCCTGGCCGCGCACCACGGTGCCCCGGCCGCCGAACGTCGTGTTCCAGAAGTACTCGGGCCGGAACCGGTCGCCCGCCACGTACCGCTGCCCCGCCTCGAACCGGTACGGCAGCGGCGCCAGTGACTGCACCGGGACGCCCGGCGGGTAGGCCGAGGCCTCCGGGTACGCCCGCCCGTACATCGGCACCGAGGCCAGTCCGGCCTTCGGCGTCACGACCAGGCCCTTGGTCGGCACCGCGGCCGGCCGGTCCGCCGGGTTGCGGAACCAGGCCTTCTGCCCGAGGTACCAGATCGCCGTCCAGTCGCCGGCCCGGTCCGCGACCACGTACTGCTGGCCCGTCGAGGCGCGGGCGCCGACGTCGTTGACGCCGATCGTGGTCCGGCCCTCGTTCTTCGGGTACAGGCCGATGTCCCGCACCAGCGGCGCGTCCTCCGACGGCGCGGAGTACAGCCGCACCTCGCTGGAGCCGTGCGGCGCGCACGCCACCCCGGCGCTGACGCACCCCGTGTACACGGGCTGGTTGGTGGCGTAGTCCGGGCGGATGGTCACCACGCCGCCGTGCGGGTTCGCGTTCTGGTGGAACGGCTTGCCCATCAGCTGGAAGTAGTGGGCCCAGTCCCAGTACGGGCCGGGGTCGGTGTGCATGCCGGGGATGTTGGCGGCGGTCACCCCGGGGATCGCGTCATGGCTCAGGATGTGCTGCCGGTCCAGCGGCACCCCGTGGCGCTTCGCCAGGTACTTCACCAGACGGGCCGACGAGCGGTACAGCGACTCCGTGAACCACGCGTCCGGCTGCGCGAGGAACGCCTCCTGCTCCACGCCGATCGAGTGCGCGTTCACGTACCAGTTGCCCGCGTGCCAGCCGACGTCCCGTGCCTTGATGTGCTGGGCGATGTGGCCGTCCGAGGAACGGATCGAGTAGTGCCACGCCAGATAGCTGGGCCGCTGCACCAGCATCAGGGTGGTGTCCCAGGTCGCCTCCGTCGAGTGCACCACGATGTAGTCGATGGACTGGTCCGCCGGGCGGTCGGCCAGGTCGTGGTTGCCGTAGTCGCCCGGGTCGTCACCGCCCAGGTGCTCGTACGGGGCGGGGATCCACTCGCAGGCCACCGTGGGCGGACACTCCGTGCCGTCTTGGTCCAGCCTCTTCAGACCGGCCCGCTCGAGCTGCGCCGGATCGGCCTCGGCCCGCGGGTCCGCGGCCAGGACGATCCGCTCGCCCGTGTCGGTCACCCGCTCCTGACCGGCCGAGATCACCGAGAACACGTCCTGGGCGAACATCGCGGCCGTCGCGCTGTTGTCGGCGCCGGAGTAGCGGGCGATCGCCGCGTACCAGTCGGCCGGGTCCTCGCTGAGCGGCAGCCCCAGTTCCCGCTGGGTCCGCGCCAGCAGGGCCGCCCCTCCCTCGACGTTGGCCGCGGGGTCCTCGCGCAGCTCCTCCACGGACCGGCCGGTGAGTCCGGCGGCCTCGGGCAGGGTGCGCAGGTGCGCCGGGAGCTCGGACGCCTCGGGGACCGGCAGGTCACCCGCCTCCGGCGCCGCCATCGGCCGGGCGTCGTCGCCCCGCGGGTCCTCCTCGCCGTGGCTGTGGTGCGGCGCCTCGGCCAGCGCCACCGAGAGGTCGGTGAGGTGCATCGGGCCGTAGCCGCCGGCGACGCTGGGGGCGCCGTTGTGCGCGTCCCAGCGGGACTCCATGTAGGAGACGCCGAGCAGCACGCTCTGCGGCACGCCGTACTCGGCGGAGGCCCTGGCGAAGGCGTCCCGCAGCGGTGCCCCGCCCGCCGCCTCCCCGGGCGCCGCGCCCAGCAGGGGCAGCAGCAGGGCCGCCGCGGCGACGGCTCCCGCCACGCGTCTCGGCAGCGGGCGTCGGGCCCCCGGTGGGGGAGTGGGGGCGGTGGCGGTTCCTCGCAAGGCATCCTCCCGGGGACGGCTGTGCGCTGGTGGGACGGTCGGGACGTGGGGTCAGGGATATCGGTATCCCGTCGCCCCGTCAATGGCATGCCCACGCAAGGGAGTTGACCGGGACGGAGCAAGCCGCCCCTCCCGGAAGCGCCGCAGGACCCGGCCGGGTCCGGGTCCCGCGGCGGCACCGGGACGGCGTCAGCGGGTGCCGACCGCGGCGCGCACCGCCCGCCGCGCCATCTGCGCGTCGTCGTGCAGCCGACGCAGCAGCAGCCGCTGTTCCTCGCCCGTCGGGATGGCCCCGGCCGGCGCCGCCACCGGCGGGGGCGGGACGTCCTGCATGGTGCGCTGGACCGCCGTCTCGTAGGTGCGGATCTCCCGGGTGAGGATCAGCATCAAATTGACCAGGAAGGCGTCCCGGGCGGCCGGCCCCTGGGACTGGGCGAGCTGACTGATCTGGCGTCGCACGGCCGGCGCGTCTCCCAGCACCGTCCACAGCGTCGCCAGGTCGTACCCCGGCAGGTACCAGCCCGCGTGCTCCCAGTCCACCAGCACCGGTCCCGTGGGGGCGACCAGGATGTTGGAGAGCAGCGCGTCACCGTGGCAGAACTGCCCCATGCCCTGCCTGCCCGACATGTGCGCGATGCCGTGCAGCAGCTTCTGCAGGTCCCCCAGGTCGCGGTCGGTGAGCAGCCCCAGCGCGTGGTACCGGTTGATCCGCGCCGCGTAGTCCAGCGGGGCGGAGAACGTGCCCGCCGGAGGCCGCCAGGCGTTGAGCCGGCAGATCGCCCCCAGGGCCGCCCGGAGGTCGGCCCGCGGCGGCGCCTCGACCGGGTGCCGGTGCAGCGCCGCGGACCGCCCCGGCACCCGCTCGATGACCAGCGTGCAGTTGTCCGGGTCCGCCGCGATCAGCCTCGGCACCCTGACGGGCGGCCGGTGCCGGACGAAGGACCGGTAGGCAGCTATTTCGTGCCGGATGCGCTCGGCCCAGGCCGGCGAGTCGTCCAGTAAAACCTTGGCGACCGCGTTGGTGCGTCCGGTCGTCCCGACCAGGAGCACCGAGCGGCCCGTCCGCCGCAGGACCTGGACGGGGGCGAACTCGGGGCAGATGCGGTGCACCGAGGCGATGGCGGTCCGCAGCTGCGCGCCCTGCGGACCGGACAGGTCGAGCCTGCCGCTGAGCGTCCCGCTCCCTTGTGGTGGCAGCCGCCGCAGCCGGGGGCCCGAGGCCTGCATCGGGCGGGTCGGGTCGAGGAAGGGGCCGGCGCCCGGGCGGGGTTGCGGCCGGAGCGGGGCGGACACGGAGGACGACACTGCGTACATGGGAGACGGTTCCCTTCGTGTGCCAAGGAGAGGTACCGCACCATCCGCCCCGGCCCCGGAGGGCACCCTGGGGAGAGCCCCCGGAGGACCGGGGCGGGATGGCGCACTTCTACTCCACCGCAACCAGCCCCATGGCTGACAACTGGCGACCCCTGGCGAACCCTGGCGAATAGTCGCTCGGCACTTTGGCCCGCGTTAGTGTCAAGTCAGCCGAGAACCTGGGGGCTTGACGTGAGCGGACAACCCAACACCCGCCTGGCGGACCTGTTCGGCCTGGCCGGCTGGACCAAGGGCGAACTCGCGAGGCTGGTCAACCGGCAGGCGGCGGCCATGGGCCATCCGCAGCTGGCGACCGACACCTCCCGGGTGCGGCGCTGGATCGACATGGGGGAGATCCCCCGCGATCCGGTGCCGCGGGTGCTGGCGGCTCTGTTCACCGAGCGTCTCGGCCGTGTCGTGACCATCGAGGATCTCGGACTGGTCCGGCGAGGGCGAACGGGGAAACGGCAGCGCGGCGAGGAGAATCCCGACGGACTGCCGTGGGCGCCCGAGCGGACGGCTGCGGTCCTCACCGAATTCACGGGAATGGACCTCATGCTCAACCGACGCGGCTTGGTGGGCGCGGGCGTCGCGCTCACCACGGGAGCGGCGCTCCACAGCGCCATGCACCAGTGGCTGAACACCGACCCGGCCCTCGCGGCCGACGCCCCCCACACCGACGAACTGTTCCCCGCGGAACCGGCCGGCTTCGACCGCTACGAGGCGGCCCCGGTGGGCTCCGAGGAGGTCGAGGAGCTGGAACGCTCCGTCGAGGTCTTCCGCGCCTGGGACGCCTCACGCGGCGGGGGCCTTCAACGCAAGGCGGTCGTGGGGCAGTTGAACGAGGTGGGCGGCATGCTCGCCTACCGCCACCCCGAGCACCTGCAGCGTCGCCTGTGGGGCGTCGCCGCGAACCTGGCCGTCCTGGCGGGGTGGATGTCGCACGACGTGGGCCTGGAACCCACGGCGCAGAAGTACTTCGTCATCGCGGCGCACGCGGCCCGCGAGGGAGGCGACCGGCCCCGTGCCGGTGAGGCGCTCTCCCGGGCAGCCCGGCAGATGGTCCACCTGGGCCGACCCGACGACGCCCTGGACCTGATGAAGCTGGCCAAGTCGGGGGCAGGCGAGGAGGTGCTGCCGCGGACCAGGGCCATGCTGCACACCATCGAGGCCTGGGCCCAGGCGGCCATGGGCAAGGGTCAGGCCATGCGCCGCACGCTGGGGCAGGCCGAGGAGCTCTTCGTCTCCGACAAGGGGGACGTGGCCCCGCCGAGCTGGATGCAGATGTTCGACGAGGCCGACCTGCACGGCATGGAGGCCCTGGCCTACCGCACCCTCGCCGAGCACGAGGAGTCGGCGGCCTCCCTGGCGCAGAACCACGCCAAGCGGGCGCTGGACCTGCGGGCCAACGGCCGGGAGCGCTCCAAGATCTTCGACTGGCTCTCCCTGGCCTCCGCCTGCTTCATCGCCGACGACCCGGAGCAGGCCGACCGCTACGCGCGCCTGGCGCTGGTGTCCATGGGGAACAACTCCTCGCACCGGACCTGGGACCGGCTGCGGGAGATGTACCGCCTCACCGGTCAGTACGCCAGCTATCCGAAGATCGAGGAACTGCGCGAGGAGATCCAGCTGGCCCTGCCCAAGCCCAAGCGGCCGGGGAGCGGCGCGGCGGTCTGAGGGGTGGGGCCTTGCCCGCCGGGCGGGCCCGACATCCCCGAGCCCGACCGGGCGTCCAGCCGTTGTCCGGCTGGTCGGTGCCTGGCTGGTCGTTGCCCTGCCGGTCGTAGTCCGGCCGGTCGTTGTCCGGTCGTGGAGGCGTGAGCTCTCCGCGTGCCGGTGCTCAGCGGGTTCGCGGCCGGTGCTCAGCCCTGCACGCGGGCGACGAGGACGCAGGCTGTCCCGGTGCGCCGTTCGGCGGTGAACGTGTCCACCAGCACGCGTGCCGCGCCCTGCGCGGTGGGTTCGGCCAGCAGGGTCCGGGCCAGCCCGGTCAGCCGGCGCTCGCCGTCCCGGCCGGTGGCCGGTCCCGGGGTGTGGAGGACCAGCAGGTCGCCCGCCTCCAGCCGGTGTTCGGCCTCGGCCTGCCCGTCGGGCATGCGCAGTCGCCGGCCCGTCCCGTCCCGAAACAGCATCGGGGCGGGACGGCCGGCCCATCGCAAGGTCCTGGTCTCCGCCCGGTACCGGCAGCACAGCGCCGGTCCGGTGAGCGGCCGGGCGGTACCGCTCACCAGGTCGCCCAGCCAGGCGGTCAGTTGCCCGGGCGCGGTGCCGGCCATCGCCATGCCGCGCAGTCCGCCGATCACCATCGCCGTGCCCGTGGCGACGGCGGAGGGCTCCCCGTCGAGGGAACCGACGCCGAGCAGCGTCTCGCCGCCGGGGAGTTCACAGGCGTCGTACCAGTCACTGCCCGCGGGTTCACCGGGTCCCTCGAACGGCAGCCGGTGCGCCGCCACTTCCAGGGAGCCGGGCCCGCCCTGTCGCGGGAGCCGCAGGAAGCCGTGCCACGGGGGGAGCAAGGCTTCCTGCGGCTCGACCACGAGCCCCTGCCCGGACCGGGCCGGCCGGCGGTGACGGAGCGAGTCACGGGTCTCGCTCACCGTCCGCCGGTGACGGCGCAGTTCGCTGACGTCACGCAGCACGGCCCACATGGAGGCGGTGTTGCCGTCGGCGTCGAGCACGGGCTCGCCTTTCATGTGCACGCTCCGCACCCTGCCGTCGTCCGGCCGAGTGATCCGGAACTCGCCGTCGATGGGACGTCCGTCGACCAGACAGTCCGTCACCATCGCGGTGAGCCGGGGCCGGTCCTCGTCGAGCACCAGGGAGGGCAGCTCGTCGAGGGTGAGGGCGTGGGCGGTGGGAGCCATGCCGAGGATCTCGTAGAACTCGGCGGACCAGCGGACCTCGTCGGTCAGCAGTTCCCACTCCGCGCTGCCGATCCGGCCGGGGGCCGTGGCCGCCTCGCCGCCCAGGGCCGGCGAGGCGGGCAGCGCCTCGGGGGAACCGGCCGTGGGCGGCGGGCCCTCGCGGAGCTGTGCCAGGTGTTCGTCGAGGTCCTCCAGGTGGGTCAGCGCGAGGTCGTAGAGAGCGCGCTGCCACCGGTCCGCGGGGTTCGTGCCGTTGCTCTCCGTGCCGCGGCGGACCGCGTCCATGTCCGTCCTGAGCTGCCGTGTCCGCGTGATGAGGGCCTCCACCGGGCCGGCGCCGGAGGGCGCACGGTCGGCGGGGCGATCCGCGGACAGATGGGACGGCATGACGAACTCCGGTGTCTGAGAGACGGTGCGGCCGGGGCCGGTCGGTGAACCGGGTACGACTCTCGCACAGCTCGCCACCCGCTGTAAGGGATTTGGCAACACTCGATGGGGTGGTGCTTCTGACATATGCCAGAGTCTTCCGGGACCTTCGGCCCACGAAAGCGGGGACCAACGTCACTGGCGCACAGGCCAGTTGAGGGCCAGGACAGCCTATCTGACGAAGCGTCAGTCGCCGTTCTCGGGCTCCTCGGCGGGGCAGGAACCGCCCTTCAGGTCCCCGTGGAGAAGGAAATCCTCCACGGTCCGTTGTACGCAGCGTGATGATCCGTAGCCCGTGTGGCCCTCGCCCCTGTTGTCCAGGACCACCGCCGACGGGCCCAGCCGTCGGGCCGTCTCCACCGTCCAGCGGTAGGGCGTCGCGGGATCACCGCGGGTGCCCACCAGCAGCATCCTGGCTGTGTCGAGGTTCCGGACCCGCTCGCGCACGAAGTCGGTTCCCGCGGGCCGCCCGTAGCACATCAGCGCCTCGGCCAGCCGGTAGCGGCCGAAGACCGGGGACGCCTTCTCGTAGGACGTCCGCATCGCTCCCAGCTCCGCCGCGATGCGCGCGGCGGACGGGCGTTCGGGGGAGTCGGCGCAGTTGACGGCCAGCAGCGCGGCCGGGGGATTGTCGAGGGGCACCGGCTGCCGGGGCCGGTCGTCCTTCTCGCGGCCGAACACCGGTGGGGAGAAGGAACCCTGGGTGAAGGAGCGCAGGCCGCGGGGGTCGCCGTACTGGACCAGATCGGCCACCGCCCGCTCCAGCGGGGGCCACAGCGCCCTGCTGTAGAGGGCCTGCCCCAGGGCGGCCACCAGGTCCTGCCCGGTGAGGGGCCTGCCGTCCGGCGAGGGGGCCGGGCGGGCGTCCAGGAGGTCGACCAGGCGCTCCACCTGCCGGGGCGCGGTGCGCGCGTCGCGCCCGAAGGGGCAGGCGATGTCGCGGACGCACCACTCCAGGAAGCGTTCCAGGGCCGCCTGCTGGCCCGCAGCGCCCGCCCGGGCCTGCTCCACCGGGGAGGCGGTGAGCGTGTCCACGCCGTCCAGGACGAAGCGTCCGACCCGGTCGGGGAACTGTGCCGCGTAGACGGCTCCCAGCCGGGTGCCGTAGGAGAAGCCGAGGTAGTTCAGGCGGCGGTCGCCGAGGGCCTGGCGGATGACGTCCATGTCCCGCGCCGCGTCCACGGTGCCCATGTGTTCGAGGACCGGGCCGGAGTGGGCGGCGCAGGCCTCGGCGACCTCGCGCAGCCGGCGCAGGTAGGCGTGCGGTTCGCCGTCCGCCACCCGGTCGGGCGAGGCGCTCTCGTCGGGCCCCTCGCCCTCGCCGCTCCCGTCTTCGCCGCTCCCGCCTTCGACGGTGCCCTCCTCCCCGGTCTCCTCCTCGTCCGGGTCGACGAGGGGGGAACCGGGTGAGCCGGAGTACGCGGCCTCGCCGCAGGTCACGGGGGAGGACCGGCCGACGCCGCGCGGGTCGAAGGTGACCACGTCGTAGCCCTCGGCCAGCGGCATGAAGTCCTTGCCCGCCATGGCCAGCCGGCCGACGCCCTCGCCGCCGGGGCCGCCGAAGTTCAGGACCAGCGCGCCGCGCGGCCGGTCGGAGGTGGACCGGTAGCGGGCCAGCGCCAGGTCGATGGTGCCGCGCCCCGGCTTCGCGTAGTCCAGCGGGACCGTCACGGCCGTGCACTGGAGTCCGCCCGGGGCGTCCTCCGTGTCACAGGGGTGCCAGGTGACGCGTTGCTCGTAGAAGCGCCGCAGCGACGGCGGCACGTCCGCCGCGTCGCCCTTCGCCGCGGCCGGGGCGGCGGGCAGCGCCGTACAGAGCACGGCCAGCGCGGCCGCCTTGGCCGCGACGCGTATGGAGCACGGTCCCTGCATACGAGCCTCCTGGGGTGGACGGCCGTAGCCCACCCTAGGCGCGCCCCGCCCACCTCGCCTGTCCACCGACCGTCCGGGCCCCCGGCCAGGGGTTGGCCGCGGTGCCCGGTCCGCCCCGGTGCCCGGGTCCGCCGCGGAGTTCCGGCGCGCCACTCGCCGCACGGGCGCCACCGGTCGCACGGGCCGGTGGGGGGACCGGGGGAGCCGCGGGCACGGCAGGGGCGGAGGGGAAGCTGTTCCCCTCCGCCCCGGTGTGCCTCCGGCGGGACGCGTCAGCGCGTCGCGCGGCTGCGGTCCAGCGCCGCCACGCCCAGCGCGGCCAGCACGATCTGGATCAGCCACTCCACCCAGTCCGGCCCGTCGGTGTCCGCGACGCCGAACGCCCCGGCGAGCGCCGAACCGATCAGCGCGGCCGCGATGCCCACCACGATCGTCCACAGCACCCCGATGCGCTGGCGTCCGGGCACGACGAGACGCCCCAGCACGCCGATCACGATGCCGATGAGGATCGCGCTGATGATGCCCGAGACCTCCATCTTCCGCCCATCCCTTCGGTTGCGTCGTGCTCGTTCTTCTGCCCCGCCCGGGGAGCCGCACGCGCCGTGCGAGGCGTGTGCGAGCTGGGTGCGACGCGGGTGCGATGCGGGGGCGGGCACGAGAACGGGGCCGGACCGGGGGTGACCCGGCCGGCCCCGCCGTCGTGGCGCAGGACCGCGAGAGGCGTCGTCAGAACCTCGACGACGCCTTCTTGGCGGCCTTCGCCTTCCTCATGCCCAGCGCCGCGCACGCGGCTCCGAGGCAGATCGCCAGCGCGCCGATGCAGATGTGGGCGATGATCACGCCGGCGTCGGGTCCTGTCCCGACCACCCAGGGGGCGATGATCATCCACACGCCGAGCGCGGCGGCAGCCCAGCCGAGCGCGCCCATCCGCGTGGGGCTGGCGGCCGCGCAGATCGCCAGGGCGGCTATCGCCGCGCCCACGATCAGGTTGTGCGCCACCAGTGGCGGCTGGCTCCCGGTGAAGTGCAGGATCCAGGGCGACGCTGCGCAGAACACGCCGACCAGGGCGAGCGGCGCGGCGAGCATCCCCAGATTCGGTCCCTGCTGCTGGGAGCGGGCGTACTGTTCCCTCATTTCGAGCACGTCGGGGTGACTAGCCATGTCACCACGCTGGTGCGAGACATTGGCCATGACTCGGCTCCTTCGAAATCTCAGGCCTGACCGCAGGTGCGGACGGAAGGAATCGCATGCGTGCGGTTTTGCCCGCACCTGTTCCATTCTGCCCCCATTCACCCGTTATGTGTAATGCGGGTCACATGCGCTCGACCAGCCCCCGGACGTAGGCCGCCTGCCCGACGTGCTGGAGGTCGTCCGAGAGCACGCTGACCAGCCGCACTCCCAGCGTCACCGGCGGATCCCACCCCTCGTCGACGATCCGCTCCAGCTCGCCCGCCGTCAGGGAGCGCAGGAAGCCGAGCGTCTGCTCGTGGACCGCGTCGTGGTACCCGGTCAGCAGGTCCGCGGAGTCCACCCGCACCGCGGCGACCCTCGCGGCGTCGTGCCCGAAGCCGGTGTCGGAGACCGGCAGGTCCAGGCCGAAACGGCCGTGCCAGTCCTGGGCCGTCCACACCTGCTCCAGGCCGGCCGCGTCCGCGACGTGGTCGTCCTGGACCCGGGTCAGGTGCCACACCAGCCAGGCCACCGGATTCGCCTCCGCGTCGGGGCGCGCGGCGAGCTGCCAGGCGTCCAGGCCCTGGACCGCCGCGTGTACCTCCTCGCGGATCCGGCCGTATCCGTCGATCAGAATGTCCCGTGCGTGCATACCTCCAGCCTCCGCCCGATCGGGCCGCCCCGCTCGGCGGTTGGACCGGGGGAGGGGTGGTGAGGAAGAGTGATCGCGCAGTACCGGACACGTCCACCACCAGGAGTCGCGTTGTACACCGCCCATCCCGACCGCTACGAGCGGATGCCCTACCGGCGCACCGGACGCAGCGGCCTGAAGCTGCCCGCGCTCTCGCTCGGCCTGTGGCACAACTTCGGTCCCGACCGCCCGGTCGAGACCCAGCGGGCCATCCTGCGGCGCGCGTTCGACCTGGGCGTCACCCACTTCGACCTGGCCAACAACTACGGCCCGCCGCCCGGCGCCGCCGAGTCCGCCTTCGGCGAGGCCCTCAAGGCCGACCTGCGCCCGTACCGCGACGAGATGGTGATCTCCACCAAGGCCGGCTACCTGATGTGGGACGGCCCGTACGGCGAATGGGGCTCGCGCAAGTACCTGCTCTCCTCGCTCGACCGGAGCCTGTCGCGGATGGGGCTCGAGTACGTCGACATCTTCTACTCGCACCGTCCCGACCCGGACACCCCGCTCGAGGAGACCATGGGCGCGCTGCACTCCGCCGTGCAGCAGGGCAAGGCGCTCTACGTCGGCGTGTCGAACTACTCGCCGGAGGAGACCCGCGAGGCCGCCCGGATCCTCGCCGGCCTCGGCACGCCGCTGCTGATCCACCAGCCGCGCTACTCGATGCTCGACCGGCGCCCCGAGGAGACCGGTCTGCTCGACGCGCTGGACGAGCTCCAGGTCGGGTCGATCGTCTACTCGCCGCTGGAGCAGGGGCTGCTCACCGGCCGTTACCTCGACGGCATCCCGGAGGGCTCCCGCGCCGCGAGCGACAGCCCCTTCCTGACCGCCGACAAGGTCACCTCGGAACTCGTGGGCCACCTGCGCGCGCTGAACGGGATCGCCGCCGACCGCGGCCAGTCGCTGGCCCAGATGGCGCTCGCCTGGGTGCTGCGGGGCGGCAGGGTCACCTCCGCCCTGGTCGGCGCCAGCAGCCCGCAGCAGCTCGAGGACTCCGTCGCCGCCATCGGCAACCTGGACTTCGATGACGACGAGCTGTCCCGGATCGACGCGATCGTCCGCGCCGCCGGCTGATCCCCGAAGGGCCACCGGCGTGGTTCCTGTGCGACAGAACGGGCCCCCAGGGCCCCACAGGGACCACGCCGTGTGTACACACGGTTACGCGTACCTCAAAATGGGGGGAGTGCCGTGGCCGGACCCGGGTACAAGGACAGGCGCATCAGTATCCGGCCGGGCCGGCATCCGAGAGAGAAACGCATGATCGAGCACCTGGACGGGACCGTGGTGACGACGGGCTTCGACGTCCCCGTGGAACCTCTGCGGCGTGCGACGCACTTCACCGGTGAACCGGGGTGCATCGCCGAGGCGCGTGAGTTCGCGGGGCACTTCCTCGAGCAGTTGAGGAACGAGTGGTGCGCGACGGCCGACGAACGGTACGGCGCCGAACTCCTCCTGGTGGTCAGCGAACTGGTGACCAACGCGGACCGTCACAGCCACGGCCCCTACATCCTCGAACTCGAGGGTTCGGACCACCGCGTGACCGTCACGGTTTACGACAGCAGCGTGGCCCTCCCCAAGATCTTCCCCCGCGACCCCGAGCGGGTCGGCCGGCACGGCCTGGAGATCGTCCACGCGCTCGCCGACGAGGTCGTCGTGGAGCGCGTCCCGGTCGGCAAGCGGATACGGGCCACCCTCCGCCTCGAGCGCTGACCCTCCGCGCCCCCGTGCCCGCCCGATCGCGATTCACCTCTGAGCGGAACCCCTGCGGGCGGTCTTGCCGGGGCCGGAGCGCGGCCTAGGCTGAACAGGGTGAGCGACCACGCATCTTCCCGGACCCCCGTTCCCCTCCGCCGCCCCGGCCGGGCCAAGGAGCCGCTGTGGCGCGACCTCGTCGGCGAGGCGCTCCGGCGCGAGAGGCTCGCCCAGGGACGCACGCTGAAGGAGGTCGCCGAGGCGGCACGGATCTCCATGCCCTACCTCTCCGAGCTCGAGCGGGGCCGCAAGGAAGCCTCCTCGGAGGTCCTGGCCGCCGCCGCCCGAGCCCTCGGCCTGGGCCTCGGAGACCTGCTGATCCGCGTGCACAGCGACCTCACCACCCGGTCCACGGCCCTGTCGTCGGGCGTCCCGCACCGCGGCGGTCTGTGCCTGGCGGCCTGACGCAGCCTCAGAGGCGCTCGGTGAGCACCTCGTCCGCCAGCCCGTAGGCCACCGCCTCCCGCGCGGTGAACACCCTGTCCCGGTCCATGTCGGCGCGCAGCGTGGCCGTGTCGTGGCCCGTGTGCCGGGACAGCACCTCCTCCATCTGGGCGCGGATCCGGCCCATCTCCCGGGCCCGCAGCGCCAGGTCGGCCACCGTCCCCTGGCTGCCCGCGCTGGCCGGCTGCCCCAGCAGCACCCGCGAGTGGTCCAGCACGAACCGCCGCCCCGGATCGCCGCCCGCCAGCAGCACCGCCGCCGTCGACGCCGCCTGCCCCACGCAGAAGGTGGCGATCGGCGCGCGCACGAAGCGCATGGTGTCGTAGACGGCCATCAGCGACGTGACCGATCCGCCGGGGGAGTTGAGGTACAGCGCGATCTCCTGGTCGGGGGCCTCGGACTCCAGGTGGAGCAGCTGGGCGATGACCACGTTCGCCACGCCGTCGTCGATCTCGGTGCCCAGGAAGACGATCCGCTCCGACAGCAGGCGGCTGAAGACGTCGTAGGACCGCTCACCCCGCGCGGTGCGCTCCGTCACGTACGGAACCGTGTAGCTTCCCATGATCACAGCCCCGTCCGGCGTCGGGAGGCGCTGGGACGCACCTCGTCGAAGGAGTCCACGAGACGGTCGACCATGCCGTACTCCTTGGCCTGCTCCGCGGTGAACCAGCGGTCGCGGTCGGAGTCCCGGGCGATGGTCTCCCGCGTCCGACCGGTGTGCTCGGCGAGGATCCGCTCGATCTGCCCCCGGGTGAACTCGAGGTTCTCCGCCTGGATCTCGATGTCCGCGGCCGAGCCGCCGATGCCGGCGGACGGCTGGTGCATCATGATCCGCGCGTTGGGCAGCGCGTACCGCTTGCCCGGTGCGCCCACCGTCAGCAGGAACTGGCCCATGCTGGCCGCGAATCCCATCGCCAGGGTCGACACGTCGTTCGGGATCGCCCGCATGGTGTCGTAGACGGCCAGCCCGGCCGTCACCGAGCCGCCGGGGCTGTTGATGTAGAGGCCGATGTCGGTCCGCGGGTCCTCCGCGGACAGCACCAGCAGCTGGGCGCAGACCCGGTTGGCGGACACCTCGTCGACCTGGGTGCCGAGCACCACGATCCGCTGCGCCAGCAGCGCCTGGGCCAGCTGGTCGTCGAAACGCGAGTACGGGGTGTCACCGTCCTGGGCGCGGGGAGCGCCGTACGGTCCTTGGGCGAGCGGTGGGAACATCGCGGGTCCTCCTGAGGACTCGTGCCGGAAGGGTCTGCTTCGACTGTGCCCCCGACCTCGTCCCACCAGGGCATTTCTCTGCCTGCGGCAGATTCGCCGACGGCAGATCCCGGGGAGACGGCCGCGGGCCGATGAGTTTCGCCGGCGCCACGGGTCGACAGTGGTGAACGGCGGACAATCGGGAGGAACCGATGGACATCAACGGATTCATCACCTGCCTCTGGTTCGACAACCAGGCGGAGGAAGCGGCCAACTACTACGTCTCGGTCTTCCCGGACTCCCGGATCGAGCGCGTCGACCGGTTCTCCGAGACCGGCCCCGAGCGCATCGTCCCCGACGACGAGGGGTCGGTCGCCGAGGTCCTCTTCACCGTCAACGGCCAGCGGTTCTCCGCCCTGGACGGCGGACCCCTGTTCCACTTCGACGAGGCGATCTCCTTCCAGATCATGTGCGACAGCCAGAAGGAGGCCGACCACTACTGGAACACGCTGGTCGGCGACGGCGGCCAGGAGAGCCAGTGCGGCTGGCTCAAGGACAAGTACGGGCTGTCCTGGCAGGTCATCCCCAAGGAGGCCCTCGAGATCATGCGTGACCCCGACCGGGCGAAGGCCGCCCGCGCGATGGCCGCGATGCTCACGATGCGGCGGCTCGACGTCGCCGAGCTCCGCGCCGCCGCCGAAGCGGCCTGACCGCCGCGGCCCGCCGTCGACGCGCGGGGCGGGCCGTACCTGACTAGCGTGAGAACCGAACCACCACGAACGGAGGCCGCACCATGGCCGCACAACCCGAGGGCACCCCGATCTGGGCGGACGCGATGTTCGCGGACCTGGAGGGGGCCAAGAAGTTCTACGGCGAGGTCCTCGGCTGGACCTTCGGCGAGTCCAGCAGCGAGTTCGGCAACTACACCGAGGCCTACGCGGACGGGAAGGCCGTCGCCGCGGTCGTCCCGCCGATGCCCGGCGCCGAGGAGCAGTCCGCCTGGTGCCTCTACCTCGCCACCGCCGACGCCGAGGCCACCGCGGCCCGCATCCGCGAGAACGGTGGAGAGATCGTCCTGGAGCCGATGCAGGTCGCCGACTACGGCACGATGTGCATCGCCCGCGACCCCGGCGGCGTCGCCTTCGGCCTCTGGCAGTCCGGCAAGCACACGGGTTTCGACGCCGTCGGCACGCCCGGCGCCTACTGCTGGGCCGAGATCTACACCCGTGAGGCCGAGAAGTCGGACGGGTTCTTCCCGAAGGTCTTCTCCTACACGCAGAAGGACATGCGCGACGGCGAGATCGACTTCCGCGTCTACGAGCTGAACGGCGCCCCGCTGCTCGGCCGGATGCGGATGACGGAGGAGTTCCCGCCGGAGGCCCCGGCGTTCGTCAACGTCTACTTCACGGTCTCCGACTGCGACGAGGCCGTCGACAAGGCCCGGAAGCTGGGCGCCCAGGTCCAGTTCGGCCCGGTGACCAGCCCCTTCGGCCGCTTCGCCACGCTCACCGACCCGCAGGGCGCGCCGTTCTCGCTCCTCGACCCCGAGAAGACCGAGGGCGAGATGCCGCAGCTGAACGAGGTCGGCTGACCGGCGCCGCAACGGGCCCGCGGTCCCGTTCCCCTCGGGGGCGGGACCGCGGGCCGTGCGTGGGATGATCGGATCCATGCGTGCTGAACGACTGGTCGCCGCCTGCGACGGCGCCTGCAAGGGAAACCCCGGTCCCGCCGCCTGGGCGTGGGTCCTCGCCGAGAGCGGGACCACCCCGGACATCCCCACCCGCTGGGAGGCCGGACCCCTCGGCACCGCCACGAACAACATCGCCGAGCTGACCGCCCTCGAGCGGCTGCTCGCGGCCACCGACCCCGCGGTGCCGCTGGAGGTCCGGATGGACTCCCAGTACGCCATGAAGGCCGTCACCACCTGGCTCCCCGGCTGGAAGCGCAACGGCTGGAAGACCGCCGCGGGCAAGCCGGTCGCCAACCGGGAACTCGTCGTCCGGATCGACGAACTGCTCGCCGGACGCACCGTCGAGTTCCGCCACGTCGCCGCCCACCAGGTGGACGGCGACCCGCTCAACGACTTCGCGGACCGGGCCGCCAGCCAGGCGGCGAGCGCCCAGCAGCCCGCGGGCAGCGCCCTCGGTTCGCCGGAGCCCCCGCCCTCGCCGACGCCCGCGGGCAGGAAGACGCCCGCCCGCACGCGCGGTGCGCGTACGGGCGGGCGGGCCGCCTCGGCCGGGGCTTCGGCGAGGACCATCAAGGCCAAGTTCCCCGGCAGGTGCGGAGTCTGCGGACGCGGCTATCCGGCGGGCGGGTCCATCGCCAAGAACGACCAGGGCTGGGGCCATCCGGAGTGCCGCGCGGCCGGCTGAGCCGGCCTGCGCCGGGCGTGGCGCCGTCGGAGCGGCGCCCGGAGCGCCGTCAGAGGACGGTGCCGCGCCACTCGCCGGTCTCGGTGCCGCGCTCCTCGATGAACTTCTTGAAGCGCTGCAGGTCGGCCTTGGCGTTGCGCTCGACGAAGCCCAGCTTGTCGCCGATCTTCTCGGCGGCACCCTCCGGCTGGAGGCGCATGCGCAGGTTCACCTTGGTGGCGCCGGGGGCGACCTGCTGGAAGGTCACCCGGCCCTCCTGCTTGGTCTCCCCGCCGACGGTGGTCCAGCTGACGCACTCGTCCGGGATCTGCTCGGTGATCTCGGCGTCGAACTCACGCTTGACGCCGTCCACCTTGGTGACCCAGTGGGTGAGCGTGTCGGTGCGCTGCTCGATCCGCTCGACCCCGCTCATGAACTCGGGGAAGGTCTCGAACTGCGTCCACTGGTTGTACGCGGTGTGCACAGGAACTCGGACCTCGATGGATTCCTCGATCACGGACACGTGATGTCCTCCTTCGTGTAGCTTGCGTGACTTGCGTCTTGCCGCCCGCCTCTCCGGCAAACCGGCTCGCCGGAAGAAACGGAACGGAGCTCTCCGGCGGCGACCGCCGCCCGCGTGGGAGCGGTCCGGGCCCCGTGACAGACTGACGGCATGGAACAGCGAGTAATCGGCAGGTCGGGTCAGAGCCTCTCGGTCATCGGACTCGGCACCTGGCAGCTGGGCGCCGACTGGGGCGACGTCGACGAGAAGGACGCCCTGGCGGTCCTCGACGCCGCGGCGGAGTCCGGCATCACCTTCTTCGACACCGCGGACGTCTACGGCGACGGGCGCAGCGAGCAGACCATCGCCGCCTTTCTGCGCGGCCGCCCGGACCTCGACATCACGGTCGCCACCAAGATGGGCCGCCGGGTCGACCAGATCCCGGAGAACTACGTCCTGGAGAACTTCCGGGCCTGGAACGACCGCTCCCGCCGCAACCTCGGCGTGGACCGGCTCGACCTGGTCCAGCTGCACTGCCCGCCCACCCCCGTCTACTCCACCGACGAGGTGTTCGACGCCCTGGACACCCTGGTCGAGGAGGGGCGCGTCGCCGCCTACGGCGTAAGCGTCGAGACCTGCGCCGAGGCGCTCACCGCCATCGCGCGGCCCCACGTGGCGAGCGTGCAGATCATCCTCAACCCGTTCCGGATGAAGCCGCTGCTGGAGGTGCTGCCCGCCGCCCGCGAGGCCGGCGTGGGCATCATCGCCCGCGTCCCGCTCGCCTCCGGCCTGCTCTCCGGCCGGTACACCAAGGACACGGTCTTCGCCGCCAACGACCACCGCTCCTTCAACCGGCACGGCGAGGCCTTCGACCAGGGCGAGACCTTCTCCGGCGTCGACTACGAGACCGGTGTCGAGGCCGCCGCGGAGTTCTCCGGCCTGGCCCCCGCGGGCTTCACCCCGGCCCAGACGGCGCTGCGCTGGATCATGCAGCAGCCCGGCGTCACCACGGTGATCCCCGGCGCCCGCAACCCCGAGCAGGCCCGCGCCAACGCCGCCGCGGCCGCGCTGCCGCCGCTCTCCGAGGAGACGCTGGCCGCGATCCGCGACCTCTACGACGGCCGGATCAAGGAGCAGGTCGAGAACCGCTGGTAGTCACCGCGGGCCCGAGTGACCGCGGGCATGAGTGAGGGCGGGCACGAGTGAGGGCGGGGCCGTTCCGGTGTCGGAACGGCCCCGCCCTCGGCGTGGCGGCAGCGGTGCGGCCGTCAGGCCTCGACGAGCAGCTCCTGCTCCAGTTCCTGGTCCCCGGAGACGCTGCCCTTGTCACGCACAGTGAACGCCCCGGAGAGCGCCTCGCCCGCCTTGTGGACCGCCTCGGGCGTGCCCTGCAGGGTGACGGTCACCGGTTCGGCGACGCCGGTGCGTCCCGACTCGTCCGGCGGGGTGGGGGCCGAACCCTCCGACCCGCCGAAGATGGCGGTGTGCACCGTGGCGTGCTCGTCCTCGGGCTGTGAGTCCGGAGGACCGAAGACGGGCTCCAGCACACGGAGGACCGCCTGCGCGTCGGTGCAGTGTCCGCCGCTGAGGGTGATGGTGAGCTGTGTGCCGGTCATGTTCCGCGGGCCCCCTCGGCCGAGATCGCCTGGCTTCTTGCAGTCCGACGGGTAACCGTGCGTCCGATCCCCGAAACCGGAAGTCTCCGCATCCGACCGGGACCGGGGGCGCGCGGCGCCGCCGGGCGGTGTCAGTCCGCTTCCGTCACGGGGATGCACACCGCGTAGACGGTGTAGGTGCCGGTGGTGCCCGCCGAGTTCACGAACGACACGGTCCAGGTGTCCCCGTCGGAGGGGTAGGACTGATACAGCTGCGTCGTCAGGTTGTTGCCGCCGAGCGGGGTCACCAGGCCGCCGCCGGTGACGGAGTAGCCGTCCAGGCAGTCGACGCTCGCGGTGTTGACGCCGGCAGTCAGGTCGGGGCTCACCTGGCGGATCTCGGTCGGCAGAGTCGGCCCTGCGGGGCCGGCGGGTCCTTCGGGTCCTGCTGGTCCTTCGGGTCCGGGGGGTCCCTCGGGTCCTGCCGGGCCGGCGGCGCCCTCGGGGCCGGCGGGACCGGGCCGGCCCGCGGGTCCTTCGGGTCCTGCCGGGCCGGCGACTCCCTGGGGCCCGGCCGGGCCCGCGGGGCCCGCCGGTCCGGGAGGACCGGGCTCCGGTCGGGGGCAGGTGTCCGAGCAGCCGTGCTGACCGTGGCCGTGCCCGTGGCCGCCGTCGTCGCCGCTCGTGCCCGCCGCCGCGGCCGTCCCCGCGGCGCCCGCGAGCAAGGTCGCGGCCAGGAGCGGTGCGGCGGTGCGGCGCAGCAGGGATATGCGGTCGAGTCCCATGTCGTCCTCCGTGAGATAGGGGGCATGCCGCCCCGCACGCGTCGTCGCCCGCCGGAAGACGGGCGACCGGGTCGGGACGATGCCGGTCAGGGAGATGTCAACACGCCGCGCCCGTGGCCGCCGCCGGTGCGCGGCCTTTCGGGGGCGGTCCCGGTCGCGGCGGGTGGGCCCATACACCGCTTGGCCCGGGGAACTCTGGGCAGAAGGGGCTGTCGACAGTGCTCCCGGCGACAGGAGGAAGGGTGACCGGCAACCGATCCGGTGACGACGAGGACGGTCTCGGCGGCGGCATAGGCCGGCGGCCCGACAGAGGCCGCAACGAGACCCAGGAGGAGGCCGCCGACCGGAAGTGGGGTGAGCTGATCCAGGAGGTCAGGGTCGCCCAGACCGGCGTGCAGATCCTCTTCGGCTTCCTCCTCACCGTCGTCTTCCAGCCCGGCTACGAGGAACTCGGCTCCACCGACCGGAAGATCTACCTCGTCACCGTCGTGCTCGGCGCCCTGACGACCGGCGCGCTCATCGCCCCCGTCGCCCTGCACCGCATCGTCGCCGGCCGCCGGGTGAAGCCGCAGGCCGTCCAGTGGGCGGCCCGGGTCACCTTCATCGGGCTGGTGCTGCTGCTCGGCACCATGACCTCGGCGCTCCTGCTCATCCTCCGCGTCGCCACCCACGACGGCTATGTGCCGTTCCTGGTCGCGGGCGTGCTCGCCTGGTACATCCTCTGCTGGTTCGTGCTGCCGCTGTGGACCCGCTACCGGTACACCTCCAAGTAACCGGCCCCCGCTAGAGCCGCCCGCAAGAGCCGCCCGCGAGAGCCCCCGCGAAAGACCCGCCCGCGAAAGACCCGCCCCTGCGGAAGGCCCGACACGCGGAAGGCCCGGCCCCTTCCGCGGGGCCGGGCCTTTCCGATGTCGTGCGGTGCTCTTCTCGGCGATGCGGGTGTCGCGCGCGTGCCCCGGAGGCGTCACGTCATCCGTTCGCCAGCAGCTCCGAGAGGAAGCCGTCCACCTCGACGTGCTCGTCGCCGGGGGCCACCACGCGGTAGCTCTCGTCCAGGAACCGCTCCACCGCCGGTGCCCAGGCGTGCACCACCGCGTGGTGACGCTCGCCGTCGCCCCGGTGCTCCCCGTAGAAGTCCATGCGCAGCTCGTGCCAGCCGCGGGCGTAGCGGGGGGAGAAGCGCACGTCCCCCTCGCCGACGGGGCGGCGCAGCCCTTCCGCGAGCATCTCGCGGGCCAGCCGCCAGCGGGCCAGCACCCGCCCGTCGTGGCTGAAGGTCGCGGTGACGGCGAACGGGTCGTCGCGGTCGTAGCTCAGGTGCGCGAGCACCGCGAAACGGTTGGCGTCGCTGCCGCTCCCGCCGGACTGGAGCTGCATCACAACGGCCCTGTGCACGAACGCGCTCGACTTCATCGAGACCTCCGGGGGAGTGGAAGATGTACCGTGCACACCCTGTTACCCCCACTCCCCGCACCCATGACCGCCGACTTCCGGGCGCCGCCGGTCAGCCGAAGGCGTTACGCAACTCGGGCAGCAGCGTGCGCTCCGACCACTCTAGGAACGGGTACTGGGTCTCGTCCCCGCCGATCTGGACCAGGGCCAGCTCGGTGAAACCGGCCTCCACGTACGGTCGCACCGCCTCGACGAAGGCCTCGGGGTCGTCACCGCAGGGGATCGACGACGCCACGTCGTCCGGCGTCACGAACTGGGTGGCCGCGGCGAAGGAGTCCGGGTGCGGAAGCTCGGCGTTGACCTTCCAGCCCAGCCCGAACCACCGGAACATGTCGTGCGCCCGCCCGATCGCGGCGTCCTTGTCCGGGTCGAAACAGACCGGGAGCTGCCCGACCCGCGGCTTGCCCTCGCCGCCGTGCTGGTCGAACAGGTCCAGCAGCTCCTTCTTCGGCTCCGTGGCGATCACCAGGTCGGCGTAGTGCCCGGCCAGCTCGCACGACTGCCGGCCGGAGACCGCGATGCCGATCGGCGGCGGCTCGTCGGGCAGGTCCCACAGCTTGGCGGAGTCCACCTGGTAGTGCTCCCCGTGGTACGTGACGTGCCCTCCGTCGAAGAGCGCGCGGATGATCTCCACCGCCTCCTCGAACCGCTCGTGCCGCACGTCCACCGCCGGCCAGCCCTCGCCGACCACGTGCTCGTTGAGGTTCTCGCCGGACCCCAGCCCCAGCCGGAAGCGGCCCTGCGAGAGCAACTGCACGGTCGCCGCCTTCTGCGCCACCACGGCCGGGTGGTACCGGAAGGTCGGGCAGGTCACGTACGTCATCAGCGGGATCCGCGAGGTCGCCTGCGCCGCCGCGCCCAGGACCGACCAGGCGTACGGGGAGTGCCCCTGCTCCCGCAGCCAGGGGAAGTAGTGGTCCGAGGTCACCGAGAAGTCGAAGCCCGCCTCCTCGGCCCGCACCACATGTCCGACCAGCTCCCGCGGCCCGGCCTGCTCGGTCATCATCGTGTATCCGATTTGCACCATGCCCGCCGCGTTCCCGACATAGCGGACAGGAAACCGCGCGGGCGGCCGGGGCGCCGCACCGCGGGCCGCGCCATGAGGCCGCGTGAGAGGCTGGACGGGTGACGCTCGAGGACCTGGTCCGGCTGCGCCGGGCGCGTGACACGATGGACCGCGACTACGCGGAGCCGCTGGACGTCCCGGCGCTGGCCCGGGTCGCGCTGATGTCGCCGGGGCACTTCTCGCGCAGCTTCCGCGCCGCCTTCGGCGAGACCCCGTACAGCTACCTGATGACCCGCCGCGTCGAGCGGGCCAAGGCGCTGCTGCGCCGGGGCGACCTCTCGGTCACCGAGGTCTGCTTCGCCGTCGGCTGTACCTCCCTCGGCTCCTTCAGCTCGCGCTTCACCGAGCTCGTCGGCGAGACCCCCAGCGCCTACCGGGCCCGCGACCACTCGGCGGAGGCGGCCGTCCCGCCGTGCGTCGCCAAGCTCTACACCCGACCGGTCAGGAACGGAGAAGCGAACGCCCGACCGCGCGCCTAGCGTGGAGCGCATGGACATCACGCTCTCGCAGTGCTTCATCGCCGTCGACGACCACGACAAGGCGCTCGCCTTCTACCGCGACGCCCTCGGGCTGGAGGTCCGCAACGACGTCGGCTTCGAGAACATGCGCTGGGTGACCCTCGGGTCCCCCGAACAGCCCGAGGTCGCCGTGGTGCTCGAACCGCCGCTGGCCGACCCGAACGCCTCGCCCGCCGACCGTCGGGCCATGGCGGAACTGCTGGCCAAGGGACTGCTGCGGGGCGTCATCTTCGCCACCGGCGACGTCGACGCCACCTTCGAGCGCATCCGTTCCAGCGGCGCCGGCGAGGTGCTCCAGGAACCCACCGACCAGCACTACGGCGTGCGGGACTGCGCCTTCCGCGACCCGGCCGGGAACATGATCCGCTTCCAGCAGGCCCGCTGACCGCGCCCCGCCCCGCCCCACGCCGTCCCGGCCGTCCCGGCCACCGCCCCGGCCACGGTCCCGGGCGCGCGTCAGCCGTTCGCACCGGTCCGTCGAGCCGACCGGGGCGCGGGCGGGGACCATGAGGGGAGAGAGCGGCGGGCGGGTCGGGCAAAGCGACCCGGCCGGCCCACCCGGCCCCCGGGGAGGCACAGGTGACGGCTCGGCTCGGCGGCGCCGCCTGGGCGGTCGGCGTGGCGCAGTTCTTCGCGGCCCACGCGGTCGTCGAGGCCGCCTGGACACCGTCGTACAGCTGGTCGGCGCACAACATCAGCGACCTGGGCAACGTCCGCTGTGCCGTCCAGGGCGACGCCGACCCCCGCTACGTCTGCTCGCCCCAGCACGCCCTGATGAACGGCTCGTTCGTCACCCTGGGCGTGCTGTTCCTGGCCGGAGTGCTCCTCACCCGCCCGTGGTGGGGCAGCGGTCCGGCAGCGGCGGCCTCCCGCGCCCTGCTGGCCGCCGCTGCGGCGGGCTTCGCCCTGGTCGGACTGGCCCCCGCGGACTCCGCCGAGAGCCTTCACGTCCTCGGCGCCCTCCTGGCGATGGGCGCGGGCAACGCGGGCCTCGTCCTGGCGGCGGCCGGTCTGGCGGACCGGGTGCCATGCCCCTGGCGCCGCGCCGCGGCCGCCCTGGGCCTCACCGCCTTCGCCGCCTGCGGCCTGCTGCTGGTGCGTCAGTACCTCGGCCTGGGCATGGGCGGCATGGAACGCGTCGCCGCCTTCCCCCTCCTCCTGTGGACCTTCGCCCTGGGCCTCACCGGCCTCCTCGGCCGGGTGGGCCGGGAGCCTCCCGCGACACGGTCCGCCCGCCCCGCACCCCTGCCCGGCGACAGCGAACGCCGCACCTGATCAGGTTCCGCCGGAGGACGGTTCGTCGGGGCGCGGCAAGCGTGGGCGGTGACCGTGGCGTCGCCCTGGTGGGCGAGGTGGGCACGCAGCGGTACCAGGGCCGTGACGCGCACGTCCGGGGAGCAGCCGCGCAGGGCGTGGACGGCCTGGCGCGGGGTCGGCGCGACCTGGGCCAACTGGTCCTACGCCTATAGGATTTCGGGATGGATCGCACCCCGGAGAGCATGCGCAGCATTCGTACCGTGGAGGACGTCCTCCGGCTGATGGACGGGCTGTTCGCGCCCGGGGCGGACCGGTGGACGGACGGGGGCGGAGCCGACTGGTGGGACCGGTTCTACGCCGACCGGTCGCGGGGCGTGCCGTTCTTCGTCGCGCGGCCCGACGAGAGCCTGGCGTCCTGGCTGGACGACGGGGCCGTCACCCTCGGCGCCCGGGGCCGCGCCCTCGACCTCGGGTGCGGCGCGGGACGCAACACGCTGCTGCTGGCGCGGCACGGCTTCACCGTGGACGCCGTGGACCTGTCGCCCAAGGCGCTGGCCTGGGCGCGGGAACGGGCCGAGGACGCGGGGGCCGGTTCAGTCGCCTTCCACCGCGCGGACGCGTTCGCGCTCACCGAGCGGGACCTCGACGGCCCCTACGACCTGATCTACGACTCGGGCTGCTTCCACCACCTGCCGCCGCACCGGCGCGTCAGCTACCTGGCCTTCCTCGACCGGTTCCTGGCCCCCGGCGGGGCCTTCGGGCTGAGCTGTTTCGCGGTGGGTTCCGAGAACTCCGGCTCCGAGCTCTCCGACCTCGACCTCTACCGTGAGGCACGCCTGCACGGGGGAGTGGCGTACGGCGCCGACGACCTCCGCTGGATCTTCTCCGACCTCACCGAGGCCGAGCTCCGCCGGATGCGGAAGCCGGACCCCGCCTCCGGGACGTTCGGCGAGCCGTTCCTGTGGGCCGCGCTCTTCCGCAAGGCAGGGCCCCTGCCTGAGACGCCCAGCGCCTGAGACGCCCCGCGCCTGAGTCTCCACGCTTGCGTCTCCGCGCCTGAGCCTCGGCGTCTGAGCCGCTAGGCCCCGGCCGCGGCCCGGTCCAGGCGGGCCCGCAGGTCGTCCGTCAGTCGCAGGGCGCCCGCCGCGACGTTCTCCTCCAGGTGGGCCGCCGACGCCGTGCCGGGGATCGGCAGCATCACCGGCGAACGGGCCAGCAGCCAGGCCAGCAGGACCTGCTGCGGCGTGGCCCCGAGCTCACGGGCCACGGCGTCGACCTCCGCGGACCGCTCCGCCGCGACGGGCCGCCACGGCAGGAACGCGATCCCCGCCGCCTCGCACTGCGCCAGCACCGCCTCGTGCTCCCGGTCGAACAGGTTGTACCGGTTCTGCACGCTGGCGATCGCCGCCGTCCGCCGCGCCTCGGCGAGCTGCTCCACCGTCACCTCGGAGAGCCCGATGCCGCCCACCAGGCCGGCGTCGCGCAGCTCCCGCAACGCCCCGACCTGCTCCGCCACCGGCACCGCCGGGTCGAGCCGGTGCAGCTGCAGCAGCTCCACGCGGTCCAGGCGCAGCCTGCGCAGCGCCTGTTCGGTCTGGCGCCGCAGACTCTCCGGGCGGCCGTCGTGGGCCCAGCCCTCGCCCTCCTCGGACGGCACGATGCCGACCTTGGTGGCGACCAGCAGGCCCTCGGGGTACGGGTGCAGCGCCTCCGCCAGCAGTTCCTCGTTGGCGCCCCACCCGTACAGGAAGGCCGTGTCGATCAGGGGGACACCGAGTCCGACCGCGCGGCGCACCACGGCGAGGGCCTGCTCGCGGGCTGGGCCCGGCGCCGCGGGCAGGCGCATGGCACCGAACCCGACCCGTCCGACCGGCAGGCCGGAGGCGGTGGTCATCGGGGGACGACCGCGTAGGCCTCGACCTCGACGAGGAGTTCGGGACGGATCAGCGCCGACACCTGCACGGCGCTGCTCGCCGGCGGGCGGTCGACGTCGATGTACCGGTCCCGCACGGCCCGCACCTGCGGCATGTCCCCGACGTGGGTCACGAAGAAGCCCAGCTTGACGACGTCGGCGAAGGACGCGCCGACCGCCTTCAGGCACCGTTCCAGGTTCTCGAAGACCTGCTGGGTCTGCGCCGTGACGTCGCCCTCACCGACGACCCGGCCCTCCGCGTCCAGGGCGACCTGGCCGGAGATCACCACCAGCCGCCCCTCCGCCACCACCACCGGGCTGTAGCCGTTGCCGGGCGCCAGACCCGCCACCGGCGGGTGGTCGAGGTGGGTGCGGTCGGACATGGGTCCCCCTTGGACGACCGGTGCGTGACCAGGTCGGTAGCCGGTTGGCGATCAGGCGTCACCCTACAAAGCGGTGGACGCCCGCGTGCGGGGTTTCACCCGGGGTTCTCGTCGTCCGGGCGTCCCCCGATCCAGTCCTGCACCGTGCGCAGGCGGCTCGACCAGCGCTGTTCGTGCCGCCGCACCCGGCGCTCGGCGCGGGCCAGGGTACGGGGCCGGTCGCGGTAGAGCCGACGGGCCCAGGGCGACCCGGGGCGGGCGAGGCGCACGGCGCCGAACAGGGCGACGAAAGGGACCACCAGCCCGAAGACGGCCGTCCGCGCCTTCCCCTTGGTCAGGGCCACCAGCGCGAGCAGGAAGTGCGCCACGACGGTGCCCACCAGCGTGCCCCGGCCCTCCCGGTCGTCCTCGTCCAGGCCGTTCACCCCGAACGGCAGGAACCCGGCGAGCAGCAGCCCGGCCAGCGCCGCGGTGATGACCACCACCTCGACGCTCCTGCGGCCCGCCTCCGACCAGTACACGTCGGCCAGGTGAAGGATCAGCGCGAACTCGTCGAGCACCAGCCCCGCGCCCACCCCGAAGACCACCGCCGCCGCGCAGGCCCCGAAGCCGTGGCTGCCGCTCGCCACCGCGCCGAAGCCGCCCGCCACCGTGAGGATCACCCCCGGTACGACATGGTGGACGTGGACCCCGCCGCTCTCCACGTCGCGGAACGGCCCCCGCCCCGCCCGGATCATCCGGGTCACCAGCCGGGTGACCGCGAAGGTGATCACGAAGGCCGTGAGGGCGAGCAGCAGGGGGAGCTTGCCGGGCTCGACGATGTTCCGGTACAGCCAGTGACCCATGCGACGAATCTAGGGCGACCCGCCGTCTCCGCCCGGTTTCGGCCGTGATCGCCGGGCGCGTCGTCCCTCTCATCGCCCCATAGGATGACCAGGCACAACGACTTCCGGAAGGACGCCCCATGGCCGGCGCACCCCTGACCATCGCCGTCGCGCAGCCCCGCTGCGTGGCCCACGACGTGGCGGGCAACGCCGTCGCCCATGCGGAGGCGGTGCGGGCCGCGCGGGCCAGGGTCGTGGTGTTCCCCGAACTCTCCCTCACCGGCTACGAACTGGACGCGGCCCCGGTCGCCCCCGACGACGAGCGCCTGGCGCCCCTGGTCGCCGCCTGTGCCGGGACCGGGTCGCTGGCTCTGGTCGGCGCGCCGGTCCCCGGGCCGCACATCGGGGTGCTCGCCGTGGACGGGGAGGGGGCCCGCGTGGTGTACGGCAAGACGCACCTGTACGGGGCCGAGGCCGACCGCTTCCTGCCCGGCGAACCCACCGTGCTCGAGGTGGACGGCGTGCGGCTGGGCCTCGCCGTCTGCCGGGACACCGGCCTCCCCGAGCACGCGGCAGCCACCGCCGCCCTCGGCATGGACGGTTACGTGGCCGGCGTCGTGCACGCCGACACCGAGGCCGAGGTGCACGGCGAGCGGGCCCGCCGGGCCGCCGCCGACCACGGCGTCTGGGTGGCCACCGCCGCCTTCGCCGGCCCCACCGGCGGCGGTTTCGACCGGACCTCCGGCCGCTCGGGCATCTGGGCGGCCGACGGCACCCTGATCGCCGGGGCGAGCGACCTCCCCGGCGACCTGGCCCGGGCCGTCGTGTACGGGGCGGACAACGGCTAGAGTCCCGGCAGAGCCCGTCCACCCGGCGGGCCGGGGGCAGGAGGAGAGCCGTGGCCAAGGTCGCCGTCAGTCTGGACGCCGAGCTCGTCGTGGAGGTGATGGTCCTGTCGGGGACCAACTCCCCGCAGGACGCCGTGGAGTTGGTGATCCGCGACTACATCGCCCGCGGTCACCGCACCGAGGCCCGCACCGAGCTCAAGGACGAACGCCTCCGCGACGTCGACGCCCAGCCCCAGGAACCGCACAGCGGCTGACCTGCCGCCGAGCCCCCACGGTCCGGCCGAGCCCCCTACCGCCCGGCCGGTACCGTGCCGTCAGCCGGGGGAGACGAACCCCGACTCGTAGGCGACGATCACCGCCTGCGTGCGGTCCCGCACGCCCACCTTGGCGAGCACCGCGCTGACGGGGGACCTCACCGTCTCGGTCCGCCCTGTGGGCGGCCGCCGCGCTGCTCGCCGGATGGCGGGCGGTGCGGCGCCGGGACGCCTGAGCCTCCGGCGTCCCGGGCGCGGCGGGTCAGTGCAGGAACTTGAGTCCGACCACCCCGCCCACGATCAGCGCCAGGCAGAGCAGACGGGCGGCGGTGGCGGGCTCGTGCAGGAAGGCCATCCCGTAGAGCGCCGTGCCGACGGCGCCGATGCCGACCCAGATCGCGTAGCCGGTGCCGATGGGCACCGAGCGCATGGCGTAGGACAGCCCGCCCATGCTGAGCAGCAGGGCGACGGCGAAGACCAGGGAGGGAACGAGGCGGGAGAACCCGCGCGAGGCGCTCAGGGCGACTGCCCAGACGGTTTCCAGCAGACCGGAGACGATCAGGACGATCCAGGCCGACATGACGGCGGCACCTTTCGGACGAGACGACGGTGGTCGTGACGCCGTCTTGTCCTGACCGGGTACGACGCGCTCGTCCGGGGCCGCACGGAGGCGACCACTTCCGAGGCTAGCACGGGGGCGCGCGGTGCCCGGGGGCCGCTTCCCGGGCCCTCCGGACCGCATCCCGGCACCCTCCGCACCGCTGCCCCTTACCCCTCCACCGCTCGCTTCCCGGTGCCCTCGGACCGCTTCCCGGCACCCCCGCCCCGGACCGCTCCCCGGCACCACCGGACCGCACCCGCACCCCCGCGCGGGTCCCGCGACACCGTCGCCGGGGAGTACCCGGCACCGCTGCGCCCCGGACCCTCCCGCACGCCGTCCGGCCGCGCGACGCACGCCGCCTTCGCGGAGCCGGACGCGTGCGGCGCGCGTGGTTCCCGAGCGCCGGAGTGACGTGGTACACACGGCTGATCACAGTCCTGTCCGCCAGCAGGAAGGTCGCACATGTCCGCCACACGACGTCAGATGCTCGCCCGCTCCGGCGCCCTCGGAGCGGGCGTCGTCGTCTCGGGGGCCGTCGCGGAACTGTTCTCCGCGTCCGCCGCCGCCGCGCTGCCGCTCACCGAGGACGGGTACGGTCCGCTGCTCCCGGACCCCGACGGCCTGCTCGACCTGCCGAAAGGTTTCCGCTATCGCGTGCTGTCCCGCGAGGGCGACGCCCTCCGCTCCGGCGAGGGCCTGGTCCCCTCCCACCACGACGGCATGACGGCGCTGCCCGGCAGGAGAGGCCGCGTCCACCTCGTCCGCAACCACGAGAACCGCTCCACCGCCACCCTCGGCGTGCCCACCGTCGACGGCCTGACCTACGACCCCGCGGCCAAGGGCGGCTGCACCCTGCTCACCCTGGACGGCCCCGACGGCCGGGTGGTGGACGAACGGGTGGCCGTCGCCGGCACCGCCGTCAACTGCAGCGGCGGGCCCACCCCTTGGGGTACCTGGCTGACCTGCGAGGAGACCGAGGACACGGCCGGGATCGCCGGCTACGCCAAGGACCACGGCTTCATCTTCGAGGTGGACCCCGCCGACCCGCGCCGCAGCGGCGCCGTGCCGCTCACCGCGATGGGCCGGTTCCAGCACGAGGCGGTCGCCGTCGACCCCGTCCACGGCGTCGTCTACGAGACCGAGGACGCCTTCGTCGCACCGTTCGGACTCTTCTACCGCTTCCTGCCGCACCGCCCCGAGGGCGGACTCGGCTCGCTGCGCGCCGGCGGGCGCCTGCAGGCGATGCGCGTCCCGGACCTGCCCGACCTGTCCGTGGTCGCCGAGCCCGGCGCGAGCTTCGGGGGAGTCGAGTGGGTGGACGTGCCCGACCCGCTCGCCGCCCGCACCCCGACGCGGCTCCAGGACTACGGCCCCGGCGGCGTCACCCGGGGGCAGAAGCTGGAGGGCTGCTACTGGGGCGGACGCTCGGTGTACTTCGTCTCCTCCTACGCCCGCACCCGCGAGGGCAGCGGCGCCGACCACCACGGCCAGGTCTGGCGCTACGACCCGGGCTCCCGCCGCCTCACCCTGGTGATCGTCTTCGGCCCCGGGTCGGACGTCCAGCTGCCGGGCGAGTCGCCCGACAACATCTGCCTGGCGCCCGGCGGTTCGCTGATGGTCTGCGAGGACGGCAGCGGCGCGCAGCACGTCTACGGCGTGACCCGGCGCGGCGAGGTCTACACCATGGCTCGCAACCGGCAGAACATCGGCACCGAGGAGGACCCGGAGTGGGGCGAGTTCGCCGGAGTCGCCTTCTCGCCGGACGGCGGCACCATGTACCTCAACTGCTACGACCCCGGCACCACCTTCGCGGTCACCGGCCCCTGGCGCCGGTAGCGGACCGGGGGCGGCCGGCCCGCGGCAGGCCGCCCCCGGGCCCGCCGCCGTCGCGGCGGGCGGGGCGGACGCGCCGTGATCTTCGGGCGCGTGTGGTCCAGACTGGTCCCGAGCGAGTGCGTCATGACACGACAGCGGCCGAGGGCCGTGAGCAGGGAGGCAGCTGATGACCCGTCCGATCGCCGCGGGAGTGGACGGAACCCCGGAGAGCCTGGCGGCGCTGGAGTGGGCGGCCGTCGAGGCCGGCCGGCGCGGCGCCGAGCTCAGGGTGGTCCACGCCTGGGAACCGCGCCGGGTGAGCGGCGCCGAGCAGGAGAGCGGCAGCACGGAGGAGCAGGAGCGCTGGGTGCGGCAGGGCGTCGAGGACTCGGTCCGCGGCCTCTCCGAGCGCCACCCGGGCCTCGCGGTGAGCACCCGCATCCACCGCGGCGAGGCCGTGGACGGACTGCTGGAGATCGCCGACGGCGCGGAGATGCTGGTGCTCGGCTCCCGGGGCCGGGGCCTGCTCCTCGGCTTCCTGCTGGGCTCCGTCGGCCGCCAGGTCATCAGCGAAGCCCGCCTTCCGGTGGTCCTGATCCGCGCCGACGTCAAGGACGAGACCGCCGCGACGGGCGAGATCGTCGTCGGCCAGCACGGCGACCCCGAGGACAGCGCCGAGGCGCTGCGCTTCGCCTTCGAGGCGGCCGCCGCGTCCGGAGCCCCGGTGCGCGCGGTGCGGGCCTGGTCGCTGCCGCCGGTCTTCGCCTTCAGCCCCGGCTCCCTGAAACTGCTGGACGAGGCCGGCGGCCCGGTCCCGTTCGAGCACAAGGCGCTGGCCGCCGCGCTGGCGCCCTGGAAGGAGCGGTACCCGGATGTCCAGGTGAGCGAGCACGTCGAGATGGGCAGCGCCGGCGAGGTGCTGCTGTCGGTGTCGGCCGGGGCACGGATGACGGTGGTAGGCCGCCGCGCCCGGCGCGCCGCGATCGGCACCCGGCTCGGCTCCGTCGCCGACGCGGTGATCCACCACGCCCCCTGCCCGGTGGCCGTCGTCCCGCCCGGACCGGCCGCATAGGTTCCCCTCGGCAGGTTCCCGGCGGCGCAGGTCACGGGTTAGATTGCCGCGCGCCCCCGGCACACCGCCGCGGGCGTGCGGCCGGTTCCGCCCGGCCGGCGAGGCGGAGCACGACCGGGCGGGACCCGGCGTGCCCGCAGGAACCCGAGCAACCCGAGAAATGGGGACACCGTCATGGACGCGGACGTCATCGTCGTCGGAGCCGGCCTGGCGGGGCTGGTGGCGGCCCACGAGATCACCCGCCAGGGGCGGAAGGTTCTCCTGCTGGACCAGGAGGGTCCGGCCGACCTCGGCGGCCAGGCGTACTGGTCCTTCGGCGGGCTCTTCCTGGTCGACTCCCCGGAGCAGCGGCGGTTGCGCGTCAAGGACTCCTTCGAGCTGGCCTGGAGCGACTGGCAGGGCAGCGCCGCCTTCGACCGCACCGAGGACGAGGACTCCTGGGCGGTCCGCTGGGCCCGCGCCTACGTCGAGTGGGCGGCGGGGGAGAAGCGCTCCTGGCTGGACGGCCACGGCATCACCTTCCTGCCCACCGTCGGCTGGGCCGAACGCGGCGACCTGCGCGCCGGCGGTCACGGCAACTCCGTGCCCCGCTTCCACGTCGCCTGGGGCACCGGCACCGGCGTGGTCGCGCCCTTCGTGAAGTACGCCCAGCAGGCGTTCCAGGACGGCCTGCTGACCTTCCGCCACCGCCACCGCGTCGACGAACTGGTCGTGGAACAGGGCGCGGTCCGCGGCGTGCGCGGCACCCTGCTGGCCGAGGACGACACCCCGCGCGGCGTCGCCTCCAACCGCGACGCCGTCGGCGAGTTCGACCTGACCGCCCAGGCCGTGGTGGTCACCACCGGCGGCATCGGCGCCAACCACGACATCGTCCGCCGGTACTGGCCCGAGCGGTTGGGCACCGCCCCGTCGAGCATGGTCACCGGCGTCCCCGCCTACGTCGACGGCCGGATGCTGGAGATCAGCGAGGCGGCCGGGGTCCGGCTGGTCAACCGCGACCGCATGTGGCACTACACCGAGGGCGTGCGCAACTGGGACCCGATATGGGCCGGCCACGGCATCCGCATCCTGCCCGGCCCGTCCTCCCTGTGGCTGGACGCGCTCGGCCGCCGCCTCCCCGCCCCCTGCCTGCCCGGCTACGACACCCTGGGCACCCTCCGGCACCTGCGCACCGCCGAGGGCCTCGCGGAGCACGGCCACTCCTGGTTCGTCCTCACCCAGAGGATCATCGAGAAGGAGTTCGCGCTCTCCGGCTCCGAGCAGAACCCCGACATCACCGCCAAGGACCGCAAGGCCTTCCTCAAGGAGCGCATCCTCGGCAAGGGTGCCCCGGCCCCGGTCGACGCGTTCAAGCGGCACGGCGCCGACTTCGTGGTCGCCACGACCGTCGAGGAACTCGTCGGGAAGATGAACGCCCTCACCGACGAGCCGCTGCTCGACGCGGCCGAGGTGCGCCGGCAGATCGAGGAGCGCGACCGGCAGCTCGCCAACCCGTACGCCAAGGACGCCCAGATCCAGGGCATCCACAACGCCCGCCGCTACCTCGGCGACCGGCTCGGCCGGGTGGCGGCCCCGCACCGCCTCCTCGACCCGGAGGCGGGCCCGCTGATCGCCGTCAAGCTGCACATCCTCACCCGCAAGACCCTCGGCGGCATCCAGACCGACCTGGACTCGCGCGCGCTCGGCCCCGACGGATCCCCGGTCGAGGGCCTGTACGCGGCCGGTGAGGTGGCCGGCTTCGGCGGAGGCGGCGTCCACGGCTACAACGCGCTGGAAGGCACGTTCCTCGGCGGCTGCCTGTTCTCCGGCCGGGCCGCCGGCCGCGCCGCGGGCCGCGCCCTGTCCTGACCTGCCGGAAGGGTGGATTCCGCGGGCGGTCGCCGGGTACCCCGGTCCTCTACGGAAGGTGATCGCGCGTGGAATCCGCCGAGCGGGACGGCATGCCCGTGCTGCACACCATCGAGGAGCTCGCGAGGCTCCTGGAGCGGCACCACGGGCTCTACCTCCGCTGGTCCAGGGGACCCGGCGTCGACCTGGCCAAGGCGTCCAGCCGCGACGAGCTGACGGGCATCGCCATGCCGGGTCTCTCCGCCAACCCGCTGGACGTCGAGAGGTGGTGGGAGGACCGCCCGCTCCACCTGTGGGTGGCCCGGCGCGTCCACGACTACGAGCACCTGCCCCGTGAGAAGGGGCCTCAGGTGCGCCCCTGGGTGCTCAAGGGCGTCGAGGCGGGCCGCGGCCCGGACAACGAGCCGCTGGTCGTGGACGTCGACCCGCTCTGCTGGGTGGGCGACGAGGTGATCGAGGCCTCCCGCGCCGAGGTGGCCCGCCACCGCGAGGAATGGGGCCCGCTGAAACGCGGCCGCTGAGCCCCGCCGCACCCCGAAGACCGGCCCCGAGTGGCGAAAGACCTCGGAACGGGGTGGGATCAAAGGGTCCTTCGGGGGCATTCGGACCGTGTTCTGTTCTACGCACACGACCGATCAGCCGACCCAGGAGCCGCAGAAAGGTGGCCATCGTGACACGACCCAGGATCCTGGTGGTGGGCGCGGGCTTCGCGGGAGTGGAGTGCGTCCGCCGCCTCGAGAGGAAGCTCGGGCCCGACGAGGCGGACGTGACCCTGGTGGCTCCGTTCTCCTACCAGCTCTACCTGCCGCTGCTTCCCCAGGTGGCCTCCGGCGTGCTCACCCCCCAGTCCATCGCGGTCTCACTGCGGCGCAGCAGCCGCTACCGCACCCGGATCATCCCGGGCGGCGCCATCGGCGTCGACAGCAAGGCGAAGGTCTGCGTCGTCCGCACCGTCACCGACGAGCTGATCGACGAGCCCTACGACATCCTGGTGCTGACCCCCGGCAGCGTCACCCGCACCTTCGACATCCCCGGACTCACCGAGCACGCCCGGGGCATGAAGACGCTCGCCGAGGCCGCCTACGTCCGCGACCACGTCATCCAGCAGCTGGACCTCGCCGACGCCAGCCAGGACCCGGCCGAACGCGCCGCCCGGCTGCAGTTCGTGGTGGTCGGCGGCGGCTACGCCGGCACCGAGACGGCGGCCTGCCTGCAGCGGCTGACCCACAACGCCGTCAAGCGCTACCCGAGGCTCGACCCGGGGCTGATCAAGTGGCACCTGATCGACATCGCCCCGAGGCTGATGCCCGAACTCGGCGAGAAGCTGGGCGAGACCGCCCTCGGCATCCTGCGCAGGCGCGGCATCGAGGTGTCCCTCGGCGTCTCCGTCGCCAAGGTGTCGCCCACCGAGGTCACCTTCACCGACGGCCGCGTGGTGCCCAGCCACACCCTGATCTGGACGGCCGGCGTCGCCGCCAGCCCGCTGATGTCCACCCTCGGCTGCGAGACCTCCCGCGGGCGGCTGGTCGTCGACCCGGAGATGAGCGTCCCCGGCTGCCCCGACGTCTTCGCCCTGGGCGACGCCGCCGCGGTGCCGGACCTCGCCAAGGGCGAGGAGGGCGCCGTCTGCCCGCCCACCGCGCAGCACGCCATGCGCCAGGGCAAGGTCGTCGCCGACAACGTCATCGCCAAGGTCCGCAGGCAGCCGTTGCGGCCCTACGTCCACAAGGACCTCGGCCTGGTCGTCGACCTCGGCGGCCTGGACGCCGTCTCCAAGCCGATGGGCGTGGAGCTCAAGGGCCTGCCCGCCCTCGCGGTGGCCCGCGGCTACCACTGGGCTGCGCTGCGCACCGGCGTCGCCAAGGCCCGCGTGGCGACCAACTGGGCGCTCAACGCGGTGGCCGGCGACGACTTCGTCCGCACCGGGTTCCAGGCGCGCAAGCCCGCCACCCTGAAGGACTTCGAGTACACCGACGCCTACCTCACGCCCGAGCAGATCCGGGAGCGCGTCGAACGGCACAAGCTGCGCCAGGCGTGAGGACGGCGGCACGGGCGCGATCGGGCTGGGCGGCCTTCCGCGACCGGGTCGCCGCGTCCGACCCGGGGCTGCTCCGGCTGACCGCCGGACTGCGCACCGTCAGTTCGCTCGCCCTCACCCTGGGCGTCGTGGCGGTCTTCGGCGCGCGGATCGAGCAGCTCGTCGCCGGGGCCATGGCGGCGATGGTGGCGACCTTCGCGGTGCGGGAGAAGGACCGGCGCGGGCAGGCCCTCAGCCTCGCCGCGGGCCTGCCCGTCGCCTGGGTCTCCCTGACCCTGGGCACCCTGCTCAGCGGGACCTTTGTCGGCGTCGCCGTCTTCGTGGTGCTCATCTTCGGCGCCGTCTACTGCCGCCGCTTCGGCGACCGGGGCTTCGCGCTCGGGATGATCGCCTTCCAGTCGTACTTCCTCTCGCAGTTCCTGGGCGTCGGCACCGAAGGCCTGCTCGGCCTCTACTGGCCGGTCGGCGCGGGCTTCGCGTGCAGCGCGGTGATCCGCTTCGGCGTCGTCCAGGCCAGCCCCGAACAGGTGCTGGTGCGGCTCCGCGCCGCCTTCCGGGCCCGCTTCGCCCAACTGGTGAGCGCCCAGATCGACCTGCTCGACGCCGGCCCCGACCAGGTCGACAAGGCCCTCGACCAGCTCCGCTCCCGCACCGCGCGGCTCCACGAGACGGCCATGATGATCCAGGCCCGGCTCACCGAGGGCACCCCCGACGACCGGGCCGCCTCCCTGGTGCAGCGGCGCATCGCCGACGCCGAGATCGCCGCCGAACGCCTCGGCCTGCTGATCCTCACCGCCCGCACCGCCCGCAGCACCGGGCACGCCGACACCCTCACCCTGCACCTGCCCGGCGCCGCCCTCCCCGAGAGCGGCCTGCAGCCCGTGCGGGACCGTGCCGTCGAGGCCCTCCACCGCGACCTCGGCGCCCTGCGCACCCTGGTGCTGCGCTCCGCCGACGAACACCGGGGCACCGGGCTCGCGCAGCTCCGCAACCGCCTGCTCGGCTACCGCGACGACGACAAGCTGCCCGCGCAGGCGTCCGCCGCGGTCCGTGACGTCTTCCGCGGCGTCGGCGAGGCCGCCCGCGCCGTGCTCGGACTGCGGATCGCCCTGGGCGGCGGCCCCGACGACTCCGACGACAGCCCCGAGACGGCCCGCTCCCGCGAGGAGATCGAGGCCGAGGACGCCGCCATCGCGGTGGCCGAGACCGTCGAGGACGCGCGGACCGAGGAACCCGCCGGCCTGGAACGCCCCACCACCCGCAGCGCCGTCCAGGTCACCGTCGGCTCCGTCCTCGCCATCGCGGGCGGCGAACTGCTGTCCCGGGAACGCTGGTACTGGGCCGTGCTGGCCTGCTGGATCGTCTTCGTCAACACCAGCTCCACCGGCGAGATCCTGGTGAAGGCCTACCGCCGCCTGCTGGGCACCCTGCTCGGCGTGGTGGCGGGCATCGTGCTGGCCGGCCTGGTGGGGCAGCGGGTGGGACTCGCCTTCGCCCTGGTGCTGGTGCTCGTCTTCCTCACCCACTACCTGGCCCGCCTGTCGTACACGCTGATGTCGTTCTTCGTCACGGCGACCCTCGGGCTGCTCTACACCCTGCTGAACACCTACAGCCTCGACGTGCTGGTGCTGCGCCTGGGGGAGACCGCGCTGGGCGCCGCCTGCGGGCTGGCCGCCGCGGTGCTGATCCTGCCGGTACGCACCGCGCACCGCACGGACGAACTGCTGGTGACGGTGCTGGAGCGGCTCGCCGACGTCACCCGCTCCGCGGCGGAGCAGCTCAGCGGCGGCCCCCCGGCGGACCTCCTGGACCAGGCGCGGGAACTCGACGAGGCGCTGGGCGAGCTGCGGTCCTCCACCCAGCCGCTGACCCACCCGATCACCCCCATGCGCAGCCGGCGCGACACCGCGCGGTACGTGGTGGCCCAGTTGGAGACCTGCGCCTACCACGCGAGGTCGCTGGCCGCGACGGCCGAACTGCTGCCCAGCCAGACGGCGATCGCCGCCGACCCCCGGCTGGCCGGCGCCGGAGAGCGGATCGTGCGGAACATCGAGACGGTCGCGGCGCACGTGGAAGGCCGCAAGGACGCCGGAGAGCTGGAGACCGGCTCCAGCATCGCGTCGCTGCTGGAGCCGGGCACGCCCGCCGCGCCCCGGTACGGACGTGTCACCGACCGGGTCCTGGGACACCTCGGCCGCCTCGACGACGCGGTCACCGGCCTCGCCCGGCCGCTGGAGGTCCCCCTGCGGTCCCCGGCGCGGCAGCGGGCGGCCTGACACGGCGGCGGGCATGAGAAGGGCCCCGGCGGAGCCGGGGCCCGGTGGGGGAGGGGAGCGGTCAGAAGTCCGTGGGCAGGTCGCTCACCTCGGCGATGCCGCGCAGCTCCTCGTCCTCGCGGCGGCGTCGCAGCAGGGAGTCGGCGATCTCACGGCGGCGGTCGGGGTCGGCGGCGCTCGCCGCGTCGGTGACGACCCGGATGGGACCGGTGTCCTCGTAGTCGAGTTCGATCAGGACGTTGTCGAGACGGCCGGTGACCGCGGCGGCGATCACCAGGGCTGCCTCGTCGCGGATCTCCTGCGGGACCGGACCCGCGTCCACGCAGTCGCCGTCGGGTTCCATGTCGGCGAGGTCGAGATCTTCACCGAGCGCCCGCAGGGCGGGCCGGACCAGACGGAGCAGGAGGTCGTATTCCTCTGGACTCAGGCGGAGGCGCAGAAGGTCGAGGTAGAGCTCGACCGGTTCGCCGTCCGGCAGATGCGGTTCGCTCATCGGCACCGGGTTCCCCGAGTGGGACGTCGATCACATGTCGGCGGCCGATTCGTCCGAAGGGGTGGGGATGGTTTAAACTTCACGTATGCGGCGCTCGGTCGTCGTACCCTGTGCGGCCCCGACCGGTCTCCCCCGTCCGGTCGGGGTCTTTTCGTGCGCGCTCGCGGCCCTCGCCCGGCCTTTCCGCCTTCTTCTCCCCGCTTCCCCCCGGCCTTTCCGCGTCCTTGTCCCGGGCGTCCTCGGCTTTCGGCTTTGCCGACCCTTCACCCGTTCGAAGTGCTCCGGTCGTGGGGACCCGCTGACAATGGGGGGAGGGTGTCCGTTGTCCGCCCGGCCGGCGAGGAGCGCTGCGATGACCAAGCCGATCAAACTGCTGACCGCGCTGACTCCGGACCGCCGGGAACGGCTGATGACGCTGGCGCGCGAGGTGTCGTTCCCCGAGGACGCGCCGATCTTCGACGAGGGCGGGGTGGCGGACCGCTTCTGGGTGGTCCGCTCCGGCCGGGTGGACCTGTACCAGCAGGTCACGCAGCTGCGGCGGGTGACGGTCGCGAGCCTCGGGTCGGGGGACCTGCTGGGGTGGTCCTGGCTCTTCCCGCCCCACGAGTGGGACTTCGGCGCGGTGGCCTTCAGCCCCGTGCGGGCCTACGAGTTCGAGGCGTCGCCCGTGCTGGACCTCGCCGAGGAGGACCCCGGGCTCGGGCTCTCCCTCATGCGGATCGTCGCCGAGATCCTCGCCTACCGCCTCGAGTCCACCCGGGTGCAGCTCCTCGAGTCCTTCCAGCACGCCCGCCACTGACCCGGGCCCGCCGCCGCACGCCACCGACCCGCCCGGAGCGCACGTCCGCGCCCTCCGCGCCCGCGCGGTTCCGCGCGCCCTCCGCGCCCGCGCGGTTCCACGGACGCGGCGACGGGCCGGTCGTCAGACGCGGTAGCGGCGCAGGGACGGAGTGGCGAAGGCGAGGACGAGGGTCAGCACGACGACCAGGACACCGCCGCCGACGACCGCCCACCGCGTCCCCACCGCCGCGGCCCCCGTCCCGTGCAGGACGTCCGCCAGCCGCGGACCGCCCGCGACCACCACCGTGAAGACCCCTTGCATCCGCCCTCGCATCTCGTCCGTCGCGGCGGACAGCAGGATCGCCCCCCGGAACACCATGGAGACCATGTCGGCGACCCCGCCCGCCGCCAGGCAGGCCACGGCCACCCACAGGTTCCCGGTGAGCCCGAAGCCGATGACGGCGAGGCCCCAGCCGATCACCGAGCCGATCACCATCCAGCCGTGCCGCCGTGCCCGCGAGAACGCCCCGGAGAACAGTCCGCCGATCACGGCGCCCACCGGGATGGCGGCGAACAGCAGGCCCAGCGCGAACTCCGGGCCGTAGGCGCCGAAGGTCTCCTCCGCCATCTGCGGGAAGAGCGCCCGCGGCATGCCGAAGACCATGGCGATGATGTCCGCGAGGAAGGACAGCAGCAGCACCTGCTGCATGCCGATGTACCGGAAGCCGTCCACGACCTCCCGCAGCCCGGCCCGCCGGGGCGCGCGGCCGGTGTCCAGCGGCGGCAGCGCGGGGAGCCGCCACACGGCCCACACGGTGGCGCACAGGGCCAGCGCGTCGATCAGGTACAGCTCGGGCAGCCCGACGACGGGTATCAGCGCGCCGGCCAGCAGCGGCCCGGCCACCAGGCCCGTCTGCATCACCGTGGAGCCCAGCGCGTTCGCCGCGGGCAGCTCGTCCGCGGGCACCAGCCGCGCGATCGACGCCGTCCGGGCCGGGGAGTTGAGGCCGAAGAACGCCTGCTGCAGCGCGAGCAGCACCATCAGCACCGCGACCGACTCCAGCCCGGCCGCCGCCTGGGCCCAGAACAGCACCGAGGTCACCGCGATGCCGATGTTGGTCACCAGGAGCAGCTTGCGGCGGTCCACGGTGTCGGCCACCGCGCCGCCCCACAGCGCGAAGACCACCATCGGCACCAGGCCGGCGAGACTGGCGTAGCCGACCCACGCCGACGACCCGGTGATGTCGTAGATCTGTTTGGGGACCGCGACCGCCGTGAGCTGACTGCCCACCGCGGTCACGACGGTGGAGGACCACAGCCTCCGGTAGGCGGGCCGCCGCAGCGGGCGGGTGTCCATGGCGAACCGGCGCCAGCCACGACGCGGGGCGGCCGCGGACGGGCTCGTTCCCTGCCCGTCCGCGGCCGCCCGCGTGGTGTCGTCCCCGCCGTCGCGATCCTCGACGCTGCTCCGACTGCTCGTGTCCACGTGCTACCGCGCGCTCTCTCGATGCTCGTTACAACTATCTGTACGAAAAACATCCTCCCTCATGCCCGGACCGGTGCGAGCACCGGTTCGCGCACGAGGGAGGAGAGAGGACGGGCAGCGGCGGATCAGGCCACCGACGGGTCGAGCAGACCCTTGCGGAGCTTCTTGATGATGCGGCTCAGCAGGCGGGAGACGTGCATCTGGGAGATGCCCAGCTCCTCGCCGATCTGCGCCTGGGTGCGCTCCTCGACGAAGCGCATGTGGATGATCTGGCGGTCGCGCTCGTCCAGCTCGGCGATGAGCGGGGCCAGCGAGTGGAAGTCCTCGACCAGCTCCAGCGACGCGTCCTCGGCGCCGATGAAGTCGGCCAGCACGGCCTCGCCGTCGTTGCCGCCGTCCCGGGTGAGCGCCGCGTCCAGGGAGGAGGAGGTGTAGCAGTTGGACGCCTTCTGGGCCTCCACCACCTCCGACTCCGGCAGCGACATGAGCTCGGAGAGCTCCCGGGTGGTCGGCGTCCGGCCCAGCCGGCTGCGCAGTTCCTCGGTGGCCCGGGCCAGCTCCACACGCGCCTCCTGGAGACGGCGCGGCACGTGGACGGCCCAGCTGGTGTCACGGAAGAAGCGCTTGATCTCGCCCACGATGTACGGCACCGCGAAGGAGGTGAACTCGACCTCGCGGGTCAGTTCGAACCGGTCGATCGCCTTGATCAGGCCGATGGTGCCGACCTGGACGATGTCCTCCATCGAGTCGTCGCGGCCGCGGAAGCGGGACGCGGCGTAGCGGACGAGCGACAGGTTCATCTCGATGAGCGTGTTCCGCGCGTACTGGTACTCCGGCGTGCCTTCCTCCAGCACGGCGAGGCGGCTCAGGAACTCGCGCGACAGTTCCCGGGCGTCCCGGGGGGCCACGGCGGAGGGGTCCTCGATGTACGGGAGCCCCGCGGTCGTCTCCTCGGTCCGGACATCCCACTGCGCCGTGGTCGTTGCCTCTCCCGCGGTCACGGCTGCCATGCTGTTCCTCTCTGATCGTCTGCAGTCATCGAACACTCCGTCCAGGTCCTGGAAGAGAACCTCGTACACGGCGTATTCGTCCTCGTAGCTGCGCGCCACCCTGTTGCTCGGTGACATGGCTCGCTTGCCCCGGGTTGCACGTCGTACTCCACCTGAAGGAAAACTTTTCTGTGAAGCAGATCTCATCAAGGCCTGACCAGCGCTTTCGCTCGAAGTGACCGCGCGGCGGCGGCGCGGCTGCGCCGCGCGTGAGCCGCCCGCGTGCGGGGTTGCGTGACGCCAGTCACAATATTGGAGATCGAGGCGTTTGCCGTCCGACCCCTGGGGCAGGTGGGGTTTCGTGCTTCGGACCGGAGAAACGCGCCGCAGGTCGGCGCGACCGCCCGGCACCCGAAACCTCCCGGCGACCGTGGGCAGCGTTTCCGCGGCAGTTCCCTGACCCCCCACTGCTCAGGAGCTCAATCGCATGGTCATCGATATGTCGACAAGTCGCTCCGTAAACGGACAAAACACTGCACATCGGACAGCTTCCGGTGGGCGCCGGCCCCACGACGACGCCCCGGACACCGCGGCCGCCTTCGCCAGGCTCGCCGAACTCGGGGACGGGCCGGAGCGCGACGCGGTGCGTGAGGAGCTGACCGAGGCCTGGCTGCCGATGGCCCACCGTATCGCCAGTCGCTTCCGCGACCGCGGCGAGTCGGTCGAGGACCTCCGGCAGGTGGCCGCCCTCGGACTGGTCAAGGCCATCGACCGGTTCGATCCCTCCCGTGGCGCGTTCGAGAGCTACGCCGTCCCCACCATCACCGGCGAGATCAAGCGCCACTTCCGCGACCGGATGTGGGCCCTGCGGGTCCCGCGCCGGGTGCAGGAACTCCGCAACAAGGTCCGGGTGGCCCGCCGCGAGCTCACCCAGAGCCCCGGCAGCCCGGAGCCGAGTACCTCCCGCATCGCGGAGTACACCGGACTCACCGAGGAAGAGGTCGCCACCGGCATGGAGGCGCTGGAGAGCTTCAGCACCCTCTCGCTGGACGCCGAGCTCTCCTCGGACGACGACGGCTACAGCCTCGCCGACACCCTCGGCGCGGCGGACTCCGCGTACGACGTGGTGGTGGACCGGGAGGCGGCGAAGGAGGGACTGCGCCGGCTCCCCGAACGGGAGCGGGCCATCCTCTACATGCGGTTCTTCGAGGACATGACACAGAACCGGATCGCTGACCGGCTGGGCATCTCCCAGATGCACGTCTCGCGGCTCATCAGCCGCAGTTGTGCGCGGGTACGGGAGGAAGCCCTCGGCCAGGGCATGCGAACCGCCTTCGCGAAGGAGTAGGTCCATGCTGACGCCCCACCCCGCCACCCTGCGCAAGCTCGTCGACGAGTACCACGCCCTGCTCGCCGAGGAGGCCGAGCGGGGCGGCCCGCGCACCGGCCGGCGTTCCGAGGACCTGGCGTACACCCTCTGTGTCTCCACCGGGACCCGGGACGTCCGCGCCGCGCTGGCCGCGGCGCGGCGGATGCTCGCCGGTGCCAGCGTGCCCGCCGGCGCGGCCGTGGCGGGGGTGCCCGCGGGCGGCCACCTGCCGGGCGCCTCCCTGGCGGCGGGCACGCTCCCCAGGGCGGGCGTGCCCCAGGACGGGCGGATCACGGAGAGCCGGATCCGGGGGGCCGGCCGGAGGCTGGTCGCCGAGGGCGGCGGAACCGTGGCCTCATGACCGGCCGGGGCACGGTCCGGTGAAGGGCGGCGGAGGCTCCGGCGCCCAGCCCGTGCGTGAGCGGCCGCGGGCCGCCGTGGCGAGCGCCGCGGCGGCCCGCGCCTACGCGGTCTCCGTCGTCCGCGACGAGTGGGAGACCCCTTTCCGCAGGGCGCCCGAGGGCGCCCTCGTCGACCTGCGCCTGGTCGTCTCCGAGCTGGTGTCCAACGCGGTCCGGCACGGAGGCGGCCTGACCGGTTTCGAGGTGCGCCCCGAGGCCGTCGGGGTCCGGGTCTTCGTCCACGACGCCAGTGCACGCGTCCCCAAGGCGCTGTCCGCGCCCGGAGGCTTCCCGGAGGGGGACGAGCACCTCGACCGGACCGCGCCGGGTGGTTACGGATGGCCCCTGATCCACCGGCTCGCCCGCGACATCCGCGTGGACCGGCTCCCGGAAGGGGGCAAGGCGGTCAGCGTGCTGATCCTGCTGACCTCGCCCCGCGAGGACTGAGCCGAGGACCGAGCCGAGGACCGAGCACCCCGGGCGTCCTCACCGGAGGGGACGGACCCTCGGCAGGGCTCCTACCAGGGCAGGAACACGTGGATGTCCTTGCCGTCGTCCTGGCTCACCACGCTGACCTGGTCGGACAGGGTGTGCACCAGGTGCCAGCCGATGCCCCCGCCGCCACGACTGGGCTGGAAGGGCCGGGGTGACGGCGGTGCGGGATTGGTGTCGCTCATGACGACGTGCACCCCGTCGAAGGTGCGGCGCATCCGCAGCTCGAAGGGGCCGGGAGCGTACTGGATCGCGTTCGCGGCGAGCTCGGTCACCACCAGCAGGATGTCGTCCCAGTGCTCGGGCGCCGTGGGAGGACAGGGCCGGGACAGGGCCCGGAGGAACTCCTCGGCGGCGAGCCTGGCCTCCGTCACGTCCGGCAGTTCGCCGGCGAAGCCCGCGGTCAGGCTCTGTACGTCTTCGGTGTGGTGGGCAAGCGCGTCGTCCCCGCGCGGCTCGGATGCCATGATGCCTTCCCCAGCCCGTCGGGCGCGGTGCTGTCGCGCAGTCTCTCGTCTTCCTCCGTTGCTTGTTCCCGGAGGCGGGGAGGCTACGCGCCCGCCGTGGTGCGGGATGCGTCCTGTGGGAGCGGTCGGACGGATGGTGGGGGAGACGGCGCGCACGGGCGGCGGAACGAGCGGTTCCGGCACGCGGCGCGGGGGAACCCGGCGGGCATGAGCTACTCGAATCCCGATCCGGACCCGTCCCGTTCCTCCGGCCTCGAGCCCGGCGGGGGAGTTCCGCCGGGTGAGACGCCGCCCGCGGAGAGCAGCATGCCGGAGGCCGGGCCCCAGGAGACCCACAACCCGCCCAAGGGGTGGGCCAAGGGGCCCCTCACCCTGATCCTGCTGCTCGTGCTGCTGGTGGCGGTCGGCCTGATCGGCTACGCCGTGACCGTGTGGGACTGAGCGGGACCACACATCCGCGCCCCCGGGCGGCGCGACCGCGCCGCGCCGCCCGGGGGCGCTTCGTGTCCTTCGTCCGGGGCCGCGGGGCCGCGGGTCAGGCGGGGCTCAGCCAGACGGTGGCCAGCGGCGGGACGGTCATCCGCAGGAAGCCGTCCTCGTGCCGGCGGACCGGACCCTCGTTGCGGACGTCGCTGCCGCCGTACCGCAGGTCGTCCGTGTTCAGCGTCTCCTGCCAGACGGCGCCGGCCTCCTCCGGGATCCACAGCGCGTAGTCGTGGCGGACCACGGGGGAGAAGTTGCTGACCGACAGCAGCGGAGCCCCGTCCCGGCCGAAGCGCAGGAACGCCAGCAGGTTGTCGTCCGCGCTGTCACAGGCGACCCAGCGGAAGCCCGCCGGGTCGGTGTCCCGCTGCCACAGCGCCGGAGTCCCGAGGTACCGCGCGTTCAGGTCCCGCACCAGGTCCTGCACGCCCTGGTGGTCGGCCCGGGCGCCGTACGCCGCGTCCAGCAGCCACCACTCCGGCCCGTTCTCCAGCCGCCACTCGTCGCCCTGCGCGAACTCCTGCCCCATGAAGAGGAGTTGCTTGCCGGGGTGGGCCCACATGAATCCCAGGTAGGCGCGGTGGTTGGCGCGGCGCTGCCACCAGTCGCCCGGCATCTTGGAGACCAGCGCCCGCTTGCCGTGCACCACCTCGTCGTGCGAGATAGGCAGCACGTAGTTCTCGCTGTAGGCGTAGATCATCGAGAAGGTCATCTCGTGGTGGTGGAACCTGCGGTGCACCGGCTCGTGGCTCATGTACTCCAGCGAGTCGTGCATCCACCCCATGTTCCACTTCAGGCCGAAGCCCAGGCCGCCGCTCCCGGTGGGCCGGGTGACCCCCTCCCAGGCGGTGGACTCCTCGGCGATGGTCACCACGCCCGGGTTGCGGCGGTAGACGGTGGCGTTCATCTCCTGCAGGAAGCGGACGGCGGCCCAGTCCTCCCGCCCGCCGTGCTCGTTCGGCTGCCACTGCCCGTCCTCGCGGGAGTAGTCCAGGTAGAGCATGGAGGCGACGGCGTCGACCCGCAGGCCGTCGATGTGGAACTCCTCGCACCAGTAGACCGCGTTGGCCACCAGGAAGTTGCGCACCTCGGTGCGGCCGAAGTCGAACTCGAAGGTGCCCCAGTCGGGGTGCTCGGCCCGCATCTCGTTGCCGGGCTCATACAGGGGGAAGCCGTCGAACCGGGCCAGCGCCCAGTCGTCCTTGGGGAAGTGGGCGGGCACCCAGTCCATGATCACGCCGATGCCGGCCCGGTGGAGGCTGTCGACCAGGTACTTGAAGTCGTCCGGTGACCCCAGCCGCGCGGTCGGGGCGTAGAAACCGGTGACCTGGTAGCCCCAGGAGGGGGCGAACGGGTGCTCGGCGACCGGCATCAGCTCGACGTGGGTGAAGCCGAGCTCCTTGACGTACTTCGGGAGCTGGTCGGCGAGTTGCCGGTAGGTGAGCCCGGGACGCCAGGACGCCAGGTGCACCTCGTACACCGAGAAGGGCGCCTCGTGCACCGGCAGGTCGCCCCGGTGCGCCATCCACTCCTGGTCGCCCCACTGGTAGTGCGAGGCGGTCACCACGGAGGCGGTGGCCGGGGGGCACTCGGTGCGGCGGGCCATCGGGTCGGCCTTCAGCAGCCGCGTGCCGTAGCTGGTGGCGATCTCGAACTTGTAGAGGGTCCCCTCGCCGACGCCCGGCAGGAACAGCTCCCACACGCCGGACGCGCCCATCGAGCGCATGGGGAAGGCGGTGCCGTCCCAGAACGTCGACTCCGTCGCGACCCGCACCCCGGAGGCGTTGGGCGCCCAGACCGAGAAGCGGGTGCCGGTCACGCCCTGGTGGACCATGGGTTCCGCTCCCAGCGCCTTCCACAGCTGCTCGTGGCGGCCCTCGCGGATCAGGTGGAGGTCGAGCTCGCCCAGCGCGGGCAGGAAGCGGTACGGGTCCTCGGTCTCGACCTCGGCCTCCGGGTAGACCACGTGCAGCCGGTACTCGGGAACCGCCTCGAGCGCGAGCAGGCCGCCGAAGAGGCCGTCACCCTCGTCGTTCAGCGGCACGTGCCGCCCGCCGTCGAGGACCAGGCTGACCCCGCGCGCCCCGGGCCTCAGGGCCCGGAAGACGACGCCCTCGGCCACCGGGTGGGCGCCGAGCAGGGCGTGCGGATCGTGGTGGCAGCCGGAGAGCAGGCGGTGGCGGTCGTCCGTGCCCAGCGGGGGCGCGGGCGGCGCCCCAGGGACGACGGGCCTGCGCACCACCGGCGCCGAGGCCCGCCGCTTGGCCCGGGCGGGCGCCCGTCCGGCGCCGGACGCCTCCGCACCGCCCCGGCCGGCCTCGGCGGCCTCGGCGGCCTCGGCGGGAGCGGTGCCGGCCGGGGTGTCGGCGCCGGGGCGAGGGGCGGACGGCTCGGGGGGAGCGGTCTCACGCAGTGCCATGGTCGGGTTCAGCCTCCTAGAACGGCGAGACGCCGGATCGCTGCCATCGGAACGGGGAGCCAGTCGGGCCGGTGCCGGGCCTCGTAGAGGACCTCGTACACCGCCCGGTCGGTCTCGTAGGCGCGGAGCACGCCGGGCTCGTCGCGGGGGTCCCACCCCGCGCCGCGTGCGTAGCCCGCGCAGTAGGCGTCACGGCACTGCCGGGCCCACTCGGGGTGCCACGGCCGGCGGGTGCGGGCCGCGTAGTCGAAGGAACGGAGCATGCCCGCCACGTCCCGGACCGGGGACTGGACGCTGCGGCGCTCCGCCAGCGGCCGGGACGGCTCGCCCTCGAAGTCGATCACGAACCACTCGCTGCCGGCCCGCAGCACCTGGCCCAGGTGCAGGTCGCCGTGGATGCGCTGGGCGGGACGGTCCGCCTCCAGCGAGGCGAACGCGGCGGACAGCCCCGGCACGTACGGCCGCAGGTCGGGGACGGCACGGGCGGTGGCGTGCAGGCGCTCGTTCATCTCCCGCGCCAGCCTGCCCCGTTGCGGCGCCGCCTCCGCTCCGAGCGGGCCGCGGGGGAAGGCGGCGGCCAGCGCCTGGTGCACCTCCGCGGTGGCCCGGCCCAGGGCGTGCGCCTCCCGGGTGAAGTCGTTGTCGGCCGCGAGCGCGTTGAGTCCCAGCGTCCAGCCGTCCGTCGCCGACGGCAGGAACGGCTGGAGCACGCCCAGGGTCGCCTCGAACGGCTGCGAGGTGCGGAACCAGGCCGTCGGCGCCGGGACCCGGGTGCAGCCCGCACGCGCCAGCGCCCACGGCACCTCCCAGTCCGGGTTGGTGCCCGGCTGGATGCGGCGGAACACCTTGAGGATGTACGCGTCGCCGTACACCAGGGAGGTGTTGGACTGCTCGGCCGCCAGCAGCCGCGGGGCCAGCCCGGCCGCCAGGCAGACACCGGGGTCGCGCTCGAAGGTGAGCGGCCCGGTCGTGCCGGGGTGGCGCAGCCGGTCGAGCAGCAGGGCCGCCGAACGGGGTTCGCGCAGCGCGTCGTAGACGGCCAGGCCGGCCAGCGGGCCGGAGCCGGCCCGGCCGATGAACGCCTCCGCCAGCCGCGGCGGCAGCTCCCGCCGTGCGCCCAGCAGCAGCTGGTAGCAGTCGCCCGGAGGGGAACCGCCCGGGGTGGGCAGACCGGTGTGCTCGGCGTGCACCAGCAGGTGCAGGCAGCCCGGGTGCAGTTCCGTCATGGACAGCAGCTTCAGGTCCGTCACGGGCCGGTCCTTGCCCGCGAACCAGCGCTGCTGAGGCAGCCATTCGAGCAACAGCCCCTTGAGGGAGGCCATGGGCTCGGCGGCGACCGGGAGGGCGGTGCGGAGCGGTGCTGTCTTCGTCATGGCGTGTCCTTTCGCGGGCTCAGGCTCACAGTCGTCGGCTGGCGCGGGGTGCGACTCGGACGAGCCGGAACCAGTAGAAGCCGTGGCCCGCCAGGGTCAGCAGGTACGGCAGTTCGCCGATGGCCGGGAAGCGGACTCCGCCGAACAGTTCGACCGGGTGACGCCCCTCGAAGGCGCTCAGGTCGAGTTCGGTGGGCTGGGCGAAGCGGGAGAAGTTGTGCACGCACACGACGGTGTCGTCCTCGTACTCGCGGAGGAAGGCGAGCACCGCGGGGTTGGAGGAGGGGAGTTCGGTGTAGCTGCCGAGTCCGAACGCCGGGTTCTGCTTGCGGATCTCGATCATCCGGCGGGTCCAGTGCAGCAGGGAGGACGGCGAGGCCATGGAGGCCTCGACGTTGGCGACCTGGTAGCCGAAGACCGGGTCCATGATGGTCGGCAGGTACAGCCGCCCCGGATC